>JAVHRO010000080.1:0-92806 GCA_036171675.1 Vicingus sp. | reverse complement strand
TATTTTTTTAAAAAATTTAAACTTGAAATGTGGTTTTTAAGGCTCGACTAAATAAACCCATACAGACGCTCTAAGCCACAAATAGTTTTTAGAGGTGATGTTGTAATACCTTTCTTCAAAAGTGGTTGAAAATGGATTGTTTGGGGTTAACATGAAACTGTTTTTACCAGATACGGCAATGGTATCAATTTTATTATTATTTTCTTGTTCAAAATCTAAAAAGAATACGTCTTTTTTATAATAATTAGTTTGGTAGCTATCGTATTCTAAAAAATGCTCTTGATAACGGTCAACGCTCAACTTTTCTTTTTCTTTTTCGTCAATTTTAGTTTTACCAAAAACACTCCAATAATACTCTTTAGTCATTCGTTCGGCATCAATAATATAATTTCTGAATTGCCAAGTTTGAAATAAATTCAGTGCGAGTATCGTAGTTAAAGTAAAATAAGCTAAAAATTGAATCCATTTTTTATAAGACTGAACACCAACTATAAAATATCCCATTGGAAACAACATCATAGCATAAGTTTCAACCATTGGTCGTTGACCAAAACTAGCTGCATACCACCAACATTCCCAGCTTGATGCCACATAAATATAAATGACCAAATAAGAAAACAATGCCAATACTATTGATTTATTTAATCGAAACATAAAATAAAAGCCAACAAGTCCAAAAATCATGATTGGAGTATATAATAACCATCCTTTTTTATAACTAAATAAAAATTCAAAAATATAAGGATGAAGAAAAGAAAATCCTTCGCTATGTAAATTAACAACAAAATAATTGCCTGATGTGTATTTATAGTAAGAAAACTGAATAAAAATTATTCCGAGAACAACAACAAGAGCTAAAATTAGATGAATGTAGTTTGCCAATAACGATTTTAATTTTTCAAACAGCTCTTTAATAGTAGTTACTTTCCAGAGCAAAGGAAGTAAAACCCATAACAATTCTGTTGGGCGACAGATGGTGGCAAAACCAATAAAAAAACTAAGTAGTAGGATGTTTTTCAATGATGGGTTTTCGTGCCACTTTATGGTGTACCAAATAATAAAACAATTTATGGTAAATAGTAAGTTATGAGGCATTATACCATCGTAAGTTGCTTGAAAAAAGTAATTACTACCCACTAAAATAAAAATCATGACTAAAGCTGTTATCTTATCAGAGAAAAACCGTAAGGAAATTTTTCGGAACATGAAAATTCCAATTAATGAAAAAATAAATGCAGTAAAAATCAGTGAAACTTGGTAAGGTTTAGAAAAACCATCTTTTTCATAACCCAATGAGGGTGCTAACCAATTAGCAATAAAAAATCCCGGAGCATATATAAAAGAATAGCCAATGCTGTAAAGGATAACTTTTTTATTTCCTTCTCCTTGTGTGGCTTGATAAAAAGTGGTTGATGGC
This sequence comes from Vicingus sp., assembly GCA_036171675.1. Classification (GTDB taxonomy): domain Bacteria; phylum Bacteroidota; class Bacteroidia; order Flavobacteriales_E; family Vicingaceae; genus Vicingus. The sequence goes on along the minus strand of JAVHRO010000080.1, from coordinate 91,389 downwards.
TTATATTTATCACGAGTTTTATCAATCCATTCGTTGTTTTCTAATCCTAAATCATTGTAAATAAAAGTTGCTGGCAAATAAAGATAGTAACCATAAACATCCCAACCAATAAGACGAGGATTTGGGTTGCTTTTTATGTTATATGCTTTGTTTTGAAGACCAAAAATTACAAGCACAAGGGTTATTCCAACGAATAAAGAGATTGAATTTTTTAAACTAGGAGTCATAGGAATCTAAGTATTAATTTTTTGGATTTTAAAAAAATGATATTCGATAAAATATTTTCAAATTTAATCGCAAAAAATGAATAAAAGAAATATCCTGTAAAAAGGGAGTTCTTTAATATTTTAGTTTAGATTTCTGTTAGTTTTTTATGATTTTTTCAACTGGTATATTATTGCTAGAAATAATTTTTACAAAATAGATACCAGTAGGTTTGTCTGAAATATCAACTTGAATATCATTCTCTAAGCCATAACTATTTTTAAATATTAATTGCCCTCTAATATCAAAAATTTCTACACCGTTTATAACCAAATTCTCAGAATGTATTTGTATTTTCCAAGAAGAAGGATTTGGGAATAATTTAAAGTTATTTACAGGCTCAAAATTATTGACATCCATTGCTAAATCGCTATCAGTTAATTTGAAATTAGTAGAAACATTTGGTTTATACATATTAACAATAAAATTATCACAAGGATTGTATCCATCAAATTTCCGCATAGCTAATAAATAACTTGGCTCATTTGCTATAGCTTTTATTAAAAAATATTTTGTTATACTAGATACATTTGACGCTAATGACCAATCATCTATAAAGGGTACTGTATATTCAGGATTTGCAGTCCAATTCCAGCTCCAACTCGAACTCCAATCAGGGTTTAAAATCATATCTTGAGATACCGCCCATGCTGCGTTATTGCTCGTCTGAACATAAAATAGCTCATCTTTATCATCCCCATCAAAATCACCTACAATCATATTTTTGCCACATCAATAAATGAAAACAACGCCGAGCGGTTTTTTATAATAAAGAAATAGCAAAGATAAGAGGTGTCAATAAAAAATAGGTGGGCTTGTATTTATTCAACATTAACAATATAGGAGCATTTACCTTTCAGTTTCAATTACTCTAAAATATTTATTTAATTTTAATATTTGTTTTTCAAACAATTCATAACTAATTATTGGAATTAAGATTGCTAAACTAAATACAATGACAAAAAACAAGAAAGGACTTTTAAATTCATACAACCACATTATTTTTTTTACCACAATAAGCAGTATTACATTGCTATACATATAAATCCCATATGAAACTTTACCTAAATAATGGAATATACTTTTGGCTGGTAAAAAGTGTTTAAAATTACTATTAAGGTTAAAATCTAATAAAAGAACCGAAAAAATTAAAATATAAAAATATTTTTTAAATCCTACCAAAAAAACAGTGTTCCACAAAACAATTGGCTCTATACACAGGGCAAGCAAAAGTATTGCATAGATTGCTATTCTAAGTGTTTTCCCTAAATTAAAATCTATTCTATTTTCTGAATAATAATACGCACCAATTGCTCCAATAACAATAACATCTATTCTGCTTAAGGTATGTAAAAACAAATTATACCACACATTATCAGATGTATAGAAAATATATATTCTAAATAAAATGCTCGCAATAATAAATAAGTAAAAAGTATTTAAAAGCCTCTTTTTAGGAATAAATGCCACAACGAAAGGCCAAACCAAATAAAAATGTTCTTCAATACAAATTGACCAAAAATGACTAAAAGGATAAGTCCAAGTTTGAGTATGAATTGTTCCGAAATTATTAATAAAAAAAAGGTTATATAAATAATTTGGCGAATCTGAATCTAGCCAACTAACCAAAAAAGGAGTAAATGCAATTATTAAAAAATACAAGGGCCAGATACGTAAAGACCTTCTTATCATAAATTTGAAAATATTTATTTTATCAAATTTTTCCTTTTCTTGTAACAATATATAGGTGATTAAAAAGCCACTTATTAAGAAAAAAATATCAACACCAGTGCCTAAATTTTCAAAAAATTGATTCATTAATTTCCCAAAAAAAGTAAAGGATTGGGTTTCCTTATCAACAAGAATTTGTAAATGACCAAACCAACCATTATAGGCATCATAAGTATGTAGTATTACAATCATAAATGCTGCAATAAAACGAACCACATCAAGATGTTGAAAATAGATTTTGTTAGAATTATTCATTTGCTTTTATTTATTTTTTCCCAACCTTCAACACATTCTCATTAATCTCAGCATCCATTTGGCGGTTTCTATAAATATCAATGGCTTGATAGATAGCTGAACGGAATGATTGTTCGTTGGCAATATTTTTACCAGCAATATCGTAAGCCACACCGTGATCGGGTGAAGTTCTAATAATGTTTAAACCAGCGGTAAAATTAACACCCTCACCAAACGATAAGGTTTTAAATGGAATTAAACCCTGGTCGTGATACATGGCTAAAATAGCATCAAATTTTTTGTAATTGGCGGAGCCAAAAAAACCATCGGCAGGATAAGGTCCGAAAACCTGAAGCCCTATACTTTTTGCATTGTTTATGGCAGGTGTAATAATTTCTTGCTCTTCTTTACCAATTAATCCATTATCGCCGGCATGTGGGTTTAAGCCTAATACAGCTATTTTGGGGCTATTAATTGCAAAATCTTGTATTAAACTTTTGTTTAGAATTTTTAGTTTGGAAAAAATTCGGTCAACGGTTAGCGATTTTGCAATATCTTTAACAGCAATATGGTTTGTTGCAATACCTACTTTTAAGTTTTCGTTGGTAAGCAACATTAATGAATCACCTTCAAATTTGTCGGTGAGGTATTCGGTATGGCCTGTAAATTTAAAATTATCAGATTGTATATTGTCTTTATTGATTGGAGCAGTAACTAGAGCATCGATTTTACCATCAAATAAATCTTTACATGCGGCATCTAATGATAAAAAAGCATATTTTCCAGCACTTTCGGTAGATTTTCCAATGGTTAACTCAACCTCCTCACTCCAACAACTTACCATGTTGGCTCTTTTTGGACTGGATTCGTCGGCTTTAGCAATTTTATTAAAGCTAAATTCACTAACCTCCAACGTTTTGCGATAATTATTGGCAAGTTTAGTAGAGCCATAAACAATTGGGGTACATAATTCCAAAATTTGTTGGTCCATAAATGTTTTTATGATTACTTCTAAACCAATTCCGTTATAATCGCCAATGCTAATTCCTATTCTAATTTTATCGTTTGTTCTTTTTGACATATTTTTCTCGTTTTTGGTCATTAGCCATTAGTCAATGGTCATTTGTTGCTTCCAACTTCGGACTTTGGTCTTCCAACTTCGGTCTTCTTTAGTAATTCTTAATAAAATCGTAAAACAATCGCACACCTACACCAGTTCCACCTTGAGAAATATAATCAACAGGTTTTTTGATAAATGCAGGACCAGCAATATCCAAATGAATGTAAGGATAATCGGTAAATTTTTCAAGAAATTTTCCAGCAGTAATTGCGCCGCCAGAACCATTTCCCAAATTTGTCATATCAGCAATTGTTGATTTTAATTGTTCTTCATATTCTTCCCAAAAAGGAAATTCAACGATTCGTTCATAAACATTGTTTCCGCTTTCTTTTAATTTGTTCATTACGTTGTCATGCGCATTTCCCATAGCTACAATGCCATAATGACCAATGGCAGCGGCAGCAGCACCAGTAAGTGTAGCAATATCTAACACCAATTCGGGTTTATATTTTTGAGCATAACTTAAGGCGTCGGCTAAAATCATCCGACCTTCAGCATCGGTATTTAACACTTCAACAGTTTTTTTGTTGTGCATTACAATTACATCGCCGGGTGCATAAGCATTTCCACCAGGTCTATTGTCGGTTGCAGGAATTAATCCAATAACATGAAAAGGTAAGTTGTTTTTTGCAATGGCATAAAAAGCGCCTATAACTGCAGCAGCGCCACCCATATCGCATTTCATGGTGTCCATAGAGTTGGGTGTAGGTTTTAAACTTAATCCACCAGTATCGTAAACAACACCTTTTCCAACCAAAATAATTGGTTTTTTGTTTTTAGCTTTTGCTGGGTTCCATTCTAAAATTGAAAAAGTGGGTTGGTCAAGACTTCCTTTGTTTACAGCCAGTAAACCACCCATTTTTAGGGTTTCTATTTTTGATTTACCAAAGACTTCAATTTTAAAACCAGCAATTTTTGCAATTTTTTTTGCTTCTTCTCCCAATTGTGTAGCGTTAAGAAAAGAGACCGGCTCGTTTACTAAGTCTTTAGCCAAGTTGGTGGCTTCAGCCAAAATGATGATTTCATTTAGTTCGTTAGCAGAAATTTTTGCAACTAGTTCTACTTTTTTAAGTGAATTTATTTTTTTATCAGTTACATAGTTTAAAAACTGATAATCTGACAATAACAACCCTTCAATAAACGTAGTAGTGGTGGCAACGGTTGAACAAACAATTAATGACTTTATTTTTAATTTATTTGAAATTTCAACTAGTTGACTAGCCAGTTTACGCGATGTTTGTTTGGCTTTATAATCATTTAGTTTTGCAGTAAACAATATAAAAACAATAGACGAAAATCGATTAATCATAACCAATTTATTATCGTCTTTATATTGAGATTTAATAAAACTTAATTCTTCTTTTGAAAACAATGAATTATCCAAGTCTTTTTCACTACTTACAAGAAATGCAACATGGTTTTTTGGAGCAATTTTGCTAATTTTTTTTATTTCCATTCACGATAAATTTTATAGTAACTTTGAATTGTTCAAAAGTAGTAATAATTAAAGGTTTTTCAATTTTTGAATTAGATAAAACAGACGATATGCAGGTACAACTAGTGTTAGAAAAGGCATTAAATTTTGAATTTTTAAGTGCTGAAGAAGGAGAATTTTTATTTAAAAATGCCTCTACTACTGAATTGATGTATGTTGGTAATGAGTTGAAAAAAATTAAAAAACAAAATAGTAATAAAGTAACGTGGATTATAGATCGTAACTTAAACACTACCAATGTTTGTATTGCTAATTGTAAGTTTTGTAATTTTTATAGAATACCTGGACATGCCGATGCCTACATTACTTCAATGGAGCAATACAAAGTAAAAATTGAAGAAACTATTAAATATGGCGGAAATCAATTGTTGTTACAAGGGGGCCATCATCCAGAATTAGGGTTAAAATTTTACATGGATACTTTTTCGGGGATAAAAGAAATTTTTCCGAATATTAAACTTCATGCGTTAGGTCCTCCTGAAATTGCTCATATTAGTAAGTTAGAGGGGTTGTCGCACACAGAAGTGTTGTCTGCGTTAATAAGTGCAGGGTTGGACTCGTTGCCTGGTGCTGGTGCTGAAATTTTGAATGATAGGGTTAGACGCTTAATCTCAAAAGGAAAATGTTCTGGAAGAGAATGGTTAGAAGTGATGCGTGCTGCTCATCAATTAAATTTAACAACAACAGCAACCATGATGTTTGGGCATATTGAAACGCTAACCGAGCGGTTTGAACATTTGGTTTGGTTAAGAGAAGTTCAAGCTGAAAAACCAGCGAATTCAAAAGGGTTTATTGCATTTATTCCATGGCCGTTTATGGACGATGGCACGTTATTAAAAAGAGTTAAAGGTATTTCAAGTCATGTTACTGATGATGAATATATCAGGATGATTGCTTTAAGTAGAATAATGTTGCCAAACATTGAAAACATTCAGGCTTCTTGGTTAACGGTGGGAGAAAAAACGGCTCAAATATGTTTACATGCTGGTGCAAACGATTTTGGTTCAATTATGATTGAAGAAAATGTAGTTTCAGCTGCAGGTGCACCACACCGTTTTACTGCAGATGGAATTCAACAATCTATAAAAAAAGCTGGATTTGAACCTCAGTTGAGAACACAAGAATATGAATATAGGGATTTACCAAAAGACATAGAGCAACAAGTAATTAATTATTGAAAAGAGTATAAAAGGTTACTAGTTTATAAGTTTAGGAGATAAATACTTAACCTTCCAAACTACTAAACTGAAAAGGACTAATTTTAGTCTTTATACATGAAGAAACTACTTTACATATTGTTCTTATTGATTTCTGTTCAGGCCTTTGCTACACATAATAGAGCGGGAGAAATTACCTATCGCCATATTGCAGGATTTACTTATGAAATAACGGTAACAACCTATGTTAAAGAATCAAGTCCTGCCGACAGACCGAGGTTGGAAATATTTTGGGGCGATGGCTCTCCTTTAGATTCAATAGATAGAATTTCTGTAACTTCATTAGGAAATGATATTTCTAAAAACGTTTATATTGCTAATCATACCTATCCTGGAGCAAGCCCAATTCCTTACATTCTCCATGTTGAAGATCCAAACAGAAATGCTAGTATTATTAATATTCCAAACTCAGTAAATGTTGTTTTTTACGTAGAATCAACGTTAATTATCAATCCATTTATTGGGGTAAATAATTCACCCGTGTTGCTTAACGCTCCTATTGATAATGCTTGTGTTGGAAAAACATACACACATAATCCAGGGGCTTGGGATATTGAAGGAGATAGCCTTTATTTTAGCATGGAGCAAAGTAAACAAACTAATGGAGACCCTATTGCAGGTTATACCTTTCCACAAGCATCGAGCTATATTTCGGTAAATGGAATTACAGGCGATTTGATATGGGAATCTCCTATTGCTATTGGAGAATACAATGTTTCAATTAGAGTTGACGAGTATCGATATGGGGTAAAAATTGGCAGTATTTTAAGAGATATGCAAATTACGGTAACTGCTTGCAGCAACAATCCGCCAACTATTGTTGGACCTACCGACACGTGTATTGTGGTTGGCGACACGTTAAATTTACCATTGAATGCCACTGACCCAGATGGTAATGCGGTTAATTTTACAGCAACAGGTGGACCTCTTTTTTCTTCATCAAATCCAGCTTCATTTTCCACTACAGCGCTTTCAAGTAATGTAAACGGAACATTTACTTGGGTTCCGGGCTGTTTGAATGTGCGTCAAAGTAATTATATTTTATCCTTTAAAGCATTGGATGATGGCAATCCGAATTTGGTCGATTTTCATACCTTGTTTTTAAAAGTGCTTGCTCAAGCTCCTCAAAATTTGAACGCCTCCGTGTTAAGCAATGCTATTGCATTGCATTGGAACAAAACCCCATGCAATCAAGCATTAAAATATAAAATTTACCGAAAACAAGGTCCATCTGGCTGGAATCCTGCTTATTGCGAACCTGGAATCCCTGCTTATACCAATTTTCAATTAATTGGTGAAACAAGCAATATTTATGACACAAACTATGTTGACAATAATAACGGGTTAGGATTAAATGCAGGAATAACTTATTGCTACAGAATAATCGCTTATTATCCAGATGGGTCAGAGAGCAAAGCCTCCAACGAGGTTTGTGAACAACTTATTAAAGATGTTCCTATTATTACTAACGTGAGTATTAACGGCACATCAACTACAAACGGCTCCTTGTTTTTATCCTGGTCGAAACCTACCGAATTTGATACAATTCTATATCCTGGCCCCTATAAATATTTAATTTATCGAGGTCAACAATTTTCATCAACAATGAATCTTGTTGATTCTACCATAACTGTTAATGACACTACTTATACAGATACACTATTAAACACGAAAGATTTTCAATATTTTTATCGTATCAATATGTATAATCTTACATCAGGTGAGCATAAATTAATGGGACAATCAACCGTTGCTTCGTCGGTATTTTTAAAATTAATTCCTTCAGATAACCGATTAACAATTACGTGGAACGAAGCTGTACCTTGGACCAATACCGAACATGTAATTTATAAGCAAAACCCAATTACGTTGATTTACGATTCTATAGCAATTACTGCTAATTCGAACTATGTTGACACGGCATTGGTGAATGGTCAAACGTATTGTTATCAAGTAAAAAGTATGGGAAGTTATTATTCGGCTGGATTAATAAGCCCAATTATTAATTATTCTCAACAAAACTGTGCAGAACCTATTGATAATGTAAAGCCTTGCACACCAATAATAGACGTTAATGCCAACTGCGAACTTCACGAGAACAACATTAGTTGGACCAATTTAACAACCCATGCATGCGATAGTGATGTGTTGGGATATAAGATTTATAAAAAGGACACCCTTAATGGTGATTATTATTTGGTTACCACAATTCATGATGGAAATGTATTTTCATTTACACATAACAATTTAAATTCTATTGCAGGTTGTTATGTGATGGTAGCTATAGATTCGGTTGGAAACGAAAGCAGTTATGCCGATTCCATTTGTGTAGATAATTGTCCGAAATACACCTTGCCAAATGTTTTTACACCAGGCAACGACGGGTTTAACGATTACTTTAAACCATTTCCATATCAGTATGTGGAGTCGGTTGAATTAAAAGTTTATAACCGTTGGGGAAACTTGGTTTTTGAAACCACCGACCCACAAATAATGTGGGATGGAAAAAATGAAAAAAGCGGAAAATTATGTTCTGATGGAGTTTATTTCTATGTTTGTAATATCAATGAAATTTATTTAAATGGGCTTAAATCCAGAGTAATAAAAGGATATATTAGTTTATTAAGTAACAAATAACGTCAACAAAAAAAACTTTTTACCATGTTTACAGGTATTATTGAAGATTTAGGAACGCTAGTTAAAATTGAAAAAGAAGGTGAAAATATTCATTTCACCTTCAAATGCAATTTTATCAACGAATTAAAAGTTGATCAGAGTTTGGCACACCATGGAGTTTGTCTAACCATTATAAATATTACAGAAAAAGAATATACGGTTACTGCAATAAAAGAAACATTGTTAAAGACTAATTTAGGGCGTTTAGTTGTTGGAGGGCGAGTTAATTTAGAGCGTGCAATGTCTGCTAACGGTAGGTTTGATGGACATGTTGTACAAGGACATGTTGATCAAACTGCAATATGTAAAAGTATAACTTCAGAAAATGGTAGCTGGATGTTTACCTTTGAATATGAGCCCAAAGAACAAGAAAACATTACTGTAGAAAAAGGTTCGATAACCTTAAATGGAGTAAGTTTAACAGTGGTTAATTCTAAAAAAAATCAATTCTCGGTATGTATTATACCTTATACATTTGAACATACCACTTTTGGAACAATTCGTGTAGGTGATTTAATTAATCTAGAATTTGATATCATTGGAAAATATGTTGCAAAATTGATGAATCAATTTTCAAAATAATCGCGTTTTTTAATAAAACTTTGTAATACGAAAAAACAACACATACATACCACTCTTGTTGAACCATTAAAAAATGAGTTCATTCCAGTTGGGGCAAAATGGCTATCAGGCGAAGGCGCAGGTTCGTGGTTTTATATCACAAAACAGAAATCTACAAGCAATGGTTTTGAAATAACTCGTTATTCGCCAGAAGGAATAGTGGAATGCATAGGATTGTTTACTTGCATGAATAATGGAGTTTTTTCGGTTGACAAACCATTTGAATTTACATATTTAAGCCATTGCAAAACTGTTCATATTATTCAGAATAGTGTTACTTTTACATTTGAAAGAAATTAATAATAAATAACATGGAAAAAATCGTATTAATAACAGGAGCTACATCTGGATTTGGTAAGGCTTCAGCTAAATTATTTGCACAAAATGGTTATAATATTATTATTACTGGTCGAAGATTAGATCGATTACAAAAACTTGAAGATAAGCTTATTGATAAATATAGTGTTCGTGTTTTTCCATTGTGTTTTGATGTACGCGACCAACAACTTACTGCAGACGCTATAAACTCGTTGCCAGAAAATTGGAAAAAAATAGATGTTTTAGTCAACAATGCTGGTTTAGCTAGTGGAATGTCTAAAATTCAAGATGGCGATTTTGAAGATTGGAACAAAATGATTGACACCAATATTAAAGGGTTGTTAAATGTTTCTAGAAATGTTATGCCCTTAATGATTAATAGAAAAAAAGGACATATTATTAACATTAGTTCAACAGCATCAAAAGAGGTGTATTTAAATGGAAATGTGTATTGTGCTACCAAACATGCTGTTGATGCTATTTCAAAAGGTATGCGCATAGATTTGTTGGAACATGGTATCAAAGTAACACAAATTTGTCCAGGCGCTGCCGAAACCGAATTTTCAGAAGTTCGTTTTCATGGTGATAAAGAAAAAGCAAAACAAGTATACAAAGGATTTCAGCCAATGGTTGCTCACGACGTAGCGTCTGTAATTTACTATGTAACTACACTTCCAGAACATTTATGTATTAACGATTTGGTGGTTACTTCACTTGCTCAAGCCAATAGTTACTATATTGACCGAAAATAGTTATTTGGGTTCTTGATTAGAATTTTTTAATCGCACAATATTTCGTTCAATATATTTTTGTGAGGTCAATAATGATTCTTGTATTCGTTTTGCATACCTTATGCTAGCAATAATTTCTTCGTTTTTTTCTTCCAACAAAGCGTGTTGCTTTTCTATTTTTATCTTCTGTTTTTGTGAGATTTTAAATCGGTTAAAAATAAACCCAGCGAATAGGATTACCAATACCAATCCACCATACAACGTATATCGCTTTGATTCTTCATGTTTTAAACGAAGCTCACTAACCTTTTTCTCTTCATCGGTACGAATTTTCTCTTCAGCCGCCTTCTGTTCGTAATCATGTTTAGCGGTTTGTGTAATTATTGCCTTTTGTGTCGAAATATTGTTAACACTATCGCGCATTTGAATGAATAATTTATGCATTTTTAGTGCTTGCATTCCCTTGTTTTGTTTTTCAAAAATTTGAGTCAATAAACTAGCTGCTAATTTTATTCCTTCAGGAAAGCCTATTTTTTGTGAAATAGACAATCCTTTAGAGCAATATTTTTCAGCTTCATTTAGCTTATTTTGTTGTAAATAAATTTCACCAATATTGCTATTGGTTGTTGAAATTCCTTTCGCGTCTTGTGTTTCTTCTTTTATTTTTAAACTTTCATTAAAAATAGCTAACGCTTTTTGTAACTCGTTTAAGTGAAAATAAACTTTCCCTAGATTGTTTAGGGTTGCACCTATTCCATATCTATCATGAATACGTGTAAATACTGAATTACTTTTTTCAAAATAGGGTAAGGATTCAACAAATTTGGATTGATTAAAATAGATAAGCCCAATATTATTTAAGGCAGCCGCAATACCAAATTGATCTTTTAACGCCTCATAAATTTTAAGACTCTCTTGGTTGTATTCTATTGCTTTGGCTACGTCTCCTTGTTGTTCATATAACGTAGCTATATTATTTAAACAAGTGGCAATGCCAGATTTATCTTTTATATTTTCCCGTATTTTTAAACTTCTGTGGTAAAATTCTAACGCGTTAAATATATCGCCTTTTAAATCATAAATAAAACCAATGTTATACTGTGCAAAAGCAATACCTTCTTGATTTTTTATTTTTTCGTGAAGTTGCAAGCTTTTTTCATAAGCATTAAGTGCAGCATTATAGTTTCCAACACTTTTATTTACATTACCAATACTGATATACGTATTTGCTATTTCATTTACATTGTTTACTTCTTGGAATAGCTTAATGCACTTGTTATACTCTTGCAATGCTCTTGAAGTATCACCTTGTATTGAATACAAATAGCCAATATTATTTATAGCATTCGCCAAATAAATTTTAAAAATATTTTTGATTAACGGTGTAGTGTTTTGATTTAAGTTTTTTTCAGCAATGGTTTTTAAATCATTATTGTATTTTGGCCAAATTTCATCGTCGGATTCTTCTTCTACCATTTGATTTAAGATGTTGCATCGGGTGGTATCGTATTGTGCCTTACTTAATTCAATTTTCAACGAATCAATACCAGTGGATTGAGCAAAATATACTTCACTTAGTGCGAGAAGTATAGTGATAATTGGTATGGAAATACTTGTTTTTTTCATTATTTCTGTGGTAAATGTAATGAAATTGAGTTTTCAAAAGGATGCTTTTATACAAATTTTAAATCGAGATTAGTTAGCCATTTAAACGAACTGAAAAAAATAAATACAAACGTTTGTTAAGACAGTTTTTTAGTATTAATTTTTTTGAAGAATAGTTGGGTGTAGTTGCATTTTAAAAATTATAGGTAAGAGTAAGAATTTCAACCGTTTTCTAACAACTTGATAAGTTAGTGGTTAATTTTTTATAACTCCAACGCTTTCATTGGATTCCAAAACACCGTATCGAAATTTTGTATTTGGTCGTTTTTAACTAGAACACCTTCTTGTTCTAACAATATTTGCATTAAAAATGGTGTTTCAAAATGGTTTTTGCCTGTAAGCATACCGTTACGGTTAACCACACGATGTGCGGGTACCGATGGTGTTTGGTGATGAGCATTGTTCATGGCCCAACCTACCATTCGGGCACCGCTTTTTGAACCTAAATAATTGGCTATTGCTCCATAACTAGTGGCTCTGCCATAAGGAATTTCCCGTGCAACTTGATACACCAATTGAAAAAAATCACTGTTTGCCATTTGTCAATGTTTGAACGTAAAAATAGGCTAATTAATAAAAATAGTGTTATTTTACTCTCTCAAATCAATAAATCATTTTTACTAAAACATAAAATCATGAATACAAAAAAAATAGGCCTCGTATTGTTATTGCAAATCTTGTTATTTCAATATTCAATTGCACAATCATCTCCTTCAAACACCTATAAGTATAACTATGAAAAGGTGCAAGGCGATGAATTAAACACCTTAATTTATACGCTCGACAATGGATTAAAAGTGTACATGTCGATTAACAAAGATGAGCCTCGTATTCAAACCAACATTGCGGTAAATACTGGGAGCAAACAAGACCCTTCTGACGCAACAGGATTGGCGCATTATTTAGAGCATATGGTTTTTAAAGGCACTTCAAAAATTGCAACCATAAATTGGAAAAAAGAAAAAATGGTACTTCAACAAATTTCCGATTTGTATGAAAAAAGAAGAAGTGTTACTGATGAAAAAGAACGAAATACCATTTATCACCAAATTGATAGCCTTTCGGGTATTGCTGCTCAATTCGCCGTGCCAAACGAATACGATAAAATGATTAGTTCTATTGGTGCCAAAGGAACTAACGCGTATACTTCAGTAGAACAAACCGTTTACATAAACGATATTCCTTCCAACGAATTTGAAAAATGGTTGACCATTGAATCGGAACGATTTAACGAATTGGTTTTACGATTGTTCCATACTGAACTTGAGGCAGTTTACGAAGAGTACAATCGTGGAGTAGATAATGATTATAGAAAATCGTATCAAGCCATGTCAAAAATGTTGTTTAAAAAACACCCTTACGGAACACAATCTACTATTGGCAGAAGTGAACATTTAAAAAACCCTTCAATGGAGAAAATCCATCAATATTTTAGTGAAAGATATGTGCCGAACAACATGGCAATTGTATTGGCAGGCGACATTGATCCTGACAAAACTGTTGAATTAATTATCAAATACTTTGGTCAATATAAAAGAAAAATTGTACCTCCTTTTAACTTTGAGCCAGAGGTAGAAACATCAAAACCAGAAGAAACTACTGTGGTTGGTAGCGATGCTGAATGGGTAAACATTGGTTTTCGTTTTCCAGGTGTTGACGACAAAGATGTTTATATGCTACCATTGCTAAAAGCGCTGTTGTATAATGGTCAGGCTGGATTAATGGATTTGGATTTAGTAAAATCGCAAAAAGTACTTTCGGCTTATGCATACGATGATGAAAATAAAGATTATAGCACACTACAATTTGGTGCAAATCCGAGAGAAGGACAATCATTAGAAGAATTAAAAAATCTATTAATCGCCGAAGTGGAGAAACTTAAAAAAGGTCAGTTTGAAGATTGGATGTTACCAGCGGTTATAAAAAACTTTAAGTTAGACGACCAACAAAGTAATCTTTACAACTCATCTAGAGCCAATAAAATGACCAATGCGTTTATTTTAGGTCAAAAATGGAGCGACGTGGTAAATGCTAATGAAAAAATGAGCCATGTAACCAAACAACAAATGGTTGATTTTGCCAATAAATACTTAAAAAATAACTACGCCATTGTGTACAAAAAACATGGTGAAACTACCAATCAAAAAGTAGAAAAACCTGCCATTACTAAAGTTCAATTGAACAGAGACACCGCTTCAGTTTTTGCACAAAAATTTAATCAATTACAAGCTTCTCGTTTAACGCCTGTTTTCGACGATTATAAATCAAGTGTAATTCAAGAAAAGCTAGCCTCGGGAATACCCTTTTATTTTGTGAAAAACACGTCAAACCAAACGTTTAGTTTAGAATATATTTTAGACATGGGCTCGTTTAGCGACAAAGAAATGGCGCTTGCAGTTCAATACCTAGAATTTTTGGGAACAGATAAATATTCGGCCAATGAACTACAAATTGAATTGTATAAAATGGGCTTGAGTTACGGTGTTTATGCCGACCAAGAAAGAATTTATGTTTCGTTAGCTGGATTAGATGAATCATTTGAAGAAGGTGTTGCCATGTTTGAACATATTTTATCTAACGTTAAGCCCGACCAAGAAGCGTTTAAAAACATGGTTGATGGTATACTAAAAGACAGAACCGACAATAAACTAAGCAAAAACGCCATAATGTACATGGGTTTAGCAAATTATGGTAAGTATGGTCCAGATGCACCAAATAAACACATTTTAAGCAGTGAAGATTTGAGTAAAATTGATGTTAACAAATTAGTTTCAAAAATAAAAGAGTTGACCAGTTACCAGCATTATGTATATTATTTTGGAACCAAAGACATTGCGTTGGTAAAATCGACCATCGAAAAAAATCACAAAACCCCAGCAGCCTTAAAACCATTAATTCCAGCAAAGGAATTTAAAGAATTAGACAACACCTCTAACAAGGTATATTTTGTAAATTACGATATGGTACAAACAGAACTGTTAATGTTGACTAAGGTAAAACCATATACCAGTAGCGATGTTCCTGTAATTAGTTTATTCAACGAATATTTTGGTTCTGGCTTATCGTCAATTGTTTTTCAAGAAATTAGAGAATCTAAAGCATTAGCGTACTCTGCTTATGTATCGTATTCAAGTCCACGAAAATCAAATCGTTCGCACTATGTTCAGGCATATGTTGGTACTCAGGTGGACAAATTAAATGATGCTACAAAAGCCATGATGGATTTGATGAACAATATGCCAGAAGTTGCCGATCAATTTAATGGCTCCAAATTGGCAGCCCTTAAAAAAATTGAAACATCAAGAACCAAAGAATCAAACATTTTTTGGAAATATTTAAGTGCAAGAGACCTTGGGCGAGATTACGATATGAACAGAGATATTTATGAAAAAGTTCAAAAAATGGAAATGACCGATTTGAAATCATTTTTTGATCAAAACATAAAAAACAAAAATTACAATTATTTGGTAATTGGTGACAAAAAACTGGTTAACGAAAATGTATTAAAATCGTTAGGAGAATATAAGGAATTAACGTTGGAAGAACTATTTGGATATTAATTCCAACGTAAGTTCAAAAATGTGGAAAGGCGGCTCATTAATTTTGAGTCGCCTTTTTATTGAAATAAAAAAAATTAACTTGGCTGTAACTTTTACAATACGCTGTGCGTCGTACCCCAAAATACAAACTAAACATTGACGGTTAAGGAATTTAATAAGTGCGTAGACGATTATTCGGATAATCTGTATCGCTTTATTCTCAAAAACTCGCGAGATGAGGAGAAGGCCAAAGATGTGGTTCAAGATACGTTCGAAAAATTTTGGATCAAAAAAGATGAAGTTAAGCTAGGAAAAGAAAAATCGTATCTATTTACCACCGCCTATCACACCTTTATTGATTTAACCAGGAGAGAAAAAAAACAAGGAAGTTATAGCGAAGTAGTTGAAACTAATTTAACCTCAAAAAACCAATATAACGGATTACAAGAGGTGTTAGAACAAGCATTAAACCAATTGCCATCCGACCAAAAATCGGTGATTTTATTGAGAGATTACGAAGGATATGCTTACGATGAAATTGCCGAAATAACAGGATTGTCTGAATCGCAAGTTAAAGTGTACATTTTTAGAGGACGAAAATTTTTACAGCAGTATTTAGGAAGTATTGAACAGGTGTTATGAGTGTAATAAATAAAAATAACTACGAAGCATTTTTGCTCGACTATACTGAGCAAAACTTATCAGCCGATAGGGTTGCTGCGCTGATGTTGTTTTTAGAACAAAATCCTGAATTAAAAGTTGAACTAGAAGAATTTGAAAATGTAACGTTTAATACAAGCACTTCAATCGCTTTTAGCGGTAAACAAAATGTAAAAAAAGCCGCCATCGAAGAGTTGATGATTGCTGAAATTGAAGGGTTAAACTCTCCACAATTATCGGAAGAACTGTTTGTGGAAATAGCAAAAAACGCTACTTATCAGCAACTTTTTCAATCATATAAAAAAACGACATTAATTCCTTCAACCATTATTTTTGAAAATAAAAGCGCTATTAAACAAAAAGAAACGAAAGTAATACCCATGTACTTTTGGTACTCAAGTGCGGCAGCTGTAATGTTGCTATTTTTATTATTTAAAAACTTTAACAACAATAAGGTTGAACAACTTTCAGAAGCCACTCAACCTAATATTATTCACCAAACTGTACCGTTGATTTCAACTCCCAAAAACATCACAGAGAGTTCACCTCTCACTAATCACCACTCATCACTCATTCCTCATCACTCACCCCTCACCAATCCTCAACCAACACCTCACATTACCTATGCTGAGAAAAAAGATAGCATTATCATAGAACCCACCGAAATAGATTATATCATCATTGAACCATTAGCCATGGAAACTCCTACCATGGAGAACGATGAGTTTTTAACTGTTTCGGAATTGCTTAAAAAAGAGGTCCAAAAACGAATTTTAGAAAAGGAAACTAAAAACGCTCCTACAGAATTGGTTGCTGTAAATTTGGTGGCAAAAGTTTTAGGAAAAAAAGCTGAGGTGGAAACCTTAGAAAAAGCTGATGGTAAAACCGAAGCATACGCTTTAAATATAGGTGGATTCTCGTTTTCACGAAAAATTAGACAATAATTTTTATCGCCCTGTAACAAATCGAAACCCTTAAGCGTCACATACGAAAACAAACAAACTATAGTACGTTTTATTATTAAAATACTTAACCATCAATTTTAAAAATAACCATTATGAAAAAATATATTCTATTTATTTCAATTGTTATAAGTGCAATGTTTGCTAAAGCACAAAACAATGTAAGAAATTTAGCCGATTTTAATGCACTAAAAGTGTCATCGGCATTTAATATCGATCTTATTCAAGGGACCACCAACCAAATTGAAATTATTGGTGTGCCCGAAGAATATTTAGGCAACTTGGTTACCGAAATTAACGACAACACGCTAAATATTTTTGCTAAGGGAAAAATTAAAGCCCAGTTGGACATGAAAATTAAGCTGACATTTACGTCGTTAGAACGAGCTGATATTAGTGGGGCTTCGAGCATTAAAAACGAAGGCGTGCTAGCGTTAACCAATTTTGAAATAAAAACAAGTGGGGCATCAACTATCGATTTGAATTTAAAAACAAGTGTTCTCAACTTAAAAACAAGTGGTGCCAGCGATGTAAAATTAAAAGGAACTACTCAAGAGTTTGTTATTGATGCCTCTGGTGCAAGTAGTGTTAAAACAAAAGAGTTTGAAGCCGATGCGGTTCGTGTTAAAGCTTCTGGTGCATCTAGTTTGTCGGTTAATCCAAAAAACGAAATTACAGGATCAGTTTCTGGTGCAAGTGATGTAAAAGTGTTGGGTAATCCAGCTATAAATACCTTAACCTCTTCTGGCGCATCAGATATTAGAACTAGCGATAATTTAAAAGTAAATGTTGGAACCGATAAAGTGGTTATTGAAGGCGACGAGGTAACCATTACAGGTGTTGGCGAAAACAATGTTAGAGTGGTTAACGACACCACAAAGGTGCGATTAGGCAGAACCAATATATTAATTATTAACGATTCTATTTCGGTAAATCGAACAAAAAAAAAGCGTAGAAACCACTGGGCTGGAATCGATTTGGGTATAAATGGTTTTGTAAACAACCATGGGAGTTTTAACTTGAATCACGATGTGTCGTTAGAGACTACCAACCCTAAAAAAGTAACTCAATTTATGGAGTTAGATTACGAAAAATCGTGGGTGGTTAACATCAATTTTTTCGAATATTTCTTTAAAATTTATCAAGAGCATGTGGGTGTTGTTACCGGTTTAGGATTGGAATACAACAACTACGAACTTAAACACAATGTAAGGTTAATTCCGAATGGAGGACGTTTTGTGTACAACAACATCAATGCTTACAACGAAAATTATACATGGGGAGTGGTTGATACAACATTAAATTATTCAAAAAACCGTTTCAAAACATTTTATGTAGATGCACCATTGTTATTTGAAATTAATACGGGCAACAAAAAAAACAAATCGTTTCATTTATCGGCTGGAGCCATTGTTGGGTACAAATTTACTACTCGAATGAAATACGTATATAAAATTGATGGTAACGAGCAAAAAGTAAAAGACAATCAAGATTTTAATACCAATCCATTTAAACTGAGTTTAACCGCTCGAGCGGGTATTGGTTGGGTAAACCTTTTTGCTACGTATAGCTTAACTCCATTATTCGAAAACAATAGAGGACCAGAATTGTATCCTGTAAGTGTTGGTGTTACGTTGCTAGGATTTTAGTTTGTTAAGCAAAAAGTTAAACCATTGACTCGGCAAGAAAGAGTTGCAGCAGCAAAAGTGACCATTTTTGCATTGCTTGACAACAAACAAAAGGAGTTTATAGAATTTGTATTGAGCAAGCACATTGAAACTGGTGTAGAGGTACTCGATCAAGATAAACTGCCCATCATCTTGCTTACAAACAAATATCAATTGTTAGAGGACGCAAAAGACATTTTAGGAGACCTTGCAAACATCAGTAGACTGTTTATAGAATTCCAACAGCATTTATACCCACAGAAAGCGGCATAATAAAGGACAATTCACACCGTTTTGTGCTTCGAAATCGCCAAATTTTCAAATCTGTAAAATGTTACAGCGTTTTTTTGTTTTACTTTTTTATGTTTCCTTACTGTTTAATAGGAGGGTTTTCAAATCTATTTATTAATAAAATTAATTCAAGGCCTCTGCACCAGCAACAATTTCTAAAATTTCGTTGGTAATGGCTGCTTGACGTGCTTTATTGTAGCTTAGTTTTAATGCGTTAATTAAATCAGTAGCATTGTCAGTTGCTTTATGCATGGCAGTCATTCTAGCACCATGTTCTGATGCTTGTGAGTCTAATAACGCTTTAAAGAATTGCGTTTTTAACGATTTAGGTATCAATTCTTGAACAATAAATTCTTTGTCAGGTTCAAAAATGTATTCAGCATTTGAAGTGGTAGTTGATGTATTGGCAGTTGGTACAATTGGTAAAAACTGTTCAACCTGAATTTCTTGAATAGCAGCATTTTTAAATTGATTATATACCAATACAATTTTGTCCTGACGCTTGGCTTCAAATTCTTCCATTAATAATTCAGCAATTTCTGAAGCATTTACAAATGTTATTTTGTCAATAATTTCAGTGCTTTTTGAAAATATCTCTCGACCTTTTTCTGACCAAGGCGACGATTTAAAGGCGTCCATGCTTTTTTTACCAACAGCCACAAGGGTAATATTACAATCTTTGTAATCGTTTTCAGCAACTTTTTTAATGGTTTTAAATACATTGTTGTTGAAACCACCACAAAGACCTCTATTACCAGCAATACTCACAAAAAGTACGTTTTTTACTTCACGTTGTTGGCTATAAACTCCCTCAGTACTATCTAAACCTGCACTTAAATTTTCTAAAATTTCTTGCAACTTTCTAGAATAAGGACGCATTTGAGTAACTGCATCTTGTGCCTTACGTAATTTTGCTGCCGAAACCATTTTCATTGCAGAGGTAATCTGCCTTGTCGATGATATCGAGACAATTCTATTTCTTATTTCTTTTAAATTTGCCATTTCTAATAATTTACCAATTCATCAATTTACTAATGTAGCAATTTAAAAATTGTTACATTATTTTATTGGTACATTAAGCTTTATATTTCGCTGTTAATTCTGAAGCTACTTTTTCAAGTGTTGAAGTTATTTGATCGTCAAATTTTCCGGCTTTTAACAAATCTAACACCTCTCTATGTTTGTTTTCTAAAAATGACAAATATTCAACTTCAAACTCTCTAACTTTATTTACAGGAACACGATTAATTAAACCTTTTGTGCCTAAATAAATAATAGCAACTTGTTTTTCAACTGGAAGTGGTGCGTTTTGACCTTGTTTTAAGATTTCAACATTACGTTTTCCTTTATCTAAAACGGCCATGGTTGCAGCATCTAAGTCAGAGCCAAATTTAGAGAATGCCTCTAATTCTCTATATTGTGCTTGGTCAAGTTTCAATGTGCCAGCCACTTTTTTCATTGATTTAATTTGTGCATTACCACCTACCCTTGATACTGAGATACCAACGTTGATAGCAGGTCGAACACCTTGGTTGAATAAATCTGATTCCAAGAAAATTTGACCATCGGTAATCGAAATTACGTTAGTTGGAATATAAGCAGAAACGTCGCCAGCTTGTGTTTCAATAATAGGAAGAGCGGTTAATGAACCTCCACCTTTTACCAAGTGTTTAATTGATTCGGGTAAATCGTTCATGTTTTTTGCAATTTCATCCGAAGCATTGATTTTGGCAGCTCTTTCTAACAATCTTGAGTGCAAGTAAAATACATCGCCTGGGTAAGCCTCACGTCCTGGTGGACGTCTTAACAATAAAGAAACTTCACGGTAAGCAACAGCTTGTTTCGATAAATCATCATAAATAATTAATGCAGGACGACCTGAATCTCTAAAAAATTCACCTATTGCAGCTCCAGCAAATGGAGAATAAAATTGCATAGGAGCCGGGTCGGAAGCATTAGCAGCAACAACAACTGTATAAGCCATTGCGCCGTTATCTTCTAATGTTTTAACAATACCAGCAACTGTTGAACCTTTTTGACCTGTAGCAACATAGATGCAAAATACAGGTTCACCTCTGTCGTAAAATTCTTTTTGGTTAATAATGGTATCGATACAAACGGTAGTTTTTCCAGTTTGTCGGTCACCAATTACCAACTCTCTTTGTCCTCTACCAACAGGAATCATCGCATCAATAGCTTTAATTCCAGTTTGCATTGGTTCGGCAACAGGTTCTCTAAAAATAACCCCTGGAGCTTTTCTTTCCAATGGCATTTCATATAATTCACCAGCTATTGGTCCTTTTCCGTCAATTGGATTCCCAAGTGTATCTACAACTCTACCCAACATTCCTTCTCCTACTTTTATGGAAGCAATTTTTTTGGTTCTTTTTACGGTATCACCTTCTCTAACACCAGTTGATGAGCCTAATAGTACAGCACCAACGTTGTCTTCTTCAAGGTTTAACACAATAGCATTCAAACCATTTTTAAACTCAATTAATTCACCTGCTTGTACTTGTGATAATCCGTAAATACGAGCGATACCATCACCTACTTGCAAAATTGTTCCTACTTCTTCAAGTTGTGCTTCCGTTTTAAATCCAGCTAATTGTTGTCTTAGAATAGCTGATACTTCTGCGGGTTTTACTTCGGCCATTTTTATTTATTTTTCGTTATTTATTGTTTCTATTCAGTGAATTCAACATTCACTTTCTATGTTACTTCTGTCTGTTAAAATTCTTTTACATAAGGATTTTCGTCAAATTCCATGACTAAATTTTGAAGCTTACGTTTAATGCTTTCATCAAATTGTATATCATCAATTCTCAACACAATTCCACCTAAAATAGATGGATCAATAATTTGCTCAAATTCGATGGTAGAATGATATGTTTTGTTAATGAGTTGTTTGATTCTGTCCTTTTGTTCAGCTGTTAATACCGTAGCTGAAGTAACAAATGCAGTTTTGATATTTTTATGAACTTTGTAGGCTTCAATAAATGAATCGGCAATATCAGCCAACAAACCTTCACGTTTTTTTGCCACAATAATTTTAATGAAAGAAGCAGATACGGTATTGATTGCAGTAAAGATTTCGTTTAAAATTTTTAACTTAATATCTCCTCTAACAATAGGGCTTTTGATAAGTGAAATCAATTCTCTATTTTCAAGACAAACCTTGCTAATTAATCGCATATCAGAAAAAATTTCTTCTACGCAATTATTTTCAATAGCAATGCCAAGCAATGACTTGGCGTAACGTGAAGCAACTTTTATATCTTTCATCTAAAATATTAGTTTAGATTAATTTCGCTTACTACACTATCAATTAATGCTTTTTGTTTTTCGGCATTTGACAGTTCTTGTTTTAATATTTTTTCAGCAATTTCAATGGATAAAGTTGCTACCTGATTTTTTAAATCTGTAATAGCAGCCATTTTTTCGTGTTGAATTGCCTGTCTAGCTTGAGAAATGATTTTTTCAGCTTCAGTATTTGCTGTAGTTTTAGCCTCGTTAATCATTTTATCTCTAACCACACGTGCTTCCTTAAACATTTCATCTCGCTCTTCTCTAGCTTTATTTAAAAGCACTTCATTTGAAGCGGAAAGTTCAGCCATTTCTCTTTTAGTTTGTTCAGCTAAATTTAAAGCGTTTTCAATCGAAGTTTCTCTTTCTTTAACGGCATTTAAAATTGGTTTCCAAGCATATTTTGCTAATAAAAAGAATAATATACAAAATACAAGCGTTGTCCAAACAATAAGACCAAGCTCAGGGGTTACTAAAGGATTGTTCATTTTATTTTTTTTAATGTTTAATTAAAAACCAACTTACTGCCAATCGCAATAAGTTGGTTTTAGTTTTTTAGTTTGAAAGCCCCATAAGACCTACAACAACACCAAATAAAGCAACACCCTCTACAAGAGCTGCTGCGATAATCATTGCTGTTTGAATCTTAGCGGTAGCTTCTGGTTGTCTCGCGATAGCGTCCATTGCTGAACCACCAATTCTACCAATACCTAATCCGGCACCGATAACTGCTAAACCTGCTCCAATTGCTGCGTACATAACTTCAATATATTTAGTTAAACAAAAAAATTACAAATTAATGATGTTCATGTTCTGCTACAGCTGTTCCGATGAACAAGGCTGAAAGCATTGTAAAAACATAAGCCTGTAAAAAAGCTACCAAAAGCTCTAACACAGAAATAAATAATGCAAATGGTACTGCAACAACACTCATTGCAAGACTTTTAAAAATAAAAATTAACGAAATCAAACTCAACACTACAATATGCCCAGCTGTGATGTTTGCGAATAAACGAATCATTAATGCAAATGGCTTGGTTACAACGCCCACTAATTCAATTGGTGCTAACAATAATTTTACTGGCCAAGGTGCTCCGGGCATCCAAAAAATATGCCCCCAGTAAGCTTTGTTTCCGTTTAGGTTGGTCACCACCAAGGTAAATACTGCTAAAACCATAGTAACAGCAATATTTCCAGTTAAATTTGCACCACCAATCCAAGGCACTAATCCAAGCATGTTATTAAACCAAATGAAGAAAAATACGGTTAATAAAAATGGCATAAACTTTTGATATTTTTTTTCACCAATATTCGTTCTAGCGATATCATCTCTAACAAAAACAATAAGCGTTTCCATAAATGATGCAATTCCTTTTGGTGCAACTGCTCCATTTTTTTTATAATAGTTGGCGGTTTTAATAAACACAAAAAACATTAAAGCCACCGACATTAACATAGCAAAAATATTTTTTGTAATGGATAAGTCAATTGGGCGAACAGTTGTTTCGTAATTGAATTCAATTGGAGCTCTATCAGTTAGTCTCATCTGTGCCAAATACGCACTTTCAGTGAATTGATAAATTTTTTCATTGAATCGAATAAATCTCATACCGTTAACATCAACTGGATGTGCTCCTGTATTATCATGATGGAATTTGCTTGACATAAACATTATCAACCCCTTTTCTGTCCATAAAATAATAGGTAATGGCATTGAATATCCTTCGCCTTTATACTCAAAAAAATGCCAATCATGAGCATCGGCAACGTGACTCATTATTGCTGGAATCGGATCGTACTTTTCGTCTGTCGCTGCTGTTTTATGATTTTCGCCATGTTCTGCAATAATTTTATCTTGATTTTTTGCATAAACATTGGTCATAAAAACGAGTGAAAGTATTGAAAAAACTATTGTTTTTATGAAATTATTTTTAAACATATGCCTAATTTTTCTGGACCTTAAAATTGGCTACAAATGTAGTTAAATATTCTATTTAGACAATGTATTATTATTAAATAATTAGTTGATTTTATTATCCCCGAGCCAATAAGAAAGAGACTCAATTTATAAAGTTTTATTATCCAGTTATTTATGCCAAAAAACAGAAGCTAAAAACACTATTTTTCTAGTCAATTTTTTTTAACTTACCAAGAAGAAACCAAACTTCAAAAACAATATGCAAAAAGAAAATTACTAAGAAATTTAACACTATTATTTTACCATGAGTCTTATCGCTGGATAAAAACGAAAACATGAGGAAAGACGAGGCAATTATTTTAAACAATACTAAACCAAGATAAGTAAAACCCACCTTGTCTGGAAACTTTTTAATTACCAACCCTGACAAAAAAACAACCATTAACGAAAAAAAAGAAATAAATACGTGAATTTTAATTAGCTCTTTTGTCAAAATAAATTCAAAAAATGAAGTTGAATTGAGAAAAAAATGAAGCCCAAAAAGCAGCAAAGAAAACACAAATAACAGTAGGTAAATATTAATTCCCTTCATTTTTATTCCCCATGTTTGTTACTTCCCTAATTATAAAATACAATGCAATTGCAACACCTGTAAGGGCGCAAACTATAGTTAAATAAGGCTTACTTAGATTAAAATAGGTGTCAAGTTTTTTACCACCCCATGCACTGAACCCAATAATAACTCCCATTTGTATGGCCACACTGGAAAATCGGGCGTATTGATTAAGCGAATTGTTGGACTTTTTCGATGGGTTCTCTTTTTTCTTCATTTTTTATGCCTTTTACTACCCCGCCCATGTTGCAAGCGCCTGTAAAATTAGCACCAGGTTCAATAGATAATTTACCTGTTTTTATGTCGCCAATAATGTTGGCAGATGACTTTAACAATAATAACTCTTTTACGGAAATATTTGCATGAATAGTTCCCGAAATATCAGCATTTCTGCACACCACATCACCATCAATAGTTCCAGACTGACCAACTACCAATTTACCTTCAGTAAAAATTTTACCAGATAAAACTCCGTCAATACGAATATCGCCTGCACATTTAATTTCCCCTTTAATTTCAGTGCCTTTTCTTATAATATTGATTGCTGAAGCATCAACTTCTTGATTTTTCGCCATGGTAAAAGGTTTTTTGTTAAACATTTCTAAGTAAAGAATTTTGATATATAATATAAGGCAAATATATAAAAAGATTATTCTAAACCAAATTGTTTGGTAAAGAATGTTAGGTAATCTTTAATATCTTTATCTTTATACAAAACTACGAAATTCTCATCCGAAATCACAAATCTTGAGTAGTTTTTGGAATTAATTGATTCTAGGTTTTCCTTATTTATAATAAATGATTGGTAATAATCAAGAGCAGCATTTTCATCATCAAATTCTTTAATTACTATCAATTGGTTTAATGGATTTAAAAACATACTGTTTATATTAAACGTTTTTGAATTGTAAAAAATCGAATTAAAATTTGAAATATCTACTTTGTACTGATTGGTATTTTTATCCATTGAAGGCACAACCAACACAAACGAATACTTTTCAGCAGCTTTGAATTTATATTTAACAACATCGGCGTCTGAAGTTATTGGTGCAGAACTAGTTGATTTTAATTTTTTTATTTCGTCTAAAATTATTTTTGCCTCACCAGCAACCGTAGATGCAGCATGGTTTTTAATCACATTTTCAAGTGCCAATTGAAATGTGTCTATTGGAGCAATATGTCCGATAGAAAGTGCTGCAAGAAAATCGAACTTGTCTTGTAAATGATTGTCAGCAAAAATTGATTTTGCTTTTTCAACTCGAGTTAATACTAGTGCGTAATTTTTTTCTTTATAAAAATCGAAAATAATGCTGTAATAATTATCTACTCGTTTTCTATTTTCGCGAGTGGCTTTATTGTAGGTAGGGTCTTGAATAATTTTTGCATACTCACTTTCAGGGTAATTTTGAATGATTAATTTCCTGTATTTCTCCTTCATGGTGTCATCATTGGTAACCAAACTAATTCGATAGAGGTTGTACCAGGTTGGCAATACGTATCTGCAAGTATCATAACGGTTTAATAATTCTTCAAAAGCTGCTATGGAATGGTTATAATCATTAAAATCTTCACGGTAAATATTTCCTTGGGCATATAACGCTTCAATAATTTTATTGTGAGATGCCGTCATTTTTTTATCCGTGAGTGGCAAAAATTTAAGGTAATAATCTGGATTAGTTTTTTCGTTTATCACTAAACTATCAGAAGTAGTAGAATCGGTTAATTCCTCAGTAAAGTCCTCATCAAAATTGATGTTAGCTTGTTTATTACTTCTTCTCCAGTTGTCTTCAAGTTTTCGATTTCCCCAATTTTTTTCAAAATCCAACACCCCAAAACTTATTATAGTTGGGTTATAGAAATACCATTTACCATTAGAATTATCATTTATTCCTGTGCCAGAATTGGATTGTGAGCCTGAATTATTCAATTTTGAAGCTTCTTGCTGGGCTTTTAGTTGTTCATCCAATTTTTCTTTTTCAACAAGCTCGTCAATGGCCCTTTTTCGATAATTTTCGTCCAATGCCATTTTCTGCAAGCTATCTTGCAATTGAACCGTATTAATATGATTCACCAATTTTTTTAAAGCCCTACTTCTGTCATAAATGTTATCATAATTGGCATAGGTTTGTGGTAAAATGGAGACACAACTATCATAATACATTTGCGATGGAACATACTGTGGCTTATCGTAATACAACTCACCTAAACGTAAATAGGACATAGCCTTTTGTTTCTGGTTATTTACACTCGTTGCAGTGGATTTTTTTAAATAGGCAATTCCAAGTGGCTCATCATTTTGTTTAAAAGCGATATCAGCTAATGCATAATAAATCTGATCCAAGAATTCCTTGTTTTTAGCATCACGCTGCATTTTGGTTAACATTTTTTTAACTTCATCATTGTCTTTTCCTTCGACGTCAAACGATAAAGCTCTGCTAATTTGAGCATTGAACATCATGTCGTATCGTGGTTTAAGACTAATAACCTTGGCAAAAAGTTCAGAAGATTTTCCAAACTCTTTCTTTTTAAGCCATAATTGTGCTAATACATACGTAAATCGTTGCTTATCAATGCTGTTTTTTGTAAATTTTAGGGCTTCTTCCAGTTTTGCAATGGCATCATCATACTGTTTGTTTTTTATTAAAAAATCAGCATATACCGCATTGTACTCACTTTTATATTTATCAGGTGGATCGGATCCTTCATCCATCAACTTTAAATAGGATTCTGCCTTACTCATTTCATTCACTTTCATATGAGTTCGGGCCAACCAAATTAAAGCCGCATTTTGTTCGGGTTTGTTATTATATGCTTTTGCAAGGTATTCGAATACTTCTATTGCTAAATAATGCTCTCCTTTGTAATAACGAGCTTTACCGATAAGCATATAGCACTCATCAATCCATTTGTTGTGTTCTTCTTTGTTAACAAATATTGAATGCCTATCAATTGCTTCAGAACATTTATCTATAACCTTATCCATGTCTGGATATAAACCTTTTGATTTTTCTTCGTTTGGAAGAATAAATAGCGGTAATAATTCAGAAAAATCATCAACATTATCTTCAACTAACTTTTGATTGGTTAGTTTCATTATTTCTTTTGCGTTAAAATAATAATTGTATCGAGTGGTGGTGTTGTGATATACCCTGCGAGTGAACGAGTTTTTTTTGGTGGAACAAGCCGCCAGCAAAACAACAAAAATTAGAATAAACCCTTTTATGTATGTAGAAAATTTCAATTTTTAAATCAAGTATAACTTATTTTAACGCCTTTTAGTATAAATAATGTGCTAAAGTAATTATTTACTTTAAATATTTTAAAGATTTAGCTCGTTGCGTTAAAAACAAGTAGAGGCTGCTCAACTGATTAGCCTCTAACATTCTAATTAAAGGCTAAATTATTTAGACAACCCGTGGTTTGGTTAAAAATATGGTAAAAATAAAAGTTGTTCATTGATTATCAAATACGAAAACCAAAACAGACAGATAGAGCATTGATAGCTATGAATTTGATGGCTGAAAATGAGAACAGATAGTGAATAGCACTTATTCATGATTCAGTATGATTCTTTAAATTATAAAAAAGGTGTTTCGGGGTTTACAACAAATCAAGTTTTATGGCTTTTTGAATCGCTTCTATTTTATTATGAACTTGTAATTTTTTGTAGATATTTTCGATGTGTTTTCGGACTGTTGCTGGACTAATAAATAAGTTGTCGGCAATATTCTGATAGTTTAATCCTTTTGAAAGTTGATCTAAAATTTCTACTTCTCTACTACTTAAGGAAATCTCGTCTTGAACAATTTTATCTTGTGTTAAGCGCTCTGGAAATCGCAGTAAATTTAATGTTTTCAAGGCAATTGAAGGGGTCATAGCAGCACCACCATCGAGCACTTCTAAAATACTTTTATTTAAATCTTCGGGGTTTGTTTCTTTAAGCAAATACCCATCGGCACCAGCTTTTATCGCATTAAAAATGTTGTTGTCGTCATCAAATACCGTAAGCATTATTATTTTAATTTGAGGATACTTGCTTTTTATAAATGCCGTGGCAGAAATCCCATCCATTTCGGGCATTTGTATGTCCATCAAAATAACGTCGATATTGTGATCAACGTCTAATTTGCCAATTAATTCGGCGCCATTCGCTCCTTTAAATTTAAATTTTAAATGGTCAAAAAATGAAATTTTCTCTTCAATAGCTTGAGCTAAAAAAACATTATCCTCGGCAACAGCAATTCGAATCCGCATAATTAATTTTTATTCAAAGTTAATACCACAAAAATTTACAAACTATACGGCATTTATCGTATCTTTTTTAATAATTAGCGTTATGGATGTGCCTTTTTCGGGAGTTGAATTAATAGTTAGGTAGGCATTAATTTTTAAAGCCCGGTTTTTTATGTTTTGAAGTCCATTCCCTAGCGTAATTTTATTCAATACAAACCCAATTCCATCGTCGATAACAGCAATTTTAAGTTCATTATTGGTTTCGGTAAATACTAAAGAAATTGTTGTTGCAGCAGAATACTTAATGGAATTATTAATGGACTCTTGTACAATTCTATAAATATTTACTCCTTGTAACGCATTTAATTTATAGTTATTTGTATGGGTGTTGATGGTCTCAAATTTTATTTTTTCTTGTGCTGATTTTGCCTGATTAAGATAGTTGTTTAGGCGTTCTTTTAAATCATCAAAATTAATTTCATCTTTATTTAATGCCCAAATGGTATCACGCAATTGGGTGATGGTGTTATGGGTAAATGTTGATATGTTTACCAATTTATGATTTAGTTGGTCATTGGTATTCTTAAACAGATACTGAATGTTGTCAATTGAAGAAATAATAAATGTGAGCTGCGAACCAATATTATCATGTAAATCGCTCGAAATTCGTAAACGTTCTTGTTGAAGCTCGTTTTGCAATTCTATTTTAGCCAATTGTTCCATTAACCTATTTTCTTCGATGAGTTTTTGTTGCTTAAATTTTTGTTGCTTGTACACAAAAAAACTTGTAATTAACAACACAAGGAGCAAAGCTGACAACATGACAATTTGATTTGTTCTGATTCTGCTTTTTAGTTCTTGTTCGCTTATTTTAGCTTTTTGCTCCAAAATTTGTTTTTCTTTTTTTTCTGAATCAAATTGAATTTCATATTTAGCAAAAGCATTGTTGGTTTTTTCGTTTATCATCGAGTCTTTAAGCAATTGCTGTATTTTTAAATAGTTAATTGCCTCCAACATGTTTCCCAAGTTTTCATAACAACTAGATAAATGTTGGGAAGCATATTGAGCTAGATGGATATACTTATTCTTAAGTGCCATGTTGTAGCTTTCCAAAAACCAGACCGACGCTTCTTTAAAATGCTGCTGTGCATAATAAAAATCACCGTAAAGTACGGTGCATTCGGCTATGCCATAGGTGTCATTTCTTTTTTTACGAATTCCATATGATTCATCAAGGTAAATTTTAGAGTGCTTATACTCTTTTTTGAGCAAATAAACGCCAGATAAATGCCCTAATGCAAACGGAATACCAACGCTATCGCGCTGGTTGCGTTTTAATTTGAGGGCTAAATTGTAATAATAAATAGCACTATCTATGTTCCCAGAAACCTCTTGTACAATACCATAATTGTCATATAGTGGATTAAGTGCAACTAAATCATTGTTGGTTTCAAGCAATTTTATTCCTTTAAGCATATACAATTTTGCCCTTACAATATCGCGAGTATACATTGAAAAACCTAACAATCCATAAGTGGTTCCAGCTTTTGATTTATTTTCAATTAACTCATAAATGTTAATTGCTTTTAAGTTGTAATTTAGACTTATGTCTTGTTTTCCTTGATATGAATAAATGAGCGCAAGTTGATTGTAAATATCAGCCTCGTATTCTTTGTTGTTGATTTGTTTAGCAACTTTTAGTGCGTTCAAAAATAATTTTTCTGCACGGGAGGTGTTTCCTACAATTTTATCGTAAGGCAATGATACTAGTACACTTTGTTGTTGAAAAGGCGATAAATTTTTAATCGAAATTTCCAAGCTATCGAAATAGTTGGTTTGAGCAATTAAAAATTGGCTAAATGCACTGAAGATGATGCATAAAAGTCTTTTCATCCTAATGATGTAATGAAAAAATTATTGTTCCGATTTAAATTGACGTAAAAACCTTACATCTCCTTCTGAAAACAATCTCAAATCGTTGATCTTATATTTTAGCATAGCAATTCGTTCTACCCCCATTCCAAAAGCAAAACCTGAATATTTTGTTGAATCAATGCCACAATTTTCTAATACATTTGGATCAACCATTCCGCAGCCTAAAATTTCTAAAAATCCAGAATATTTACAAACATTACATCCCTTTCCACCACAAACCGAGCAAGATACATCTACCTCAGCACTCGGCTCTGTAAAAGGAAAATAGGATGGACGAAGACGAATTTCGGTTTGTTCGCCAAACATTTCTTTTGCAAAATACATTAAGGTTTGTTTTAAATCGGCAAACGACACCTTTTCTGCAATATATAAACCTTCAATTTGGTGAAAAAAACAATGTGCTCGAGCTGAGATGGCTTCATTTCTATACACTCTTCCGGGTGACAACGTTCGAATAGGTGGTTTTGAGTTTTCCATAATACGCACTTGAACCGAAGAGGTGTGTGTTCGTAAAGCTATTTCGCCCGATTCTGATTCAACAAAAAAGGTATCTTGCATGTCTCTAGCGGGATGTTCTGGTGGAAAATTTAAGGCAGAAAAGTTATGCCAATCATCTTCAATTTCTGGGCCTTCAGATACAGTAAAACCAATACGCGAAAAAATTTCGATTATTTCGTTTTTAACCAATGAAATTGGATGTCGGCTACCAATCGTATGAGGAAATCCTGGCTTTGTTAAATCAATGTTATGGTCAACATTTACAATGCTTTCAAACAATGTTTTACACTCATCAATTTTAAATTGAGCTTTTTCTTTTATTTCGTTAATAAGTTGACCCACTTCTTTTTTTTGTTCGTTCGGAACGTTCTTAAAATCGGAAAATAGTTCCTTTAAAATTCCTTTTGAGCCTAAAATTTTTATTCTAAACTCTTCAACATTGGCGAGGTTTTCTGCTTTAAACGATTCTACTTCCTGTAAAACTTTGCTTAATTTTTCTTTCATTTTATTTTTTAACAATCTTAAAGGTCATTTTAATGTCTTCTTCAGGTCGGTCTCTTTTGTCTTTTTTAACTTCAGCAATTTTATCAATTACATCTAGTCCTTCAATCACTTCACCAAACACGGTATAATCCATATCTAAATGAGGTGTTCCGCCTATGGTTTCATAGGTTTTGTATTGCTCGTCGGTATATTCAATTTTATGTTCACGTTTGGCATTTTTTGCTTTCAGCATTTTATCAATTTCAGCTCGTGTAAATGTTCGTCCATGAACAATATAAAATTGGCAACTTGATGATTCTTTATTAGGATTAACCTCGTCGCTTTCACGGGCAGCGGCCAATACTCCCTTTTTATGAATTAAAGCAGCATTAAATTCAGCAGGAATAGTATATCCAAGACCACCTTCACCTAATGCAGCACCTTTTTCGGCATTTTTTGAATCGGGGTCACCCCCTTGAATCATAAAATTTTTAATTACCCGATGAAACAACGTACCATTAAGCACTCCGTCTTTTACCAATTTAATAAAGTTATCGCGGTGTTTTGGGGCTTCGTTGTATAGTGCTATTTTAATATTTCCATACGATGTTGAAATTACTACCAATAGTTGTTTTTCTTGCTTCTGAGCAAGTGTGGCCGCGCTCAAAGCGAAAAACAATAGCATCGAAATATAAAAAAATTTATTTGTGAACATTTTTTTATTAAATTTGTTAGTTACAAAGCTAATTGATTTAACTGTAAAATAGTTTTGAACGCTAAAATAAAATAAAATGGCAAATAAAACAACCTTCAAACTTGTATTGTTAATCTTTATAGGAGTTATTGCGTTTTCGTGTGCGAAAGAACGTTCGCCTAGCCTACACATTACTGTGTTAGATGATAAAGGAGTTCCAGCATCTGGTGCAATTGTGCATGCTTGGCCAAGTAGCGACGCTACTCAACTTGGGAGTATTGTTAATGAGGCCGAAATGGACAAAACTGGAACTACTGATGCTGCTGGGTACGTAAAATTTAATTTTAAATTTTCGGCTGTGTTAGATGTTGATGTGGTTTATTATAGAACTTCTCAAATAGTTGGTTATGATACTATTTTTGATGTTTCCAACTTCCCAATAGACACCATACAAACGCTCGTAAATATAACAGACTCATTAAGTGGGCATAAAGTAGTAAAAATTGAAAGCGTTAGACAACGTAGTGTAGATAATGATTTCCAAGAAACCATTAATTTAAAATAAGTTTAGAGGCTAAAATAATTAATTATTGCCTTTTTCATAAAAACATCTTGTAACTCTCCAACAACCTTGTTGGGGAGTTTTTTTATGTTCGTATAATGAGGCCAACCTTCATCATCCAATCCATTTTTTTGATAATACCCTAGCGGAAGCAAAACCGAACATATTCCAATATGTATCACATCAATCTTTTGCTCTTTTTTAAGTGGCTGATGATTTTTTCCTAACTCTTGAAGCCCAATGATGTACAATATACTCTGAACATCAAGGTCTTCATTAAAACGTTGTTTTACAAACAGTTTAACTTTTTCCCATTCTAATTTTACATCCATTTCCATGGGACAAAATTAGGTAGATATTTACAAACTATAAACAATCAAATTTTAATAAAAATATTATTCAACACACACATACTTAGAAAGGAAAAGTAGCTTTGTGGAATGAATTATTTTGATTTTATTTTTATTGTACCATTACTTTGGGGGGCATATAAAGGATTTTCAAAAGGGTTTATTATTGAAATAGCCTCTTTAATTGCTTTAGGACTAGGTGTTTTTGGGGGATTGAAATTTTCATATCTATCCGCCGAATATTTAAGTCAACTGTTCGATATTTCGCCTAAATTAATGCCGTTGATTTCCTTTTCGTTAACTTTTATTCTCATAGTTATGGTGGTTTTTTTATTAGCCAAACTGCTACAAGGTATTCTTAAAAAAGCTGCTCTTGGGACATTAAACAGGTTGATTGGACTACTGTTTGGCGTATTAAAGTTTGCGTTTATATTAAGTGTATTTTTAAATTTACTAAATGTGTTTAACAACGAAGTTGAGGTTCTTACACCAGATAAAAAAGAAGCATCTTTTCTATATAAACCAATCGAAAATTTTGCGCCACTTGTTATTCCTGGGTTAAAAAATTTGAAGTTAGATACACCAAAAATTTCGGAAAATGCCATGCAGCAAGGAATTTTAGAAAACTAATTTTTATTTTTCAATTCTTTTTTTACCTTTATGATTATGAAAGCCCTTTATTTAATACTGACTTTTTTTGTTTTACTAAGTTGTTCACCGAAAGGTCCAATTACCTACACGAGCCCATTGGTAGGACAAAGTAGAGAGGCTTTAATTAAAGAAAAAGGTGTGGCTAAAAAAATTAAAGTTTTTGAGAACGCCGAAGCCTACATTTATACTACCACCGAAGCCTATTTTGGAAAAAAAAAGTTGGTTACTGCTGAAACTAAACCAAAAAAAGTGGTAGAAATAGAACACATCTATTATATAAACTCCAACAATATAGTATTCAAATATCAAGTTTGGAAGAAAAAAGTTCAGCAACCATAACTGTTGAATTATAGTTAAACCACCATTTATAATCTCAATTATTAGTATGAAATACAGTTGTTTGTAATTTATTTTACAAATATTTTTTTAAAATGTATAAACATTAAATGTATATACATATATTTGCATTAAACATTAAATTTATAATAAAATGAAAAAAATATTATTAAGTATTGCCATCGCATTAACAGTTAGCTTTACATTAAAAGCGGGAGATGAAACATCGTTGAAAATCAACACCAAAGTAAGTAGTGTTGAATGGATAGGCAAAAAAGTAACTGGTCAGCATAATGGTGAAATATCCATTAAAGAGGGCAACCTTTTTTTACATGATGGTAAATTAGATAAAGCAACGGTTGTAATTGATATGACCTCCATAATTTGTAAAGATTTACAAGGAGAGTGGAGCGAAAAACTAGTTGGACATTTAAATTCACCAGATTTTTTTGATACTAAAGCCAACCCAACTGCTACTCTTGATATTTTAAAAGTTACTTTAAATGCAGATGGCTATTCAACCATTTTTGGGAATTTAACGATAAAAGGAATTACAAAACCTATTGAATTTAAGGCTTTAATAGAAATTAAAGGAGGTAAACTTGCTGCTTTTGCCGAAGTTTCTATTGATCGCACGAACTACGATATTAAGTACGGTTCGGGTAAATTTTTTGAAGGGCTAGGCGATAAAATGATTAGTGATGAATTTGTGGTTAAATTTAAAATTGCTGCTCAGTAATTTTAATAATTGATTAAGGTTAAATAGCCACGCAATTGCGGGGACTAATGTACTAAAAACACCCAACACTTTAAAATCGTGTTGGGTGTTTTGATTTATGTACTGGATTAATTGATTATTTACCATTAAAAATTGTATCAGTTTTTTAGATAAATAGAAAATCATAACTATTTATTGAATATGAAAAGATTAGAGAAATAATAAAGGAGGAGTTGAATAAATTATCATCAAGATCTCCAGAAGATTATGAGAAAGAGATTAAAGATTTGAAGAAACAACTTCTTTTAAGAACAACTTTGTGCAACATACATGAGAGGATGTGGGAAAATGCACAAGAATTTGTTGATTCTGTTCATACAATAATTTATTATGAAGAAAGTACTGCTGTGAGTAATATAGAATCCATTCATAATTTATTAGAGAGTTATGATTATGATGCTAAAAGATAATTTTCTGTAAAGGGTTTATTTATTGAAATTTTACGAATAATGGCTTTTTGTCTTGAGTAGTAAAATTTGTCTTTCCTCTTGTGAGAAAAAAGCAAACACAGCTAACAGAATATATATTATTGTAAACCAGTCGTTTAGTTCCATTTTTTCACTCATCCTTCAAATAATTATTTAAACTTCTTACACCATAATATGAATAGCGAAGAATATATAAAACCAACAGTTCGATGATTAAAAATAAAAACACACTTTTTGTGTAACCATCTCTTACAAAAAAGAATAATTTATCTCTTTCTGAATTTAATTCATTTATCTTATCATATTTTTGGTTTGCTTCATCACTTTCTTGTACTGATTCATACAGTGTATTTAATGTGTTTGCAAATTCTTCTTTGGTTAGTACATTTGTTTGGTTTATTTTTCTTTTTTTATTATAAGTATTAACAATATAATCAATCCAGCTTTGTTTTTCAGACCTAGAAAGCCAATCGTTAAAAAAAGCATCTACATTTCCGTAGTAATCTTCTAAATTAAAAACCTCGTCCATTTTTTCCACAAATACTATACGTTTGTCTAATTTAGTTTCGTAATCAACTAACGAAAGCTCAATTGTACTAATTTCAGTTGCTATTTTAACTTTTCTAACTTCTTGATACGAATTAAAAACTTTCATAAAACCTAAAAAAGCAACAAAGGCAATAATACCAATAGCAAAAACTTTTAACTCTCTTTTTAGTTTTCTTTTAAAAATTGGCCGTTAACATCGGGATTGGGTTTGTTTCTTAAAAAATAAAACAGCAAAATAAACAGCAAGTTTATAAAAAAGAAAATGTAGCCAAACTTAAACCAATCTACTTCGTTTGTCCATATAGTACCAAATTCTAATTCGTTATTATTCAAATATAAGCTAAAAATCCAAGCTAATTTATACTTCGGTAATTGGTAAGATGCCGCATTTTGGTAGTTAAAAGAAGCAAATTTTTTAAAAAAAGCTTTGCTTCTAAGTTTGAATTGTTGTTTAGTTTTATTTGGCAAGGTGTTGAGGGCTAGTTCGAGTTTAGCGTAATAAACTGTAATGCAATGGAAGTTTATGGAGTGTAACTCGGACTTACAGCAGCTAAGAAAATTAAATTGTATAGTTGAGTAGTTGAGTTATTGAAACGGAACGAGTTACGCTACGCTAAACTCGCACCAGCTGGGGATCTCCAATTTTCGAGTTACGCTAATCTGTCCGTTGTTTGAAGCCAAGCATGTGTGTAATGGCAACTACGGACTATTATCTTAATTTCTTTGCAAAATATAATTTTTATTTACTTTCTAGTTATAAATCCGTAGTTGCCACCGCTCTTCTCTATCGCCTCAAACTACGGACAGAGGGGGGGATTTTTTACTTGATTCATTAAATCTAAAATCAATTTACCTTCATTTGAATTAATGGAAATAATATATGCCTTAGAAGGTTGGTAGATATTTCCTTTTTTTAAAGATATGATTATTGAAATTTCAGTGGCTTCTTTTGAAATTAGAAATACACAATTTGACAACAAATAATCAGACAAACGATATTCTTCTATATCTAATTTACTATTATAGAATATATCCCAATTAAAATAGATTAAATTCTTTCTAAGTTCTTCAATAAAATCATTCATTTTATATTAAATCTTTTACTTGTTAAACATTATTTATCTCATTTTGTTAGATGTGCTGAATTTTTATCTTAAACTGTTTTTAATTTGAAGCAAAGCTTTGTATGCTAGCAACTACAAACCATCTATTATACAACAAACGAATTTACCGATTTATATAGGACAGTTGTTTGTTATTTAAAAATAAAATTACAAAACTTTATATTTATTGTGTTTTCTTTTATTTTGTGTTTTATACAATAATCAATATTATATTCTTATTTAAAACAATAAAATAGAATTATATAGTTATTTTACTGGTTTATACAATTTTAAACAATATGCACTCGTTGTTTGTTTAATCACATTAAAACCTAATTACCATGAAAAAAATAAGCTTAATACTTGGGGTGATATTGATATGCACCAACACAAGCACTGCTCAATTTTACACCATAAGTGGTTTGCAAGAGCTGGTAGAAAACAAAGACAACAACAAAACACTCGCCATTGAACGAGCTGCTGCCTTAGAGTTTAACAAACTAATAAACCAATACCGTAGCGAAAACAACTTGCCATTATTGGCTTGGGACGAAACCATGTGGTTATCAGCCAGAAACCACAGCTACTGGATGCGTATATACCAAAGGCTTTCGCACCAAGAAAAATGCTCGACCGATAAAAATGCCGAAAACCGCTATTTTTATGCTGCCGAAAACAAACCCGAATTTTCTATTAACGGCGAAAACATTTTACTAAACTTTAGTTGTAAAGGAAAAACCGTAGAGGAAACTGCCATAAACATTGCCAAAGAATCATTTGAGCAATGGAAATCCTCGCCTGCATATAACGAGAACATGTTGTCGCAAGGTTTTATAAGGCATGGCGTTGCATTTTGCATCAACGAAGATAATGTTTGGGGAACCAATGTGTTTTCTTACGGTTATAAGACACCCAACTACATAAACGAACCGTTGGCAACAAAAAAGAACAAAAATTTAATGCCAAATTATGTAAACATTCAGCAAGAAATGTTGAGCTCGGTGCTGGATAAAATATTAAAGGTTTTAAACATTAAACCAAAACAAACCAATAAACTAAATGATGAAGCCAACCGAAGTGCCAGGGCTATTGTAAACATAAGACCAGCCACCAAAGAAACGCAAAACATTATTTTATCAAAACAAGAAACCATCAACACCAAAGGAATGATAGGTTTTAAAACACAAAAACACATTTGCCATTTGGTTATCGAAAAAAAAGCGAACGATTTTAATATCGATTTGGTTACTAACGAGCTAGTTGAATACCTTAAAAAAAACCAAGAACTCATCCATACAAAAAAAATGGGGATGAGCATTGCCATAGTAAAAAGAAAAGACCGAATAAGAATCGCGTTGGTAAGTATTGCGGTGTAGGTAAAAAATTAAAAGTTTCACCAAACGGTTGAAATAAACACAAATGTCAGTTCGAATTTATTGTTCACTAAGTAAACGTGAGTTCGATATAACAAAACGATGTCAGTTTGAGTGAAAATCTGCAAGATTTTAGTATCTAAAACAAATCGTTTTGTCTATTTCGATACAAATTTTCTCTGAAAATTCACTCAATATGACAAAACTTACAATTGAACTTCTTATATCGAACTCACGTTAAATAAATTAAATTTATGAAACCTTCGAAATTAAATATCATTATTTTAATCTTCATGTTACCATTAATTGGATGGTGTCAATCGCCAATGGATGTTATCGACACTAAAAATTTAAACATCAAATATTTAGAACACCTAGTTAAAAAACAAATTGATGATGTTCGAACTGATTTAGGAATACCGAAATTAGTAAATGACTCTATTTTATACATAGCAGCTGCTGATCATGCTGTTTATTTAAATCAACATAGGCTTCTAAGTCATTATGAAAATAAGAAACCTAACAAGTACACTCCTCAACTACGAGCAGAATTTTTTGGAGCCAAGAATTATGGAGTTGGAGAGAATCTAGTTCAAATATCACTTCATTCAAGCTTTCAAATAAAAGGAGAGGCAATTAGAACAGATACCTATTTAGAAGCAGCAAAAGCAATGAGGTTACTTTGGGTAAATTCTCCCGGTCATTATGCCAATATTATTACCAGTGATTATGATATTACAGGTGTATCCATAATATATAATGAAAATTTAAATGAATTAAGATGTGTCCAAAAATTTGCTACGGTAAATAATTTGTATTTATACAAAAAAAATGAACCTCTTTTTCCATTTGCTGAAGAAATCCCCGAAGAATTACTTAAAAATTTTGAACCCATCATAGGTAATATACATAAAAAGCACGCTTATGGTATAAAAGAAAATAAAAAAAATAAATTTTGTTCAGACACTCGAACCTCTGTATTTAACATTAATACTATTGCTACCGGTTATTATAATGATTCTCTTTATTTTGGAATTAGAATGAGGGATTTAAATAGTATAAAATCATATTTTAAACATAAAAAAGATGGTTTATCAATGGAAACAGTATTGTTTAAATACAATTACTCCTGCAACTTAAGTGATAATTACATAGTACCTACCAGACGAAATGGACGCTGTGAATTTGATGGGTACATTACTCCTCCAATGTTTAAAAAATCTATTCTAGATGCTATTAAACAAAAAGAAGAAGAATTAAAAGCTAAAAAAATTCATTTAGATAAAGATGAATTTTTAACAATTAATATAGGACAGTTTCCTTTATCTGCTAAAGGAGAGAGATTTAATTTAAACATTTTAATTTATTCTCATAATAGAATTTGTAAAATAATAGAAGGAATATCTATCTGTGGTGAAAAACTAACCAATGAAATTCCAGAATTACCAATAAAAAAAGAATTTCCTAATTTCAATTATTTGCCAAATAAACTCAATAATTCTATAAGGTTTAAAGTAGTATTTGAACAAAATAAAACAGAATTTGATCATAACATCGTGAATAAAAAAATTGAGGAATTAAAAAACAGTGGAACCATAGTTCAAAAGGCAACATTAGAATCTTATGCAAGTGTTGAAGGCACAAAAGAAATTAATGAACATTTGTTTAGAAAAAGAGCTGATGTCATACTCGATTGTTTTAAAGTTAATCAAGTAGAATCAATAGATTTTAAATTAACAACAACGGAGAATTGGGACCTGTTTTTTAATCAAATAAAGAATACGGAGTTTTCTTATTTATCGAACATGGATACTGTAGAGATTAGAAGTTTTATTAACGACTCTAACAATGTGTTACGTTTAGAAAATTATTTAAAAGACCAAAGATATGTTTATGTGAAATTGTTTTTGAAATCTATAATAAGTAACGAAATAACGATTAAAAATGCCATAGAGGAATTTAATTCAATATTGGTTAAAGAAAACGAAAAGTTACAGTCAAGTAGTATAAAACGACTAATAGATATTCAGAATTTTCTTTTTAATAAAGTTATAGATGGTGAACTTTCGTACGACCAACTTTCCTTGCCTTATGTTAATCAACCTGATTTGAAATATGACAGATTGTTATTTGATTATCAATATTCACCTAATAAGATGTCAAATGCTGTTCTTTTAAATGAATTAAAATCGTTAATAGAAATAAAATCGTTTGACTCACAGGAATTAAAAACACATTTTTACTTCACTTCTTTTAATGTTAATGAAAATATTGGGTATAAAGAAGAGGAGAAAAGATTAAAATATTTAATTAGTTATTTAACGAAAGCAAATTTTGGTATTGATACAATTGAAGCCCTTAATTGTAGACTTCAACACAATTATGTTAACGAATATTATCTTGAATCAAACGGTAAATATTCAATGGTTAAAAAAGCAAAACCATATTTACATGAATATTATACAAAAGATTTGGAAAAATATAGCAATGATTTTAAATTTCAAATTGCTCAATATTTTATTTTTATGGGAGAATTACATTGGGCGATGCCTATATTAGAGGAATTAATAAATGAACCGAATTACGAACCCCAACATTATCAACTTTATGTAAAATGTTACTACTTTTTGAAGTCATATGACCCCATCTATTCGAATTATGAACTTGTAATTCAAGAGAGTATTGATAAACTTACAAATGAAGAATGGTGTGATATGTTTATTGGTGGATGTAACATTTCTCTGCCAGTTTTTGATAATCAGACCATTAAAAATTTATATTGTGCAAAATGTAGAGAGCATTAAATCAAGCTGAAAATTTGAAATAAATAATCTTAAAACAGATAAATATGGAGTTATAAAATCTGAGGATGATAATTAATAGTAATAGGGTTAATCAGTATTTGATGTGCTGGAAAAAATTAGATGCTTCACTTCATTTATTTACAAAAACCCCAACTGGTTTTTTGCATAAATTTTGTTCAGCATGACAAAAGAAAGGAAGGTATGACAAAAGAAAGATAAACACGAAATGATGAGCCTCTTGTCATTCTGAACGATGTTTGTTCAGAAATCAGTATGATTTATGTAAAACAAACGAAGTGAAGACCACAAAGTAGAATTAATACCTATTTATAACAATAAAAATGATATTAATAATCTGATTGAAAAGGAACAAATGTTTTAAAATAGATGCTTCACTTCATTTTGTAGCCCCGAATACTCCCCGAGAAATCGGGGCAGGCTAGGACACAAAATATTGTTCAGCATGACAAACAAAAGAAATTTTAGATAAAAACTATCGCTTTCTCGATACGCTTCGTAATCCGTCAGCTGACGGACGAATTGACAGTTTTCCTAGCTTTCGTTTGTGTCCCCACAAACAAAATAACTATTGTCCCGAGTACTCAGAACGTTGGCTGAAACACCTCTCCTGCGAAGGCAGGAGTCTAGACCAAAACACTATTCCTAATTATTTCGAATATAATAAGGAAAACCACTGGTTCCCTGCCTTCGCAGGGACGTACTCAACCCCTCTCCTACGTAGGCAGTCCGTCAGCTGACGGATAGATCACAATACTTTCCTATTTCTATTAACAATTAACCACTGGTTCCCCCGAGTACTCGGGGGACGAAGATAGCGAAAGAAAAAGCAGTAAATGATGAACCTCCATTTGAACGAACGAAGTGACCCTTTTTAACTTTGCCTTTATTTTACCTCGTACTTCTCGCTATACTTTTTGTATAATTTTTTCTGGAAATTGTCTAAATCAAGTTTTCTACCTTGAATAAATGCTTCTTCTACATTGTTGGTTTCCATGTCTAATGCATCACCTGTTGAGATAAACAAGGTAGCGTCTTTTCCCGGTTCAAGACTACCACAAGTTGCATCAATGCCCAAAATTTTAGCTGTATTTAAAGTAATTAGTTGTAAGGCTTGTTCTTTGGTTAAACCATAAGCAGCAGTAGTTCCAGCTAAAAAAGGTAAATTTCGTGTATTCATAGCTTCCATATCGCCCGAATTTTCTATACAAAATAACACGCCAGCAGCTAACAATTTCTTGGGTAATTTGTACGGTAAATACACATCATCATCTTGGTTTATAGGCAAATCGTGAACTCTTTTTAACATGATTGAAACATTATTATCTTTTAGCATATCAGCCACCATCCAAGCATCATAACCACCAACAAGAACTACTTTTTTAATATCGTAAGCCTTTGCAAAATAAACGGCATCGGTAATTTCTTTTACATAATTGGTATGGATATACAAGGTTTGAGAACCATTAAACAAACCCCTCATGGATTCGAAACGCAGGTTTTTTTCGGGATAACTTGCTACCTTTGAGTAAGCCAAAGCATCGGCAAAAAAGGTTTTTAACTCATTTACATTTTCGGTGTATTTTTCGTTGGGTTTTCCAGTCCAAGGATTATACATTCGATGCCAGTTTACATGAATTCCGTCGTCTTTTTTGTATGTAGCATCTTCCCAGTTCCATGCATCCAACTGAACAATTGAGGAAGTACCTGAAACCACGTTTCCTCTTGGCGTTATTTGTGCCATCAACACCCCATTACTTCTAACCGTAGTGGTAATTTTCGATTCGGCATTATAGGCAATTAACGAGCGAACATGAGGAGTAAAATTTCCTGTTTCATATTGGTCATCACTTGCTCTAACGGCATCAATTTCTACCAAACCCAAAGTAGAGTTTGGAGCAATAAATCCAGGATAAACATGTTTGCCCTGTATATTAATTATAGTGTCAAATTCTTTTGGATTAATTTTTACCACACGAGCATCGGCAACCATAGTCAGTTTTCCGTGTTTAAAAGCAATAACTGAATTTTCAATGACATTTCCGTTGCCTAAATGAGCAACACCATTCATTAATAAAATGGATTTGGTTTGTGTTGGTGCAGGAGTTTCAACTTGTGCTACACAGTAGAAAGTTGAAAAAAGAAAGAAGAAAGTTATTGCTAGTAAAATAGATGTTGTTTTCATAATTTTTATGTTTGATGCGAGTATATTAATTATCACATTTTCAAATCATTTAATTGTCTAATTATAGTTCGCCAACCGTATCGCAATGATAATTATGTTTAGGTTTTGCCTGAGGTTTTTGGGTTTTCCCTCCATTTTTTTTCACCTCAAGCATTTTTTCAATTAAGGTAGTTTTTTCGGCTGCAAATTTCTTTTGCAACAATTCATCGGTTACTCTATCAAAATAAACCACACCTTCTATAATGGTTTTATCAACGGTTGCATAAATAGATAGAGGATTTGCTGTCCATAATACCACATCGGCACTCTTACCCACTTTAATACTTCCTATTTGATTATCTAAATGCA
Source organism: Vicingus sp. (assembly GCA_036171675.1). GTDB lineage: Bacteria > Bacteroidota > Bacteroidia > Flavobacteriales_E > Vicingaceae > Vicingus. The sequence continues at coordinate 47,033 of JAVHRO010000080.1, read as the reverse complement.
ATAATTTTGCAGGATTTAAGGTTACCATTTTTAAAGCATCTTCTTCACTCATTCCGCCATATTTAACCGATTTAGCTGCCTCCTGATTTAACCGACGCCCCATTTCTGCATCATCAGAATTGATAGCGGTAACAATTCCTTGTTTATTCATGATAGCAGCATTGTATGGAATGGCATCGTTTACTTCAAATTTGTATGCCCACCAATCGGAGAAAGTTGCTCCCCCGGCAGCATGTGCTTTCATTTTGTCGGCAATTTTATATCCTTCTAAAATATGGGTAAATGTATTTACGCTAAAACCCATCGAATCGGCAACGTGCATGAGCATATTAATTTCCGATTGAACATAGGAATGACAAGAAATGAAACGTTCTTTGTTTAAGATTTCGTTTAGGGTTTCCATTTCTAAATCGATACGTGGAGCGTAACTTGTTTCTTTCATTTTAGGGGAAAGTGTTGCAAAGGCATTCCAAGCATTTTGGTATTCTTTTGCACGAATAAATGCATCGTAATAAACTTGCTCCACACCCATTCGGGTTTGAGGAAAACGTGAACGGTTAAATGGACCCCAGTTCGATTGTTTTACATTTTCGCCCAACGCAAATTTGATAAAACCGTCGGTTTCCTTAATTTTCATCTCCTCAGGGCTACTTCCCCATTTTAGTTTTATTAATGCCGATTGTCCGCCAATAGGGTTACATGAGCCATGTAGCAATTGAGAAGCCACCACACCACCAGCTAATTGTCGGTAAATGTTAATATCGTCGCAATCTACCACATCAGCAATGCTTACTTCGGCAGTAACAGCCTGTGTACATTCGTTAACGCCTCTGCTTATGGCAATGTGTGAGTGTTCGTCAATAATTCCTGCTGTTAAGTGTTTGTTTGTTCCATCCACCTCCAAAGCACTATCTGCAACCAAATCTTTACCTATTTGAACTATTTTTCCATCTTTCAACAATACATCGGTATTTTTTAAAATTCCTTCTGTTTCGTTAGTCCAAACAGTGGTGTTTTTGATTAAAATGGTTGTTGCTTTTGGAATAGAGTCAAAACCAAAACTCATGTTGGGGTAATACATTTTTGGGATTATTAACGAATCAATTTTCGTTGTATCCGTTTTGTTTTTAATTTCTTTTACGTTTTCTCCTTTTATAGCCGACCATTTCAGCCATTCACCATTGGCAAATTGTCCATTTCCCTCCCAAATTACGGTGTTGTAATTTACATAACCGCTTAACCGAATCATGTTTTTAGAAAATTCGTCGTTTGGATTAAAGTTTAACGAAATGTTATTGGTTTGCAGTTTAATATCAACAGCAATGTTGGTGGTATCAAATTTTCCACTACCATTTTTATTACTGAGTTGAATTTCTCCAATAAGACTTTCTAGTTCGCCTTTTACTTTTAGAGCATATACTTTTTCGGCAATTTTCAAATTGTAAGTTCCACGAATATCAAGAACATTGTAATCGTTGATAAGATATTTTGTTCCTTTGATCCAGTTTTCGTGTATGATATTTTTTTCGTCGAATAAGTTACTTGAAGTAATGATAAAATTCGCCAACTTGTCTTTTTCCAAACTACCCACTTTATCGTAAGCCTTTACAAATTGGGCAGGCGAATACGTTAATGCTTTAAGGGCATCTTGTTCGGTTAGTCCATTTTTTATGGCTTTTCTAAGGTTTTCGAAAAACACTTTTTGGTCCTTTAAACCACTCGTTGTTATGGCAAAATCTACTTGATTTTTAGCAATAATTCCTAAGTTGTAAGGGGCCATTTCCCATCTTTTTAAATCACTAAACGGAATCAACATAGCAACATAAGGGTCGGCAACATCATAAGCTTCGGGGAAATTTACTGGAATAATTAATTTTCCGCCAGTTGCTTTAATTTCGTTAATTCTTTCATATTCATCACCAACACCTTTAAAAATGTATTGTACTTCAAACTCATCACCAATTTTGTCGGCACGTAAAATATCTAGTTTATCTTGCACCTCAAAAATGGAAGGTAATGCCCAATTTTCCATCATTTTTGCTAATGAAATGTTGTATTCTGGTAAATTTTTGTTATTAAAATACCAATCTACATCGTAATACGTTTGTCGAATTAAGGCAATAGAACCCATTAACGATCCCGGATAATCTTGTGTAGAAGAGCCTTTGTTAAACGATAAATGTGAAGCCACTTTATCGTTAATCATTATTTGATTGGCTTGGTCATTAGCAAGCGTTACCAATGCTGAAGTACCTCTAACAATTCCGTCTTGCTGATGCGTCAAAACAGTTCCAAAACCTAATTTCCTTAATTCTTCCGCTTTTTTATCGTCAACAGCAAACAATTGTCCTGATTCAACTTCAGGGTGTACAGCTTGATTCCAATTGTATGCCCCCTTTTTATTGGTTTCAAATTGTTGATTAAAACGTTCTCTACCTTCTTTTTCAACTTTTGGCATACCATAATCTGTATAAATATCTATTAACGAAGGGTAAATAAATTTGCCTTTTAAATCGTAAACAACCGCATTCGCAGGAATTTTTACCGCATTTGTAGTCCCGACTTCAACAACTTTTCCTTCTTTAATAATTAAAACACCGTTTTCAATTTTGGTTTGATAATCAACAAAAATGGTTGCATTTTTAAAAGCGTAGTAATTTTGGATTTTGTTGTGAGTTCCGTTAGTTATAAAGGTTTCTTGCGCATTTAAGCAGACGAATTTTAGTAACAAAAAAATGGTCAATAAAAATTTAATCATTGGGTTGGAATTAACGTTGATTCAAAAATACCGTTTTAAGTTTATACAAAGTTGGTATTTTAATGTTTTAGCTAATTATTTTTAGACTATCCATTATCCACTTGTTTTTAATTAATTTTGTGGTCGAACTAAAAATATTTAACTATGTATAATGCGTTTTTACATCTTCATGCTGGATTTAGATGGTTGGTTGTCATTTTTCTTGTAATTGCTATAATAAAATCTTTTAGTGGTTGGTTTGGAAAAAAGGAATATTCTAAAAATGATAACTTAATCGCTTTAATATTATTAAGTGTAACTCATTTGCAATTTGTTTTTGGTGTAATTATTTATTTTGTTAGCCCTAAAATTGTTGGAATGGCAGTGGCTATGAAAGACGCCACCCTTCGATTTTGGGTAGTTGAACATGGTTTTACTATGTTGATTGCTATTGTGCTGATTACGCTAGGCAGAGTTTTATCTAAAAAAGCTGAAACGAGCGAAATAAAATTTAAGAAAAGTGCTATATTCTATACCATAGCATTTGTGTTAATTTTGTGGGCAGGCTTAATAAAACCAACCATCTTGGGCGCAGGAATGTATTAAATTATAATTGGTGTATTTCGTGCCAAACAATTAATGTATTAGTCAATAAACCATGAAAGACAAACTTCATATAACTAACGAGGCCATTCAGGAAAGAGCTGTTTTAGTAGGTGTTGTTACTAAAAATCAAGATGCTATTCAATTAAAAGAATATCTGGATGAATTGGCTTTTTTGGCTGAAACAGCTGGCGCAATAGAAGTTAAACGATTTACTCAAAAATTAGAATACCCCGATCCAAAAACCTTTGTAGGCAAGGGAAAGCTGGATGAGATTTTAACTTATACCCAAGAAAACGAGGTTCATGTTATTATTTTTGATGATGAATTATCGCCTTCGCAAGCTAGAAATATTGAACGCGTTTTAGACATTAAAGTGTTGGATAGGAGTAGTTTAATTCTTGATATTTTTGCTAGTAGAGCACAAACATCAAATGCTCGTACCCAAGTTGAATTAGCTCAATGCCAATATTTATTACCTCGTTTAACGAGGATGTGGACTCACTTAGAACGACAAAAAGGTGGTATTGGGCTGCGTGGTCCTGGTGAAACACAGATTGAAACGGATAGACGAATTATTTTAACCAAAATAGCATTACTTAAGGAAAAGCTTAAAGATATTGACCGTCAAAAATCTATACAACGAAAACAACGTACCCAAATGGTTCGGGTAGCTTTGGTAGGATATACCAATGTGGGTAAATCTACTATTATGAATATGTTGAGCAAATCTGACGTATTTGCAGAGAACAAATTATTTGCAACGCTCGATACCACTATTCGAAAAGTAGTAATAGATAATTTGCCTTTTTTGTTAACCGATACCGTTGGGTTTATCAGGAAATTGCCTCATCATTTGGTGGAATCGTTTAAATCGACACTTGACGAGGTAGGAGAAGCTGATGTTTTAGTTCATGTTGTAGATATTTCTCATCCCAATTTTGAAGACCAAATTAATGTGGTAAATGAAACATTGGGCGAATTAAAGGCCTTAGATAAGCCCATAATTATGGTGTTTAATAAAATTGACGCTTTTACCTATAACAAAAAAGATGCAGACGACCTATCGCCGGTGACTAAAGAAAATTATTCACTCGACGATTTAAAAAAAATGTGGATGAGTAAAAACACGCATCCTACCGTGTATATTTCGGCTTTTAAAAAAATTAATATCGACGAGTTAAAAGAAGTGTTGTACAACAACATAAAAAAAACCCATCTTAGAATTTACCCCAACGAGTTGTTGTATTAACTCAAGTGTATTTCATATCTTTGTTGCATGAGTACAGTAAGACAAAACAAGGTTGCCCGATTGTTGCAAAAAGAGTTGAGTACTATTTTTCAACAAAATAGTACCAATTGGTTTCCAGGCACTATGGTAAGTGTAACAGTAGTAAGGGTGTCGCCAGATTTTAGTTTTGCTAAAGTGTATTTAAGTGTTTTTGGTGCATTAGACCCTATGGAGTGCATAAAATCTGCTAATGCACAATCAAAATTGGTTCGTGGTGCATTGGGCAACAGAATAAAAAACCAATTGCGAATTACTCCTGAAGTGGCTTTCTATTTAGACGATTCTATAGATTATGCTGAAGCTTTAGAAGAAGCTATGAAAGATTTATGAAAAGCTGGAAGTCAGAAGACCGAAGTCAGAAGTTTGAAGACTGCTAACTGTGAACTGACAACTGATAAACTGTGAACCTACCATTTTACATAGCCAAACGATACCTGATTTCAAAAAAATCGCACAATGTAATTAATATTATATCTTGGATTTCGGTAAGTGGAATTGGCGTCGCCACCATGGCATTGGTCATAGTATTATCAGCATTTAACGGACTACAAACTTTAGTAGAAAAACTCTACGCATCATTCGACCCTGATATAAAAATCACTGCATTAGTTGGAAAAACTTTTGATGTGTCAACATTCCCAAAAAATAAGGTTTTGACCATTAAAGATATTGCCTTTTTAACAGAAAATATTGAAGATGTAGCGCTATTTAAATACGGCGAAAAGCAAACTGTTGCAACGTTAAAAGGTGTTGAGCCCCAATTTTTTAAAATTACAGGGTTAGATTCGCTTATGGTTGATGGTCAATACCAATCGGATACCGAAACCAAGCATTTTTTGCTTTTTGGTTATGGAATTGCCAACAATTTGTCGTTATTTATTAATTCCAATGCTTTAGAAGATGTTAGTGTAATTATCCCAAAAAAAGGCAATCAAAAATCGCTAATACCAACCGACGAATTTAACCGAAAATATGCTAGCCCATCGGGAGTTTTTTCAATAAGCCCCGATTTCGACACCAAGTATGTGGTAGGCTCATTAGCATTTGTTAGAGAATTGCTAAACAAACCTAATCAAGTCTCATCAATAGAATTGCAGCTAAAACCCAATAGCAATTGGAAAAATATGACCAACGATTTACATAAAATTCTTGGAAAAAACTTCCGCATTCAAAATCGTCACGAGTTAAATGAATTGGTTTTTAAGACCAACGAAACAGAAAAATGGATTACATTTTTAATCCTTTCTTTTATTTTGGTAATTGCGTCATTCAATATTATTGGTTCTTTAACCATGTTAATTCTCGATAAAAAAGAAGATGTTTGGATTTTAAAAACGATGGGTGCTAATAATAGGCTAATCAGACGACTATTTTTTGCCGAAGGAATGCTCATCAACTTGTTAGGAGCATTTTCTGGAATGATTATTGGTGCGTTGCTGTGCTGGTTACAAATGACGTTTGGTTTATTGAGGCTTAATGGCGGAATTGTAGATTTTTATCCGATGGAACTTAAATTTATTGATTTTGCTAGCATTTCATTAATTGTAATTTGTATTGGAATTATTGCGTCTTGGTTTCCAGTAAAAGTTTTAACCAGAAAATATTTATAATAAGTTTAACTTTACCAAAAATTAAATGTTATGATTAAAAATGTAAGTTTATTAGCTCTTGTGTTATTAGCTTTTACAAGTTGCAAAACGGCTCAAACATCAACACCTTCAGCCACTAGCACATCGTCCGAGAAAGCAACTCAAACTGAAAAAACCAAAGAAGTTGCGCCAACACCAACACCAAAAGCAATCAATAACCAAACCAAGCAACTGAATAAGATTCAAGTTAAACTTCCTGTTGAATAATGTAAGGTATTTTAATTTATGGTGTGGCTATTATAAGTGTAGCCCACATTCTGTTTTGGGGTTATTGTTCCATCTTCCTTCTCTATCATCACCTGGGATTGTGCAGTGTTTACAACCAATTGATGAATATCCTTTCGAAATTAATGGATGAAATGGTAGATTGTTTTTTTTGATATATTCTTCTCTTTTTTGTTTAGTTACATCCAGTAATGGATAAAATTTTAATATTCCCCCACGGTCTTCAAAAATATCTAAAGTGGCTCTATGGTCGCTTTGCCATTCCATCAAACCAGAAACCCAAACGGTATATCGCTCCTTTATTAATTCCAATGGTTTTACTTTATTAATTGAACAGCACATGTCTGGATCTTTTTTCCACGTTTCATCTTTGGTAGTAAATTCGTGTTCCCATTTTTCAGCAGAAACATCTTCTACATTTAATTGATACAGTCTAATCAATTGTTCTTTGTACGCTAAGGTGTCTTTAAAATGGTAACCTGTGTTGATGAAATAAATTTTTTGGGTTGAATTAATTTTAGAAAAAACATGCAATAAAAACGCTGATGTAGCCGCAAATGAAGAGGTTAACATAATTTCTTTTGCCTCAAAATCGTTATACAATTCCTCCACACGCTCTTCTACCGATAGTTTTTTGTATTTAATATTTAACAACTCTATTTCAGCTTCCGAAACAATTCTTTTAACCTTATTAATCATATTGCACCGTAATAAAACAAAAAAGCCATTTTAAACATATTCTATTAGCTCAATATTTTTAATGTTCAAAGTTAACTTTTTTACTATTTTTTCAGGTATTGCAACGATTGAAATATTGTGAATATGTATTAAATTTTTTGTTTTTATTAAATCGGCAATTTTAATGTTGCCATAACCTTGAGAACCACCAAAGAAAACAACATCATCTAAATAGTTCTCTAAAAGTGCAATCTTATCAGAATACAACCAAATAGTTTGATTGGTTTCGTGTTTTATTCGTTTTCCCGATGAGGTATTTTTATAAGTATATTTTGCACTTTCAATAGATTTATAATCGGTATAAACCACATGCCCTGTAGGTAAGCACCCGGCACCTTTACCTTTATACAATTGAGAACCTAAGTTTTTAGAAATTACTTCAACTGCATTGTATTCATTTTTAATAGGGTATAATTCGTCACTTTCATCAACAAAAGTTGAGATAACACTTAAGGTAAGTTTATTGTTTATGTTTTTGACAGAACCTAACAATTTAATGGTTAAATTATTCCTTTTAGCAAAAGTAATATCAACTGGTTTTATATTGTTGATACCAATAGCTAATACTTTTTCGGGTAAAATAAATTTACCAAAAGCATGAGCAGCTAAAATTAACAACTTATAAAGTGCATCATAACCTTCTACATCTGATGCTGGATTAACCTCTGCAAATCCAGCTTCTTGAGCTTGTTTTAATGCTTCCTTATAATCCATTCCTTTCTCGAAAAGTTGAGTTAAAATGTAGTTGGATGTTCCGTTTAAAATGCCACGTATTTCGGTAATTTCATCAAAAGCATAGTGTTCGTTAATGATTTTTAGGATGGGAATACTACCAGCAACAGCTCCTTCGTATAAAAATTTACCGCCGAATTGTTGCTCCAATTCCACCAACTCTTCCAAATGGTGAGCAATCATTTTTTTGTTTGCCGAAACTACACTTTTGCCTTGTAATAAGGCTTTTTTTACGATGTTGAATGCCTCTTTATCATCGCTGATTAATTCTACAACGGTGTTTATTTCTTTGTTTTTATAAACTTCATTTACATCGGTTGTAAAATTCAACGTATCAGGTATTCTACTTTTCGATGCATTTTTTATAACTACGGTTGCCAATTGCTTGTCTTCGTTGTTTTGTACTAAATAGTTGTAGAACCCATTTCCAACTGTGCCAAACCCTATAAGCCCTATGTTTTTAGTCGGTGTACTCATAAATTTCTTTTTTTAGTTTTTTGGTGATGTAAAAATTTTCAAAAATGTTTTTTAATTGTTCGGTTTCTAATAGAAATCCATCGTGTCCGTAAAGCGAATCTATAATTTTCAACTCACTATTTTTGATATTTTCTTTCAACGTAACCGACTCAGAAACAGGAAACAACACATCAGACTCAATTGCGACTACCAACGTGTTTGCTTGTATTAAATTTAATGCTTGAACAATACTCCCTCTGTTTCGTCCCACATGGTGGCTATCCATTGCTTTTGACAACTGCCAATATGAATAAGCATTAAACCGATTTACCAATTTTTCGCCTTGGTAATTTTGGTAAGAAGCAGCATTGAAATCATCTGTTTTTTCTTCCAAATCTTCTTGTGAAATTTGATAGGTTTGGTAGTTTCTATAACTCAACAAAGCAATTGCCCGGGCAGCCTTTAAACCTTTTATTCCGGCATCATCACTGTATGAAAACCATGTTCTGTCGGCTTTTATCGCCAAACGCTGACTTTCGTTAAAAGCAATTCCCCATGGCGAATGTTGGGCATTGGTGGCAATTAAAAACAGGTTTTCTATTAATTCAGGTTGTTGTATTGCCCACTCTAAAGCTTGTTGTCCGCCCAATGAACCACCTACCAACGTATTGATTTTGATAATTCCCAAATATTGACGCAGTAACTCAAAGGCATTTACAATATCTCGAATGGTGAGTGTTGGAAAATGATGATAATACTTATTTCCTGTTTGCGGGTTTACCGATAAAGGATTGGTTGAACCATAAGGCGACCCCAACATATTGGCACAAACAATAAAATGTTGTTCAGGATTAAAAAACTTTCCCTTGCCCACTAAACCATTCCACCATTCTTCAGGATTGGAGTTGGCTGTTAACGCATGAGTAATCCAAATGACATTATCTTTTGCAGCATTTAGTTTGCCCAATGTAGTAAATCCCAATTGGAATTCAGGAAGTGTTCTTCCCGATTCCAATTGAAATTTGTTGTTGTATTTAAACTGTTGAGTGTTCATGGTTTAATTTAAAATGGTTTCTGATGTTGCTATTGAAGCTATAGCCACTTTTTTAAAGGCTTGTTCAAAATCGGCTTTGATGTCCAAAATGTTTTCAATTCCAACAGAAACTCTTAGCAAGTTTGGGGTAACTCCGGCAGCCAATTGTTCATCAATACTTAATTGTTGATGTGTTGTTGCCGATGGTTGAATAATTAAAGTTTTAGCATCACCAACATTCGCCAAATGGCTCACCAATTCTAACGAATCGATAAATTTGATGGCATTTTCTTTGCTGCCTTTTAGTTCAAAACTCAACACTCCACCAAAACCATTTTTCAGGTATTTTTTGGCTAACGTGTAGTATGGCGAAGAAGCCAATCCTGGATAGTTCACTTTTTCCACTTGTGGATGATTTTCTAACCAAGTTGCCAAATTCAATGCATTCTCTACATGGCGTTCAACTCGTAAAGAAAGTGTTTCTAAGCCTTGAATCAATTGAAAAGAATTAAATGGTGATAATGCTGTTCCGAAATCTCTCAACCCTTCCACTCTTGCTCTAATTATAAAAGCTATGTTGCCAAAAGGACCATCGGTTCCAAAAACATCCCAGAATTTTAATCCATGATAACCTTCGCTTGGTTCGGTAAATTGAGGATATTTTCCATTTCCCCAGTTGTAGTTTCCACCATCAACAATTACACCGCCTATGGTAGTTCCGTGTCCGCCAATCCATTTGGTTGCCGAAGCCACGACAATAGTTGCACCATGCTCGATAGGTCGGAATAAATAACCTCCTGCACCAAAGGTATTGTCAACCACCACAGGAATGTCATATTTTTTGGCTAAGGCAATAATGGCATCAAAATCAGGAATATTAAAGCCCGGATTTCCGATGGTTTCTAAATACAACGCTTTGGTATTTTGGTCGATGAGTTTTTCAAAATCTTCTAGTTTGTCCGATTTTGCAAAACGAGATTCAACACCTAATCGTTTAAAAGCCACTTTAAACTGGTTGTAAGTTCCGCCATATAAAAATGGAGAGGTTACAAAGTTATCGCCAGCCTGTAAAATATTGTTTAAGGCTAAAAATTGTGCTGCTTGTCCTGACGATGTTGCCAAAGCTGCCACACCTCCTTCTAACGCTGCAATACGTTTTTCAAACACGTCGGTAGTGGGGTTTCCAATACGGGTGTATATGTTTCCGAACTCTTTTAATCCAAATAAATTGGCAGCATGTTCGGCACTGTTAAACGTGTAAGAAGCAGTTTGATAAATTGGAACTGCTCTTGAATTGGTTGTTTGGTCAACATCGTGACCTGCATGCAATTGTAATGTTTCGAATTTTAAATTTTTTGTTGTGCTCATGATAATTTAGTTTTTAAGATTTATAAATAATTAATTGGTTTACTGATTTTTGAAAAAATAGCTATTACAGGATATGGTTGTTCCTTTAGGAAAACCTACATCTTAATTTTCGAGAATGTTATTTGAAATAAAGATGTATTAACACATGCAACAGCACATGCAACACATCATTTTTGCTGAAAAGGATTCAGTAAAAGAGTCGGAAGACCGAAGTTGGAAGACCGAAGTAATCCCGTTCTTAAGATTCGAAAATCTCTCGGAGTTGTTGAGTTGGTTTTTTGCTTTTGTTTTCATTTTGTAATTTATTTATTTTCCCACGCCTAAGACGTGGTTAGGATTTGGCACCTGTTTTCCAATCCCTTTTTATCGGGACTTTAAGTTGGTTGCCAGAAGGTCATAGAGCCTAATCTCTCGCTTCTTCTTTATAAACAGTTACAAAAACTTTTTACAGAACTTGTAAATGATTGATGGGGCAAAAGTAAAACAAAAATTTTAATTACAAAATTTTATTTTGATTTTTTTACAATAAAATTGAAATTCGATTGAATATTGTGAAACGATACTCATTATACAATATATTGTTTTGTATAAAAACAAGATTCGCCAAATTTTAAATGGAATTTTACAAAGTTTTTTCTCTTCTTGATACATCCCGCATTACTGCGAGACAATCGAAGTGACAAATTTTTTATTAAAAATTCTTCTAAATGCATAACGGGTTAAATAATTATTTAAAACAATTATTTCCCAAACCCTTCAAATAAACTATTTTTGTAGGAATGAGTAATTTTATTTATTTCATTCCACAAATTGATGCGGTTAGTCTTACTATGTAAGTTAGCAAGAAAACGTTTTTAGAATGAATAAAAGTTGAATATTGCTCAGAAATTTATGTTCGAAAAAAGTAAACACACACAAATAGTTTTATTGAAGTGCCAACCCCAACCACCATCATACAAAACGACACCATAGTTCAAGATTCAGTGGCTTTTGAATTAGGCAATACCAGCAAAATCCCGGTTCGAAAAGTTAAGGTTAATACTACAAAACTTTTAAAACAAGATCAAAAAATATCTTTTCAACCAACTATAAATGTTGCGGTGAACACAACATGGCCATCAATAATATTAACAATTTCCGTTTTAATATTGGCGTTTATAAGGGCATTTGGAATAAATCGGTTTAATCAAATTTACAAGTCGTTATTTTCATATTACTCCGCTAATGAAGTTGTTAGAGATGAAAAAGTGTTTTTTCATCGAGTAAATTTAGGGTTATTCTTGATTTTTTTATTCACTACTTCTTTGTTAATTTATTCCGTAAGTATTCGTTATGGTCGGCTTGATGTGGGTTTATTATTATTCCTTCAAATAGTTGGTTTAGTTATATTGAGCTATGCACTTAAATTTTTGTTTAACGCTCTTTTAGCCATTATTTTTTCTCAAGTTGAAATACTTCCTTCATATTCCTACAATTTGTTACTTTATAATTATTTGCTAGGCTTATTACTAATCCCAGCTATTGCGCTAATGTATTTCTCTCATATTGCTAGTCATACCATTTTATTCTATATCATTATCCCATTAATTCTTATTAGTCTAATTATCAGATTTATGCGTTTTTTTGTAATGGGTATTTCCTTTAAAGTTTCATTTTTATATATTATTTTGTACATTTGTACGCTCGAAATTTTACCATTAGTCGTTTTAGGCAAGTTTTTTATCTTTAAATAACGCCAATTCGACTAAAACACAAAACATTAGGAAAATGCTGAAAGTAAAAAGTATTTTAGTTTCTCAACCCAAACCGGAAACGGAAAAATCCCCATATTTTGATTTAGCTGAATTGTGTAAAGTAAAAATTGATTTTCGATCTTTCATACATGTTGAAGGTGTCCCTGCAAAAGAGTTTCGATTACAGAAAGTTAATTTATTAGAACATGATGCTGTTATTTTTACGAGTAGAAATGCAGTTGATCATTACTTTAGAATGGCTGAAGAAATGAGGGTAACAATTTCGGAAGAGGTTAAATATTTCTGTATTTCGGAATCTACAGCTTTATATCTTCAAAAGTATATTGTTTACCGAAAAAGAAAAATATTTTTTGGTCAACAAACCTTTGCAGATTTAATGACGGTGATAAAGAAACATAAAGACGCTAATTTTTTGTTGCCAAGTGCCGATATTTTAAGACAAAACATACCTGAATTGCTTGATGAATTTGGTATTAAATATAGTATAGCCACCCTATATCGCACGGTTTGTAGCGATTTGTCGGATTTATCGGATGTGAATTACGATGTGTTGGTATTTTTTAGCCCTTCAGGAATAAAATCGTTGTTTCAAAATTTTCCTAAGTTTAAACAAAATAATACTAGAATTGCGGTGTTTGGTCCAACCACATTGCATGCGGCTGAAAAAGCTGGACTTATTGTAGATATTTCGGCTCCAAAACCAGAATCACCATCCATGACTAAAGCGCTAGAGCTTTACATTAAAAAGGCTAACAAGGCAAAATAACATTAACGAATAATGTGTTGCTCAATGGCGTGTAGTACGTCGTTAATTTCGTTGAGGTTTTTTGCGGTAACTAATGCCCTGCGGTAATCTTTAAAATCGGCAGTTCCTTTAAAATAATTACCATAGTGCGAGCGCATTTCTAGTAAACCCACCATTTCACCTTTCCATTCTACTGCCAAACGTATATGTTCTTTTACCGCTTCTAACCTTTGTTGAATAGTTGGCTTTTCTAAATGTGTGCCAGTAGTTAAAAAATGTTTTATTTCATTAAAAATCCAAGGATAGCCGATACTAGCTCGTCCTATCATAACCCCATCAACACCAAACCTATCTCTGTTTTCTTTAGTTTTTTCAGGTGTGGTAACATCGCCATTACCAAAAATAGGAATGTGCATTCTTGGATTATTTTTTACTTCTCCAATTAGGCTCCAATCGGCTTCTCCTTTATACATTTGTGAACGCGTTCTTCCATGTATAGAAATGGCTTTTATACCCACATCTTGTAGTCGTTCGGCAACTTCCACGATGTGTTTTGATTTATCGTCCCACCCTAAACGAGTTTTAACCGTTACAGGCAAATGGGTCGAATTTACAATTTCGGCGGTTAAGCTCACCATTTTTGGAATGTCTTTTAAAATACCAGCCCCCGAACCTTTACAAGCTACTTTTTTTACTGGACAACCGAAGTTGATATCAATAATATCGGGCATAGCTTGAGTGGTTACATCGGTTGCAATACGCATAGATTCAATGTCGTTGCCATAAATCTGAATACCAATGGGGCGTTCGTATTCAAAAATATCTAACTTTTTTCTACTTTTTGCAGCATCTCTAATTAATCCTTCTGATGAAATAAATTCGGTGAACATTAAATCGGCACCATGTTTTTTACACAACGCACGAAAAGGAGGGTCACTCACATCTTCCATGGGAGCTAATATTAATGGAAAATCCCCTAATTCGATGTTACCAATTTTTACCATATTTTTTACTGAGTTGAGTTATGCTACCACATAATAATTTTTTTATTTTGTTCAAATACCGATAGGTCTTTCGTAAAAATAATGTTAAACAAATCTATAACAGGTAAAATACCTAACCCGCCTAATGTAACGGCGTAAATTATTGGAGCACCTGGTCTGGTTCCAAGGTAAATTCGATGTCCACCAAGTGGGCCTGTTAAAATGGTAAAAATTATTGCTTTGGCACGTACATGCTTTCTAGTAGTTGCAGGCTTGGTATCCATTGAATCTACTGCAACAGAATCGGTTGGTAGAGTTATAGCGCTTATTTGCATAGAAAGCACGATGAGTAAAAATAATAATACAGACTTAACCATTAATGGAATTTAATTTTTGATACAACTTTGTCGAGAATTTCATTTACCGATTCGTCGATGGTTTTATTAACAGTTTTTACTTCCAAAAAGGGCTTTGTTGGAGTTTCAAAAGGAGAACTTATTCCTGTAAAATCTTTTATTGCTCCAGCTCTGGCTTTTTTATACAAGCCTTTTACATCGCGTTGTTCACAAATTTCTATAGGGGTGTTGATGAAAATTTCTAAAAAGTCTTCTTCACCAATAATCAATTTTGCTTGTTGTCGAATTTCATGGGTAGGACTCACAAAACAATTGATGGTTACAATGCCACAGTTTAAAAACAACTTGGAAACCTCTGCAATTCTTCTAATATTTTCGGTTCGGTCTTCATCACTAAAGCCTAAATTATTATTAATTCCTGCTCTAATATTGTCGCCATCTAAAATTTGAGTTAATATTCCTTTAGCATTTAACGCTTTTTCTAGCCCAATAGCAATGGTGGTTTTACCAGAACCTGACAGCCCTGTTAACCAAATTACTACCGATTTTTGTCGAAGTAACGATTCTTTATCTTTTCTTTGTAAAATGCTATCGAAAATAGGAAAGATATTATTTTGATTAGTTAACATCATAAAACAAAATTAAGAATTTAATAAACGTATAAAATGATTCCAATTTCAAACATTAAAGATATTCCAAGTCTTAACGATTCTTTTGTAATTAGTAACGATTTTTCTAGTGAAATTAAAGCAAAATTAGCAAACGATTTCAATCGTGCTAAAGATGTTGAGTTTTTAAAATTACTGTTTAGTTTGCTGGATTTAACTTCGTTAGAGGGTGCCGACACCAACACTAAAATTGGTAAGATGAGCGATAAAGTGGTTGCCCTTGATCAATATATCGAATTTAGCAATGTAGCTGCAATATGTGTATATCCTACTTTTGCCAATTTAGTGAGCTCAAAATTAGCAAACACTAATGTTAATACCGCTTGTGTTGCTGGAGCTTTTCCATCTGGCCAGTCTAACCTTGACGTTAAATTAAACGAGATTGATTGGACCATTCAACAAGGTGCAACAGAAATTGACATGGTGATTTCGAGAGGGAAATTATTGGAAGGTAATTACCAAGAAGTTTTTGATGAAATTGTAGCCATTAAAAAGTGTTGCGGCGATATCCATTTAAAAGTAATTATTGAAAGTGGAGAACTTCAAAACAATAAAAATATTCGAATTGCCAGTGATTTGGCCATGTATGCAGGGGCTGATTTTATAAAAACATCAACAGGTAAAATTACTGAGGGAGCCACCTACAACTCGGTTTATATCATGTTAAATGCTATCAACGATTTTTATAAAGCTACAGGTATAAAAGTAGGGATGAAACCGGCTGGGGGAATTGGTGATGTTGAAACCGCTAAAAATTATTTAAAATTAGTTGAGCAGACCTTAGGCCACGAGTGGCTAAACAATCATTTGTTTAGATTTGGTGCGAGCCGATTAGCCAATGCCATTTTAAACGAAATTGCACAAAAAATAAATAAACCTGAATTGAACAATTATTTTGGTTAAATGACTAGAGAACAATTATTGATTACAGCCATAAATGCCGCATTAAAAGGTGGAGAGGAAATTCTTACCATATACAAATCGGAATTTATAGTGGAGCATAAGGAAGACAACACACCATTAACTCTAGCGGATAAAAATGCTCATTTAGCTATCGAAAAATTATTAGAGATAACCCATTTACCCATATTAAGCGAAGAAGGCAAACAAACTCCTTATGAAATTAGAAAAACGTGGAAACAATTTTGGATGGTCGACCCATTGGACGGAACCAGAGAATTTGTAAAACGCAATGGCGAATTTACTGTAAACATTGCCCTAATTGAAAATGGAGAGGCTATCATGGGAGTAATTTATGTACCAGTAACCGAAGAGATGTATTTTTCTGATTTAACCATTGGAGCTTACAAAATTTGCAATCTCCACCCTCCAGTTACCGATATAAAAAAATTAATAATTGGTTCAAAAAAATTGCCTTTAAAATACAACAGAAAAAACTTTATTGTTGTAGGAAGCCGTTCCCACATGAGCGCCGAAACTGAAGCGTACATGAACGAACAACGGACAAAACACGCTGAGGTGGATATGCTTTCGAAAGGAAGCTCGTTAAAATTATGTATGGTTGCCGAAGGCAGTGCCGATAGTTACCCGCGTTTTGCTCCAACCATGGAATGGGACACCGCTGCAGGACAAGCCATTGCTGTAGCTTCTGGTGCAGAGGTAATGAACTGGGAAACCAAAAAACGAATGCTCTACAACAAAGAAAACCTGTTAAATTCCTGGTTTTTGGTGGAAAGGGGTTAATTTTCATCCACATACTTTTTAAAATGGTCTAAAATAGCTTACCAACCACCTTGCTGCAATTCAATCTCTTTAGGTTTAATTCCTCGAAGCTCTGCTTCGATTTTTTTTGCCACAGATTCACAGATTAAAAAAGATTTTTGAAAATCAGTGAATCTGTGGCTGTTATTCACTAATACCTCTGGGGCTCTGCCCCGAGGTAGTTTATTAGAGTTTTGGTGTCAAAAATTTGAATTATGGTTGTTTTATAACGAATAGCTTAAAAATTAAGCCTATTTGTTGGTTAAAATTAACAAAAATGTTTGTTCGATTTATGTGTGGTAACATATGACACAAAAAAGTGGCGAGAACAGTATATTTGCAATAATTTTTTTTGATTTTGAAGATTGAATTCAAGCATTATTAATCACTATCACTACCTTTGCAAAAAAATTGTTTGTTGTGATAAAAAAAGTCTTATTTATCGATTCGGTTCACCCCATTTTAGAGCAACGCTTAGTAAAACTTGGTGTAGTTTGCGAGCACGATTACAACTCATCAAAAGCCGATTTAGAGGCTAAAATATGCAATTATCAAGGTGTAGTTATTCGAAGCAGAATAACCATCGATAAACTTTTTTTAGATGCAGCTATACATCTTAAATTTATTGCTCGATCAGGCGCTGGATTAGAAAATATTGATGTGGATTATGCCCAACAACAAGGGGTAAAAGTTATTAATTCACCTGAAGGAAATAGGGATGCTGTTGGCGAACATGCAGTAGGAATGTTGTTAGCACTGTTTAATCAGCTCAAAAAAGGCGACACCGAAGTTCGAAATGTCACTTGGGATAGAGAAGGAAACCGTGGGTTAGAACTGTCGGGAAAAACTGTTGGAATAATTGGTTTTGGTTTTATGGGAAGTTCGTTCGCTAACAAATTAGCAGGTTTCGATTGCACTATTTTGGCTCATGATAAATATAAAACTGGTTTTGGAACTTCACTAATTCAGGAGGTTTCGTTAGAAGCATTGAAAGAAAAAGCAGACATCATAAGCATACACTTGCCATTAACTCTCGAAACGCAATACTATATAAATGCAGCGTTTATCAATTCGTGCAAAAAGCCATTTTATTTGATAAATACAGCAAGGGGTAATCATGTAAAAATTGCCGATTTGGTTCAAGGATTAAAATCGGGATACATTTTAGGGGCTTGTTTAGATGTGTTAGAATACGAAACCAAATCGTTCGAAACCATCAGCAAAAAAGCATTACCTGAAGATTTTATTTATCTTACTAAATCCGAAAAAGTAATATTAAGTCCTCATGTGGCGGGTTGGACGGTGGAATCGTACATCAAACTTTCGTCGGTTTTAGCAGATAAAATTGAACACGCTTTTTTTAGTTAAGCATGGAAAGTTCAAAAAAACAAAAACGCTCTATTTTATTTTTTTTACTGGTCCTATTCATCCCCTTTTTATACCTTTTTGGATTTCCACATCCCATTGCCGACGATTTAGGCTTTGCTTATCAAGCCAAACAAGTTCCATTGTTAAAAACATTGGTCGATTCGTACTTTTATACCAATGGCTTGTACACTGGTAATATTTTTATGTATTCATTTCCTATTTCACTGAACGAATTGATGTATTATAGAACATTTTTATTCATTTGTTTTTTACTTTTTGTTTCAAGCGCATTTTATTTTATTCATACCATTTTTTATTCACTAAAATGGTTGGACAAATCCATCATAAGTTTGTGTTTTGTGTTGACAATTTTAGGCTCAACTACCGATTTAGCCGAAGCTTTTTATTGGCAAACAAGTGTAATTTACTATCAATTAGGATTGTGTTTTGCGCTATATTATTTTGGATTTTTAGTCAAGTATTTTCAGCAAACGTATATTGTGAATAAATCGGTTCATCAAGCCATTTTATTGTTGATGCTAATTCTAATTATTGGCATGAAAGAATCGATAGCGCTAATTATGGGTTTAGTGGCGGTGTTACTATTTTATTACAGCCAATATAAAACTAAAAACAATAAGGTATTTTTTACGATTCATCTCATTATTGCCGTAATTTTTATCGCCATTTTATCATTTTCTCCTGGCAACGACGTTAGAATGTTGACCTATTCGAACAATAAAAATTTTAGTTATTCACTGCTTTATTCGGGTATGCAAATGGCTAGATTTTCGTTGACATGGCTCTTAGCTTTTTCTGGAATAGTAATGATTTTTATTATTGCCGAATATCATCAACACGCCATTCCATTATTAAAAAAGTTAAATTGGAAGTTAGAATTAGCGGTGTTTTTTGCCATACTTTTCCTATGTATTTTCCCTACCTATTGGACCACAGGAATTTTAGGACAGCACCGAACATTAAATGTTGCTAGTTTATTTTTTGTACTATTTATGTTGGGGTTAGCCATTAACCAAGGCAAATTTTTTACAAAAAAATTGGTCTTTTCACTTTCAAAAAAAGCATTCTTTTTTGTTCTTGTATTCTTTTTCGTAGGAAATGGTTGGATGGTTGTTTCTGATATCGTTACAGGAAAAGTAAAAAATTACGATATTCAATTAACAGAACGCGCTAATCAAATTTCTTCAACCCACTCAATAGCTAAATTACCATTGCTTAAAAATGCTCCCGAAAGTTTGTTTGTGGTTGATATTCAAAAAGATACTGCGCATTGGATTAACCAATCGTATCTACTTGGAATTAACTAATAAAAACGTGTTATAGCGTTAAAATCCAAGCTTTTGGGTTGTGATTTTTGGCTAAAGCCAAGCCCTCTACAGCTTCTTTTCTAGAGGTAAAACCGCCATAACTAACATTAAATAAACCTTTTCGTTTTCCAATTATAGAAGCATTGAATCCAGCATTTAGCAATTCTTTAACAAATTTTTCGGCATTGCTTTTTTCGGCAAAACAACCTCCAATAACATGAAAATTGAATAAGTTTACTTTTGTCTTTACATAAGTAGAATCTATTTTATTTAGCGATTCATACACCTTTTGAGTAATAATTATAGGTGTTTCGTTTTTTAAAAATGTTACTGTGTGATTGGCTTCATCAACTTTAGGCAACTCAATTTTTTCGAACGATGGCAATGTGGTTCGTTCTGTATAAACAGAAAGCGCAGTAGATTTAAATGGATTTAAATTTGCAAAATTCACCTCGGCACCTAAATCGTATTGAGTAGGAATCCAAATGGTTAATACAGCTAACGGAATAATAACCGCAGCAGCGGCCATCCATTTTTTGGTTTTTTGAGTTGAACGTATAGGTAGTATTGGGGTTTCCTTAAGTTGATCTTCAAGGGTTTTACGTTTTATATTAAACTGTTGAAATGAACTTAAACCATAAGATTCGAGCAAATAGTTCACCACCGACGAAGGCTCAAATTGAAGCCGATTTTCAGGGTCGTAAAACAGCACACCAACATTTTCGAAACTAACTTTATTTCTGTTTTTTAACTCTTGCTGAATGCTTATCACAATTTTTTCAATCAATTGTAAAGCTGCCTCGTAGGTAATTTGAGTATCTAAACTTATGGCATTCGCCAATAATCCATCGTTATGAATCAAATTTTTATTAAACGAAATACCTTTTGAGGGTGGGTAAAAAGTGTCTTTTATGGGATGTATACTCGCGGGTTTGTAGTTAGTTACAAATCCACCTAGATTCGGAACGATAACACAATCGTAACGAAACAATAACTGGCTTATGTAAAAATCTAACTTCATTTAGGGGTTGCGAATTTATAAAATTAACCAATAGCAATGGTTTAATTCCGAATTTTTTTATTTAATAACTAAGGCGTTACTCAAATATTTTTTTTAATTCTGTGGCATCAGAAGGTTTCATTTTTCCAGCTAAAATCAAACTCAATTGTCTTCTTCTTAATGCCCCTGCAAAACGTTCGTGTTCATCGTTAGTTTCGGGAGTTAATTCTGGAACGCTTATGGGATTACCAATTTGATCTACCGCAACAAAGGTATAAATGGCGTTATTACATTGTTTTCTTGTTCCGGTTCGATGATCTTCAACAAAAACATCAATAAAAACTTCCATGGATGAGTTAAACGTTCTGGAAACTTTTGCTTCGAGGGTAACAATGTCACCTAATCGGATGGGGTGCGAAAATGAAACATTGTTTACCGATGCAGTAACAACGACTCTATTGCAACAACGATGTGCAGAAATGGCTGAACAAATATCCATCCAATGCAACAAACGTCCTCCCATTAAATTGTTCAACGTATTGGTATCGTTAGGCAACACAATTTCTGTCATAATTGCTTTTGTCGATTCTGCTGTTTTTGTTTTGCTCATGGTTCCTTGTTTACTTCTGCAAAGTTAACTACAAATCGTCTACAAAATTTTTTATTAATCTGAAACAATCTTCAAATTTTGTAAGAGGTAAAGTCGAAGACACATCATAAACATCGTGATAGGCAGTAATTCCTCCCAAGGTATAAATAAAAAATGCAGGAACTCCCTTTTCTGAAAACCAATAATGGTCGGAGTTGGCAGCCTTCCCTCTTATTTTTATTTGTGGTAAATAATGTTCTCGTTCGTTAATTTCAACAAGTTTATCGAAATGCGATTGGTAAACTGAACCATTTACGACTTGAATACCATCAACACCCGTTCCCATTAAATCGAGATTGAGTAAAAAATTAATACTTTTTAATGCAAATGTTGGATGTTCGGTAAAATATTTTGACCCAATAATTCCAGCTTCTTCGGCACCGAATGCCATAAAAACAATCGACTTTTTAGGTGGATTTTCACTGTAATATTCAGCTAAGTTTAACAACATGGCTACACCACTTGCATTGTCGTTGGCTCCTGGAAAATAAACATCTTTACCCATTCTTCCTAAATGGTCGTAATGTGCCGTAACAACTACGATTGAATCGGGTTGTGTTGTTCCAATAAGTTTTCCAATTAAATTTTGTGATGAACAACTTGAAACATATTTTTGGTCGATATGTACTGAAATAGTTTTGGAAAAACTGTTTATTGATGTTCTCATCACCACAAGGGTTACAAAGTCGGTAAGATTGGACGAAAGCGAGTGAGTGAGTTTGTTTTCTTCAAGTAAAATAATACCCGAAGCCCCTATGGTATTTCGTTTTAGCAAATCAAATTCTTCTAACTTTTGTTTGGCTCCAAGGTGGTCAATCACTACAAATTTGTTCTCAAAAAACTGCTCAGTAGCCAACTTTTTCAATTTTTTTATACTTGGAATATTCGATTCGGAATACCAAATTAATTGAAAATCGCCCGTCATTTTACACGATTGTGGAAGTACCAAATAATCAATTCCTGCAACCATATTTTTTTGGTCAACACGTACCGTTAATTCACCAGGAAAGGTATTAATCGGATAATTAAATTTTTGTATGTATCGGCTGTTAATGGCTTGTAATCCTAAACGCTTAAATTCTTCTTCAATAAATTGTGCAGCCTTTTGTTCTCCATTATTTACAGCACCTCTGCCTTCAAATACTGGAGAAGTAAGCGTGTCAATTATTTTTTTTGCATAGGAAAGGTTTTGGGCGTTGGAAGTATTAAAAATTAGTCCAAGCACTAATAAACCATATAAGCGAAACAAGTTCATTTATAAAAATCTACGTTCAACCAATTCGTAAAAGTTAATTACTCTTTCGTTTTCGTCGTCCCAATTAAAGACAGTTTTTAATTTGCTCAATAATTCTTGGGCTTCAGCAATCGATTTACATGCATCAATATTTTTGATGGTTTCGTTAAATAACGTCATATCTTTTTTAAACAATTCATTAGCAAACAAATACCTGTCGTTTAACGAAAAGGCGTCTTTTAGTGACGAAATTGGTGCATGTAAAAACTTATCACTAACTGATTTACTTTCAGTTAGAGGAGGGTTATGTTCAATAACTTTTTTATGGATTATTTCGGATTGATAAACTGGAGTTAGTGTTTCAATAATAGGTTTTTCTTCTTCTTGAGCAACAAGAGCCACGGTTGGGTTAACTATTTTTTCTTTTGGCTCATTAACAGTTGCTATTATTGGTGTTTTTTCCTCTATTTTTTCTAATTGGCGTCGCTTTTCGTCTTTATTAATTAGCAGGTATTTTAGTATGGCGGCGGTTTCTTGAAGTTTATTGATTTTTGCCATCATTACATTTACTTCCAAAAGTGGTAAGTAAGGTTTTTCAGTAAATCGAGCTGAATGTTCGTTGATGTTATCCAAAATTTGATTAAATTCTTTGCGCAATTGTTCAATTTCCATAACTTCGACAAGATTTATATTAAAAATTAAAATTAAGTAATTTACTTTTGTAACGTACTTCAAAATTAAGAAGATTAACGCATGTTTTTAGAAAATACCACAAACCCAACAAAAAAAAGAGGTTGGATTGAAGTGATTTGCGGCTCAATGTTTTCGGGTAAAACCGAAGAGTTGATTCGTAGAATGAAACGTGCTCAATTTGCCAAACAAAAATTAGAAATTTTTAAGCCAGAAATCGATACCCGTTATGATGTAGAAAAAGTGGTTTCGCACGATGCCAATGAAATTCATTCTACACCTGTTCCATCATCATCAAATATAATTTTATTGGCTAATAATGTTGATGTGGTTGGTATTGATGAGGCTCAATTTTTTGACGATGGATTAGTTAACGTATGTAACCAACTTGCTGCTAGTGGAATTCGGGTAATTGTAGCAGGATTGGATATGGACTATAAAGGCAATCCATTTGGACCCATGCCGGGTATTATGGCTTGTGCCGAATATGTTACTAAAGTACATGCAATTTGTGTAAAATGTGGTGAGTTGGCTCATTATTCTCACCGTATTGTTGCTGGTGAAAAATTAGTTCAACTGGGTGAGTTAGATGCGTATGAACCACTTTGTAGAAGCTGTTTTAATGCAAATAATTAATACTAAATTTAAGAAACATTAAAAAACTCCATTACGATACCGTCCTCGAAATTGATGCTAAAAGTTTAGTTCACAACCTAAATTACATTAAATCGAAACTAAAACCCACCACCAAGATAATGGTAATGGTAAAGGCTTACGGCTACGGTTTAGGACCAACAGGCGTGGCTAAATTGATGGAAAATCAACAGGTAGATTATTTTGGGGTTGCCAATATATTAGAGGGGGTTGAGTTGCGAAAAGCAGGAATCAAAACTCCAATAATGGTAATGAAACCAGAGTTGGAAAGTTTCGATTTAATTATTGAACACCAATTAAGTCCTGTAATTTTTTCGTTTCATTCGTTAAAAGCATTGATAAAAGCGTTGGCTCATCATCCAACAAAATTCGAACACTATTTCATTAATATTAAACTCGATACGGGTATGCATCGGTTAGGCTTTAGTGCAAATGAAGTCCCTAAATTAATTCATCAATTAAAAAAAAATCCTGTTATTAAAATAGAAAGTGTTTTTTCACATTTAGCTACTTCCGATCAGCCAGAACATGACGAGTTTACCCAAAAACAAATCAGTTTGTTTAATCAATTAATACCAGCAATCGAAAAAAAAATTACTTATCAATTTGATAAACACATTTTAAATTCGAATGGAGCATTACGTTTTTCTGGTGCCCAATTTGATATGGTTCGTTTGGGTATAGCTTTGTATGGCTTTGTTGCCGATGAAAAAGATTCCAAACACATAAAAAATGTTGTTGTTTTAAAATGTAAAATTGCCCAACTTAAAACCATTCCAAAAGGAGACACCATTGGTTATGGGAGAAGAGGCTTGGCAAAAAAAGAAATGCAAATTGCAACCTTACCTATTGGTTATGCTGATGGAATTAGCCGAAGAATTGGAAATGGCAAATGGCAAATGAAACTGAATGGAAAATATGCACCAACAATAGGTTCGATATGTATGGATATGTGTATGATTGATGTAACGGATATTAACTGTAAAGAAGATGATGAAGTATTTATTTTTTACGACCAACCATCAACCCTTAATTTGTCTGCACTGCTTCAAACCATACCCTACGAAATTTTATCTTCCATCTCTCCAAGGGTAAAACGTTTGTTTTTAGCTGATAAAAAGTAACCACGAAGAAAGCCTAAAAGTTTAAAAAGTGATTAAATTCATGTTTTTTGTTTATTTTTTATCGAAATTTGAATTTATTACACATCTTATTTATTCACTAAAACCTTAATAGTATGAAAAAAATTACCTTTTTAACGACATTTCTTGCTTTATTTAGTTGGCAGGCAAATGCACAAGTACTCACTGAAAACTTTGATGGGGGTACATTTCCTCCAACTGGGTGGACTAACATTCAAGTAGCTGGAAGTGGTGGAACAAACACCTGGTTTAGCGTATCTTCAGGTACTAGTCCAACATGTACTACGCACAGTGGTACTGCTATGGCTGAATTTAACGCTTATAGTTACGCTACTGGGTTAGCTGCTGATTTGGCAAGTGCTGTTGTTGATTTGTCAGTTGGGGGTCCATACCAAGTTTCATTTTGGATGTATAGGGATGCTGCTTATTCCTCTAGTTTTGATAAAGTTGAGGTTTATGCCAATACTACTCAAGCGTCTGCTGCTGGAACACTTCTAGGAACAATAAATAGACACATTGGTGCAACCCCTTCAGAACCTGGTAATGGTTGGTATAAATACACTTTTGCAATACCAGGCACATTTAATACAGCTACCAACTATATTATTTTCAAAGGGATATCTGAATATGGAAATAACATTTTTTTAGATGACGTTAGCGTTGAAGTTGTTCCAGCATGTCTTCCTTTATCTGCATTAACAGCATCAGGAAT
This sequence comes from Vicingus sp., assembly GCA_036171675.1. Taxonomy (GTDB): domain Bacteria; phylum Bacteroidota; class Bacteroidia; order Flavobacteriales_E; family Vicingaceae; genus Vicingus. The sequence goes on along the minus strand of JAVHRO010000080.1, from coordinate 21,196 downwards.
AACTTATAACTCTGCTAATTTAGGTTGGACAGAAAATGGTACTGCAACCACTTGGAATTTAGAGTGGGGAACAACAGGATTTGCTCAAGGAACAGGAATTCCGGTGACAGGAACAACTACCAATCCGTATAGCTTAATAGGGCTAAGCCCAAATACTTCTTACCAATTTTATGTTCAAGCAGATTGCGGTGGTTCAGGTACAAGCACTTGGACTGGTCCTTTTACATTTACTACTTTATGTACTCCATTGATTGCTCCTTGGAATGAAAATTTTGAGAATGCTGGTACTATTCCAAACTGTTGGAATCAAGGTGCTTCAAATACAGAACCATGGATGTTTTCTAATACTGGTATATTTAACCATTTAGGTAATAATGGTACCATGGGAGGAGCAACAACAAGCGGATCATATTTTGCTTGGGTAGATGATTCCTCACCAAGTAGTTTAAATACGACTTTAGCAAGCCCATTAGTTGATGTGAGTGCGTTGGCAAGCCCAGAATTATCTTTTTATTTAATCAGCAATAACGAAGGCTATACTAATGTTGATTTTTCGATTGATGTATGGGATGGTGCTTCATGGAATGTAGGTTTCTACACACATAACACTAATACATTTAGTGGCGAGTGGGAAAAAATTATTGTTAATTTATCTTCACTTACTGTAACGGGTCCTATTCAATTAAAATTTATCGTGAATGAAACTAACGGAACAGATTATTTCGATGATGTTGCTATTGATGATGTTGATATTCATGAAGCCCCAACATGTTCGGCTCCATCTAATTTAACAGCTATTTTTGTTAATCCTTTTTATGCATTGGTAGGTTGGACAGAAAATGGAACAGCAACCGAATGGCAAGTTCAATGGGGCGTAGCAGGATTTGCTTTAGGCACAGGTACTATTGACACAACCACAAGCAATCCTTACACAGTTCAACCTTTAATGCCAGATATGGCTTACCAGTTTTATGTGAGATCTACATGTGGCGTTGGCGATACTTCAAATTGGACTGGTCCATTAACATTTATGACTCCTTGTATACCTCCTACAATATCAACTTTCCCATGGACAGAAAACTTTGATGGAGTAACAACACCAAACACTCCATGTGGATGGTTAGTAGATAACGCAAATGCAGATGCTTATACTTGGGTTTCTTACAATACAGTTTTTAATACAGCACCAAACTCATTAGCCATTACTTACAATGGTTCTATAGCTGATGATGATTGGGTTTTTACACCAACATTGAACCTAACTGGAGGTCAAACTTATCAATTATCTTTTGCTTATAGAGCTCAAAGCGCAACATACTCAGAAAAATTAAAAGTTATGTATGGTACTGCTCAAAGTTCTGGATCTATGACGAATTTGTTGTTTGATAGTACTTTTAATAACATCACATTTGCTAACGCAACAGCACAATTTACACCTGCTATATCTGGAAACTATAATATTGGTTTCTATGCTTATAGCGATCCAGGTATGTGGAGAATTTTCATTGATGATATTACAGTTGATCTATCAACCTCTATCGAAACAAAAACTAACCATGTATTTACCATTTATCCAAACCCAAACAATGGTTTGTTTAATATAACCACTAAAGTTGGCGAAAAAGCAACTGTTGAAGTAATGAATTTACAAGGTCAAGTGGTTTACAAAAATAGCCTTACTGCTGCTCATCAAGAAATTGATTTAAGAGAAGAAGCCAAAGGAGTTTATTTTGTAAATATTACCTCAACAAAAGGTGTTGAAGTTCATAAAATTGTAATTCAATAATTACTTATAAATTGTATTTAAAAAGGCTTGGAGGAAACCCCAAGCCTTTTTTTTGTTTATTTGCATACTATAAATTCGTTTATTGACGATTCATGAAAAAAAGTAAAGAAACAATTTGGATATTTACCATCTGTTTAACGTTAACGTTGTTAAGTTTTTATTTACACGTTTCTACTTTCACCAACACCATGATTAATTATGTTGACCAAAATATTCTAGTTAAAGAAAACATAATTGTAACCGATGGGTTTTTGCCATGGGCAGTAGATTTTCATCAAACCTTACCCGATTTTAAGGCAAGGCCTATCACTACTTTTCTAATAAAAGCGATTGCAAATGGCTTTAATATCAGAATTAGCGTAGCATTTGTTTGTATAAATTTTTTGTTCACTTTTTTCAATGGGATATTAATCTATTATTTAGCTAAACTACACGCCCTATCAAGGATACAAGCATTATGGTCAACATTAATATTTTATTCAAGTTTTTCGGTGTTACTGGCATATTTTATTCCAATTGCCACCTACGATGAGCCCATTCAATATTTTTTCATTTTTATAAGTTTGATATTTTTAAAAATGAATAAGAACTTGCTTTTTGCTGGTGGATTTGCTTTGGCAACAATTACAAGAGAAAATTCACTACTACTGCTACCTGCAATATTTTTATTTATGATGAACCTTCAAATAAAAAATAGTTTAAAAAGCAATATGAAATTTTTTTATAAAGTGTTCATCATTAGCGTACCGGTTTTGATTTATTTTATTTACTTGCTTTATTTTTTCAAAACTAACCCACAACTATTGCAAGAAACACAAGCATTGTTACCTGAAAAGTTTGCTAAAATTCATAAAAACTTAATTGGATGGATTAATCTAAGCAAAACAATATTGTCCTTTATTTCAGTTTATCTATTACCTATTTTTTTAATAACCTATTATCAAAAAAAATTAACAAATGAAACCAAAGTAATTACCGCCTTTTGGTTCACTTTTGTTATCAATACCATTTTAGTAATAATCTCTTCATATGCAGAAGAATCAAGGGTTTTGATGCTGCCTATATTAATTGTGCTGCCAATTTTTGGAAAAATATTAACCGAATCTGTAAGTATTTCCCCAGCATTTTTCACTTATTTAATGTGTTCTAAAAGGATTCTTCTACTAGCTGTAGTTACTTCTTTAGCATGGTTGATTGTTGACTATTGTTATAAATTCACCAATTTAACTATGAATGAGAATTTATATCGTGAGTACAATACTTTAACAGTATTATTTATTGTTTTGGTTTTGCTCTACAGCAGATTTTCTAGTGCTCAAGAACCACCAATACAACACAATTAAATAACTAAATATACTGATTAGTGCTGCATAAATTAACCAAGGCGAATTATATATAAACTGAACAGATCCGCTACTTTGTTTTGGTATTTGAACCCCCATAACCATTTCGTTTACTTTAGAAATGTGTAACTCGTTACCGTTATAAAAAGCCTTCCATAAATGATGGTAATTTTGGTTTAATACCAACCATTGTTCATTTTTTGAAGTGTTTGAAATGGATGCAGAAAATTGATTATAACCAACGTTAATGTTTTCTAACGAAGTACTATTTTCAACAATTAGTACCGGAGCAGGTGTATCCCAAATAAACCCAGACTTTAAGGTGTCGTTTGGATGATAAACTTGGGTTGGAAAAAATAAAATAGGGTTTTCCAGATTTCTTGACAAAACACCGTTTTCTTCGGCCAAATCAAAACTTTTAAATCTCATAGGATTTACTCCAACGCTTGAAATAGTTTTGTTAAACGTTGCTACATTCTGCCAAATTCCATTAGTAGAAAGAAGTCCTTGAGTATCGTCTAATTTTTTAAATGGCGTGTTGTTGTAGTGTTGATTTAGGTCATTAGGAAGAGTATTAAAGTAAGTAGTTAAATCTTTGTGAGAAAAGTTATAATGTATGGTTGTTGGAGCTGTTAATCTTGTTTGAATAGCCAAATCGAACACCATAAAAAACAACATTGTTCCAAAAAATGAAAGATTAGTGAATTTTGCAAGCAAGTAGGTTAAAGCTCCCAACATTAACAGTAACAAAATATTGATAAATAAATGACTATAAATTTTGGTGGTATGTATTTCCGTCAATAAGAGTAGTTGATTAATATTTTCAATAATTTCTGCTATTGAGGTTTTGCTAAATACAACCACTAACATTAACACAAATAACCCCGTTAATAACATTAATACACGTTTCTGGAGTACTGAAAAAGTATCCTTATATAACATTTCTTTAATTGAAAAACCAGCTAATAAAAGCATAGAGAACATGGTGTAGGCTCTAAAAAAAGAAGGGTGTCTAAACAATCCAAAACCAGGAAGATGATACAAATACTTATAAATAAAACATTCATCGCCCAATGCAATAATTAAAGACACAATAATGGCCAGCAGCAATGGAAAAAAATAGTTGTTCTTTGTATTAAGCTGAGTAAGTGTAACGATAAACGCAGCTAATCCAACAATGCCAATATAGGCGTTTCGGAGGGAAAGGTCGGTGATTTTAAAATGTTCACAATCTGAAATAACAGAATATGGAAAAACAAATGAAATATAGTCGCTAAACACAAAAGGGTTGGAAATCAAAAAGCCTTGATAAGCTAATTTATCTACCCGATTAAAATATGGTGAAAATTCTAAAAACGACTGAATATAGGGTAGTAAAAAAATTATCATTGTTAAAACAAGGAGTATTCCGCCAACAATAATTGATTTCAATTGATAAATTTTGGCTTTATTTTTCCAAAAATTATATAGGAAGATTCCCACAAAAATGTACGCTAGTATAATGGTAAATTGAGGGCTAGCTCCGGTAATTTGCATTGAAACAAAAACAGCCGACCATAAAATATATTTATAATTAAATGTGCTGAAAAAATTTAATATTGCCCAAATACACCAAGGCAACCAAGCCACTCCAATTAAAAACACCATTAACTGTGTTGAACCAACCATAAACCCAGAAAGTGCATAACTAATACCAATAATTAATGCTGTTTTTTTGCATTCATGAACATAATTACTTAAGGTAAACATACCAAGACCAGCAACCAAAAAAGTAATTAGTAATTCAACCATTAAGGAGGTAATATTGTACTTCCCAAACAACATCAAAACCCATACAATTGGATACCAGCAACCACTTTGTAAGTCTGCATAACCCGGATAACCAAACCGTTGAAATGGATTCCAGAGTGGTAAATGTCCATTCCACAAATAGTCGCTTATAAAATATCGGTAGGGTAGGTATCCATTAATATTATCCCATTTCGGGATATATAAAAACAAACTAAAGGGATACAGTGTGAGCAGAACAATTACCACCAACCAAATAGGATATTTATGTTGTTGGTAAAAATCTAGAAAAATATTTTTAAGGTTCCCCCTCATTTTGAATATGTTCGATGTATTTTAATAAACTCGAAAGGCAACTTAAATATTGCTTTTCCACTTACCTTAGAACTTCCCCTATCCATTAATTTGTTGAGAGGAACTTCTAGGGTATTCGTTTTAAAATAGAGCTGGTTTTTTTGGTTTAAAATTCTCCAAAAAATTTCGATATCAAATAACCAAGCGCTAATAAAAGGCTTGGAAAAAACCAATTCGGCTATTTCTCTGTTCATTAATTTGCAACCACATTGCGTGTCATAAACTGGTAATTTTAGACTGAATCTAGCAAATAACGACAATATTCGTCCCATTAAAAATCTTTTGTAAGATTGTTTAACTTCGGCATCTGCTCTTCTTATCTTTGACAAAAAAGTAAACATTAACTCCTTGTTAATTAATGTAATATGGTATAATCTCAAAAACTCCGAAAATGGAATGGCTAAATCAGCATCTAAAAATGCAAAATAGGTGAATCCTTCATCTTTTAATGCCTCTAAAACACCAAATCTAACGGCTGCCGCCTTTCCTGAGTTTTGTTCGAGTGAACTAATTTTAATTCGGGTAGTTTTTTTAGCTAATTGTTCAATTTTTGCTAAGGTATGGTCGCTACTACCATCATTCACGAAAAGAATTGTAAATGTAGGATATTCATTTACGAAAGAAACAAATTCTTCTTCTAGAATTCGATCCCCTTCATTGTAACATGGAACTATTATACAGCATTTTTGCATCATACTATAGTTTTGAAAAACAACAAATTAGATTATTTGTGCTCATCAATTTTTTATGTCGTAAATCTAATTATTATTTTTACCATTCTAAATATTAGCTTCCATTGAATAAAAAAGAAATCGTTTACTTTATTGCATTAACCGAAATTCCTAACATTGGAAGTATTACCGCAAAAAAGTTAATTGCTTATTGCGGCAGTGCTGAACATGTTTTTAAGGAGAAAAAATCGTTACTCGAAAAAATTCCGGGCATTGGTGCTGTTAATGCCCAAAATATTTTACAACATAAAACTGAAGCCCTTTCCATTGCTGAGACTGAGTGGGTATTTATCGAAAAAAACAACATCAATGCTCTTACCTTTTTAGATGAACATTATCCAAAACGATTAACTTTTTGTGAGGATGGACCACTTGTGATGTTTTCATTAGGAAATATTGATTTCAATGCTTCAAAAATAATTAGCATAGTTGGAACCAGAAATGCTACCGATTATGGGAAAGAGTTTTGTGAAAAATTAATAGCAGATCTTGTTCCACACCAACCGCTTATTGTAAGTGGATTGGCATTTGGAATTGATATTTGTGCTCACAAAGCCGCTCTAAAAAATAAGTTATCTACCGTTGGTGTGTTGGCTCATGGTTTAGACAAAATTTATCCTAACATACACCGATCTACAGCAAAACAAATGCTAGAACAAGGAGGTTTGGTATCAGAATTTAAAAGTGGCACGAAACCCGATCGTGAAAATTTTCCAAAAAGAAATAGAATTGTTGCAGGAATGGCTGATGTTACCATTGTTATAGAGTCGAGTAATAAAGGTGGCTCGTTAATTACTGCCAATTTAGCGAATGACTACAACCGAGATGTTTTTGCCCTACCTGGAAAAATAACGGATACCCAATCGGAAGGATGTAATGACTTAATTAAACAAAACAAGGCACATTTAATTCAATCGGTAAAAGATGTTGAATATATTATGGGTTGGGAAGCCGACAAGCCAATTAGCAATAAACAGATAAATTTGTTTGTTGAATTAAATAATGATGAAAAAAAAATAATAGCTGTAATTCAACAACATGAAAAAATTGCGATTGACGATATGGCTCTATTAACCAAATTTCCCATGAGCAAAACTTCGTCGTTATTACTTCAAATGGAATTTAAAGGTGTTGTAAAATCGTTACCAGGAAAAATGTATAAATTGGGTTAGCCTGCTATATTCTTCCCTTGCCAAATACCTCTTTCATTCATTCGTTTTTCAATTTTATCAACCATTTCAAAGTTTTTCAATCCATTCCATTTTGGGGCAACTAACAAATGAGGTGGTGATTCGCTGATAAAGCGTTCAATAATAATATCTGGCCTTAGTAAGGCAACAAAATCACAAATAAATTCGATATAATCATCGGCTTCAAACAAGTTAAACATTTCAGGTGTTTCCTGAAGTTGCTTAGCCATCATCGTGTGTTTTATGATTTGTAACTGGTGAATTTTTACTGTGTTTACAGGTAATTTAGAAACCTCAACAGCATGGTTCAACATTTCTTCACGCGTTTCGCCAGGGAGCCCAATAATTAAATGAGCTCCTAAATGCAATCCTTTGTTTTTACATAGTTCGTAAGCCTGCTTGGTTTCTTCAAATGTATGGCAACGGTTAATTAAATCGAGTGTTCTATTTAATGTGCTTTCTACGCCAAATTCAAGTGCTATATATTTTGTTTTTGCAAATTCGGCTAAAAATTCAACGAGTTCTTCGTTGATACAATCGGGGCGAGTGCCAATCACTAACCCTATTACATCTGGGTGGTTAATGGCATCATGATACAATTCTTTTACTAAAGTTATATCGGCATAGGTATTAGTATATGCCTGAAAATAAGCCAAGTATTGTTGTGTTTTGTATTTTTTTGAAAAAAAAGCAATGCCTTCATCCAATTGTTGAGTAATGCTTTTGCTTGGTTTGCAATAATAGGGATTAAAACTATTGTTGTTGCAATATGTACATCCGCCAACTCCTTTTGAGCCGTCTCTATTTGGACAAGTAAAACCAGTGTCTAGCGAGATTTTTTGTACCCGTTCGCTAAATTTTTGCTTTATAAAAGAAGAGTAATCGTTATAAGGTTTTGATGTTTTCAAAGCAACTTATTTATCCTATGCTTTTTTTACAAACTCCGATTTTAATGCCATTCCACCAAAGCCATCAACTTTACAATCGATATTATGGTCGCCTTCTACTAGTCTAATGTTTTTTACTTTTGTTCCTACTTTTATCGATTTTTGAAATCCTTTTACCGGTAAATCTTTTACGATTACTACATCATCGCCATTTTGTAAAATTTTTCCATTAGCATCTTTAACAACCAATTCGTATTCGGCAGCCAGTTCTTTCGGACTCCATTCAAAGCCACACTCAGGGCATGAAAATAAATCATTGTCAGTTGGATATCCATAAGGCGATTTGCATTGTGGACATGGGGTTATTTCTTCTTGCATTTTATTTTATTTAATATGGGCAAAGCTAATTAAAGGATTTGATTTTTCAATTCCAATCTAAAAGCATTGACCAAATAAATTTGAATGTTAAACTTGATTTTTCGTGTAGATGATTTTTTATGTTTACTTAAATTTCTAATGTAGTAATCATTTGCTCGTATGATTTTTTACGTTCTAATCCTAATTCCATATCAACATCTTTAAATTTAAAATACATGGTTTCTAATTCGTCATCACTCATTAAATTTTCAGCCAAAACAAACAATTCTTCATCTTCTGCAGCAATATGGTCGAGCAAATCGTTAAAATATTCCTGCAAAAGATTGTACGATTTTGGAAATTCATTATTATCGATTGCTTCTACAATATCCCTTGTATATTCTCTAAAAGAATTATGGTGCTCATTAAATTCATCAATCATTTCTTGCAACACAAAATCAGGATGGTCTTTTATGGCAGGAAATAAAATGCCCTCTTCTTTATGATGATGATAACCATCGGAATAGTTTCTAAAAAAATCGATCAGTTGTGTTATTACTTCAATGTACCTTGGGGCGTCTTTTTCCCATAAACAATCAATACTGCCAATTGTTTTTTCTGCTTTTTTAATGATGAAATGTTCATCATACATTACTTTAATTGGATTGTTTTCCATTTTATTTATTTTTACAACAATTATTTTTCCTTTAACCCGAAGTGCATTTGGGCTTATTTTTTTATAGGTGTTCGTGAACTCACTTTATTCGGTTGATGCTACGCTGTGGTTTCGATACATCCCGTAATACTGCGAGACACTCGAATGGACAAATTTTTATCAAATACACCACGAGTTTCATTTATTAATTTTTCAAAACTTCTATTCAAATATACTCATATCATTTCTCTTTTTTACTTTTTGGAATAGATATCAACTAAACGAGAGCCTTTGATTCTTTTTTAACGAGTTCTTGTTTGTTGACAGAAACCAAGCTTTCTCCTACAATAGGTTTTGGGTCAACTCCAAAAAAGAGCATTTTTACCGTCTATAGCAACACAAATTTTCTCGTAAAACGTGAGCCAATGTTTCGTGTGGCTCAACAATTACATTGTGTTCTTTTCCGTTAACGATTAATTTGATGATTTGCATAGTAATGAATTTTAACCCTCCAACATTTGAAAATGTTGAAGACTCGTAAAATTCAATAAATAGAACTTAAATTAAAATGATATTCATCACGATTTAAGGAAAAAAGAGGAACTAATTACCTAACTCCAATTGGTTTTTAACTAGATTGAAGTAGTAGTTTTTATCGGCAACCAATTGTTGGTGATGACCTATCTCTAACATTTTACCATCTTTTAAAACGATGATTTGGTCGTGTTCTGGAGTAAATTTAAGTTGTTTTTTTGTCATTTTTTTCTCGCAGATGTCACAGATTTACGCAGATGCTGTTTTCTTGTGTCATTCCGAACAAAATTTTTCATCCCGATGAATATCGGGGTAGAAAAATGAAGTGAAGAATCTGTTTATAATAGTGATTCTGTTTTTATTTAGATTCTTCACTTCATTCTACTAAACTTCGTACCTCAGTTTGTAAAATATCGTTCAGAATGACACCAATACCTAATATTCACATTTACACATTTTCACATCTACACATCAATAAATTGTTACATTTTAAAATTAGCCACATTTTTAACTTCTTTTTTAATGATAGTTGGAGAACCTTTTACCGAAAATGAAGCATAATTTTCAAGTATCAAAGAAAGTTTTCCTGATGTATTTATTTTTCCATTTGCACCATTTTTAGCTACTAAATTTATTTGTTCTACAACAAGTTTAGAAAAATCTAAATCGGCTGTATTTTTTACTTCAATTTCGTTGGTTTTCGATTGCCCTGTTAGGGTTAAATCTGCCGAATTGGTACAAATTAAGTTGAGTTGGTCGCAATTAACAGCAAGGGTTACATTGGCAACATTGTGTATTGCAGCCGTTAGATTGGTAGTATTGATGGCATTTACACACGATACATTTGCTACATTAACCAATTTTAACTCATTCAAATTTTGATAGGTAATTTTTAAATGGATTTGCCTATTTTTTTTGGTGCTTTCTTTTGAGATAACCAATTTATTGTTGATTACACTATATTTTAAAAGGCTTTGATACTCTTGCCCTTTGGTAATTTCTATTTTTTGCGTTGTACCTTTTTCTAAAATGATGTTATCAAGAGCGGTGATATCTATTGCTGTAAAGTTATTCTCAATAGGAATAACTATTGCTTTTTTATCTTCTTGACTATATGTACAAGACATAAAAATTAATGTGATGATGTAGAGGGTTGTTTTTTTCATGGGGATTTATTTAAAAATTGAATCATCGTTTAAAGAGGTTAATTCTTTATCGCTCTTTGCTTGCAAGCTACTATTAAAAACCTTTCTTCTGCATTGTACACTACAAAATACCGAGTTGTTAATTCGTTTAATTCGTTCTGTTTAATTCTTCACTATTTTTATTTTCTCGTTGCTCATTGTTTTTTGAAGAACCACCAAAATTGTATGCTAGAGAAATTCTAAAAAAACGATTGTCGGTGTAGTTTTTAAAGGAGTTTTTAATACCGTTGGTAACTGAAATATATTCTGGTCTAAAACTGCTCAATAAATCGTTTCCAGCAATGGTTAATTTTACTTTTTCTTTCCAAAACAACAGTTTTAAAGCAACATCTAGTTGATCAAAATCATTGTTTCTGTCTAAGTTGTTAACTCCTTTTGTGATGTAGAAATAAGATATATTAAAAAAGGCTGTTTTGCTTTTGTTTAACGTAAAATCGTTAGAAATACTTAAACCTCCGTTCCAACCACTTAGTAAATTAAGTGCAAACGGAATTGACGATGTAGTTGAACTATAATAAACATCAACAGAAAAACTTGTTTTTAATGCTTTAAACGGATTGATGGTAATGTTTTCAGTTAAACCAACCGTACTGTTTTCGATGAAATTTTTAGGAACGGTACGCATAACAATGCTTGAACTATCCACTAAGGTAACTTGTTCAAAATCGTTTTCGAGTTTAGAAAAATAAAGGGTGTTTACCCAAAAATCTTTATACATGTACTCTAACTCCAAATTATGGGAGAAAGACGGCAATAGAAACGGATTTCCTTCAGAAAAAGAATAAGGATTATAGACATAGCGAAAAGGGTTTAGCAATGAAAATGAAGGACGATTAATTCTTCTGCCGTAATTTAACGAAAAACTGTTGCTATCGTTTGGGTTATAAGAAAGGTAAGCCGTAGGGAAAAGCTGAAAATATGTTATAGTATTGGTTTGGTTTAGGGTAACAGATTTTCCTTTGGTATTGGTATTTTCGGCACGTAACCCAGCTTTTGCCTCCCATTTTTTTGAGAGCTCTTTTTGTGCCGAAAAATAAACTGCTTGGGTATTTTCTGTAAAAACAAACGTGTTACTTTGGCTATCATCGAAAATAGGCACACCTGTTTCTAAATCAAAAAACTTCAAATTATTATCGGTTTGGGTGGTAGTTAATCGTCCGCCATAATTAAAGGTAGCCCATTTAAAAGGGTGTTCCATGTCTAAATTAACCGAATAATTTTCTATTTGCTGGTTTCCAATATTATTTGCAGAAACAAAAGAACCGTTTGAAATTTCTCCACTATTTAAAAGAGTAGTTGACTCAAAAAATTTATCTATTTTATCGTTGAAGTTAAAATAATCCACATCTAGTGAAAGCTTTCTATCAAGAGTGTCTATGGAATAAACCAAATGATAATTTAAGCTATTATTCGTCTTTGTTTGCCTGTCTGTTGAATTGGTTTTTATTATCGAATCCGTAATTTGAGTAACATTATCTACCAATTTGCTGCAGGTTGTTGAGGAGCTGTTTAATGGAAATATTTTGGTGCTATTTAACGAAAATCCAGTAGTTAATTTTTCGGAAATTTTATAATCTACTCCTAACTTTACGTTTAGGGGCTGGTAATAATTTCTTCCATTAATATCTTCTTGCAATAATATATCAGGATAATATACTTTCGTAATGTTTTGACTTGCATTTGAACCATTTGAGTAATTGATATTTGTAGAGAAAGAGAGTTTGTTTTTTCTATAATTAAAATTACCTCCAACAGAGCCTCTAGCATAAGTAGTTTGTTGGTAAGAACTTCTAATATCTGCACTCCAACTGTTGTTAATCGACTTTTTGAGTTTAATGTTAATTAATCCGCTATTGCCTTCAGCACTGTATTTTGCTGGTGGGTTGGTAATTACTTCTATGCTTTTAATGTTATCAGATGGTATGTTTTTTAAATAATTCACCAACTCCTCTCCAGAAAGTTGCACTATTCTATCGTCAATCATCACTGACATACCGCTTTTACCAATCATGGCAATTTTATCGTTTTCTACTTTTACTCGTGGCGTAATTTTAAGTAAATCCAACGCATCTCCTCCACTTGCTGCCACTGTATTTTCTACATTAAACACAAGCCTATCTACTTTTCGTTCAATCAAGTTTTTGGTGTCTTCTAAAACAAACTCACCTAGGGTAAGGCTGCCAATGGTGGCTTGTAAGTTTCCTAAGTTTACCGATTGGGTAACGGCAACTTCTCGTGTTAAAATTATTTTGCCAAAATAGATGATGTTAAACGAATAAGTTCCCGCAGGAAGTGATACAGCAAATTCGCCTTGTTCTTTTACCACTTCTTCTTTTAGGATGCTATCGTTTTGCATTACAGTAAGCACCACAAATTCTAAAGGTTGGTTGTTTTCGTCCGTTACTTTTCCGGTAATGGTGTGTTGTGCAAATGCAATTAAACAAACAAAATTGTTGAGAAATAAAAATAATGTTATTTTTTTCAATAGGTTTAAGATTTCAAAGCGACTAAAATAGAAAAAAATACCCCCCCCCAATACATGATTTTTGTCATGTGTGTTTATGACATGGCTCATGTTTTGTAAAATATAACATAATGTTAATCAGACAGATAAATCATTGATACGTAAAAATACTTAGTAGAGATTAAGTATTTTTACACACGGTTGTTTTTCTTGAAAAAAGTATCTTTTTGTAAGAAATTGGTTGGTTTGGAGGTAAAAATTTTATCGCTCTTTTCATCTTTCGTTCGACTTTGCTAACTAGGAGAATTAAATCCCTGCTCCAATACTTTTTCCACCATCCACATAAATGGTTTGACCGGTAATAAATTGTGTTTTTTCGTTACACAAAAATGCTACGGTATTGGCAATGTCTTCAGGTTTACCCATACTTTTGGTAGGTTGTGCTTGTATTAATTTTTCTTGTACATCGAGGGGAAGTTTTTGGGTTAAAGGAGTATCAATTAATCCTGGAGCAATGGCATTAACCAATACTCCATGTTTACCCAATTCTAATGCTAACACGCGTGTTAATCCTACCACCCCAGCTTTTGATGCCGAATAGTTGGATTGACCGGGATTGCCTAACCAAGCTCGAGAAGCAATGTTAACTATTCTACCATTTTTTTGCTCTTTCATGATACTGGCAGCATTTTTACACATGAGCCAAGTTCCCTTTAAGTTGATATCAATTACGGCATCAAAATCTTCGGTGGGCATTTTCCAAATTACGTTGTCTTTAATTATTCCAGCGTTGTTTACTAAAGCATCAACTGTTCCGAATTTTTTTATAACTGTTTGAAACAATTCTTCAACAGCCTTTTCTTTTCTAATGTCGCAGTTGAAATAATGAGCGTTTTCGCCCAATTGGTTGGCAAGTTTATTTCCGTTTTCATCATCTACATCAACTAATATGGTGATGTATTGTTCTTCAATCATCCGTTCTGCTATGGCTTTGCCGATACCTTTGGCTGCACCTGTTACTATTGCTACTTTTTTCATAAAGCCCCTCCCGACCTCCCCGAAGGGGAGGAGTTTCCAACTCACTTGCAATAAAATACAAGTTAAGTTGGAAGGTGTTTTTTAATTGTTTATACTAAGTTTTATCATTATAATTTTTCGCTCCTCTACATAAGCCTCCCCTTCGGGGAGGTTTGGAGGGGCCTATTTTTCACTTCTATCAATTCTGCCAAAATGCTTATCGCAATTTCTTCTGGAGTTTCTGCTAAAATGGTTTTTCCTATGGGCATATTTACTTTTTCAAGTTGTTTTTTGGTGGCTATTCCGGCATCTAAAAACATTTTTTTGGTCATTTCAATTTTGCGTTGACTACCAATCATACCAAGGTAAGCATGAGGTTGTTTTATGCAATAGGCCAAAATATCTCTGTCAATTTCATGCTCATAGGTTAAAATAACGATAAATGTATTTGCATCAAAGGGCAGTTTTGGTAGAATTTTTTTATAATCAACGTTCAATTTATTTATATCCAAAACATCAGTTAGTTGTTTAATATATTCTTCTCTATCATCAATTATAAAAATTTCAAAATCAAGCACTTTAGCCATTTTAACCAATGCTTGCCCAGTATGTCCTGCTCCAAAAATGTATAACTTTTTCATTTTTTCAATAGGTTCTATAAAAATTTCGACTGTTCCCCCGCAACACATGTTATGTTGATGAAGTAAGTCATGTTTATAAAGTTTTGATTCTTTACTTTTAAGTTGATTTAATGCATTTTTTATAACCTCTTTTTCTAAATTTCCACCGCCAATCGTTCCTTTTATTGAACCATTAGCAAGAACTAACATTTTTGCGCCGACCTTCCGTGGTGTTGATCCTTTGGTATAAACCACGGTACACAATACCAATTCTAGTCCATTTTTTCTTGCTTGTTCTATTTCGTGATAAACATTCATCTAGTGTACAGCTAACTTATTGTTTCCCCAAATAAAATTGTTGCTGATAATCTTGAGGTGTATTAATATTGGTTAATGTTAATGGGCTTGACACATTAGCATATGTTTTGGAAAATTTTTCTAAAACATCTTTTAGGGTTGAATAATTAGAGTAATTATGCAGGATTTCATTAATTACCTTATTTCCAATTATTATAGGATGACCTCCTTTATTATTGAAGGAAGGAATCGTTGCCCCATCGCTATTTTTATACCTCATAATTTGATGAATAACATCAATTTCAACAAATGGTTGGTCAACGCTATGAACAATAGCAAAATCAATATTTACAGCCATTTTTAACCCCAAATTAAGTGAATATAATCTACCATTTTCTGGATGATTGTTTTCACAAATATGACAGTTTTGTTTTATCTTATTTAGAATATTTTGCCAAGTTGATTCAATGCACTTTTTATTTAAAACAATAATTCTATCCGACAATTCAACACTAGAATAGCAACTTAGTATGCGTTCTAAAAATGTAGTATCTTTATCATACAATAACCAAGGTTTAGGAAAATGCATTCTTTTAGAATTTCCTCCCGCCAAAATGATTAATGCAATTTTTGCCACTATGTTTTAAATAAATCTTAATCTCCTAAATTCTTTATAATTGAATAACTTTTAAATGATATTTATCATTTTTTTTCATGACAAGCATCATAAATAATTGAAAATGTGTTAACTAATTTTATTCACGAATTATGACGCAATTGTAACTATACCAACCGAAGTTTTCTTTTTTGCTTGATAGCAAGGTATAGTATCTCATTTTAACATCAAGCACAAAAGCAAACCAACAACGGTGGTTAAGTTTTAAACTAAATGTTAAACTATGAAAGATTTAAAACAAATTATTAACGAATGTAAAGAATTAGCGTTCGACTTAAATTTCACCAGAGCAAAAAAATGGAAAGAAGAGAAACAAGGAAGAGTCCTTGTGGGTTATATGCCTATTTATTTTCCTCGTGAAATTATCCATGCAGCAGGAGGAATGGCAGTGGGCGTTTTTGGTGGCGGCGACCGTAAGCAAATTATTAAAGGAGATGCTTATTATCAGTCTTACATCTGCCACATTCCGAGAAGTATAATGGAATTGGCTTTAGACAAGCATATGGATCACTTTGATGGATTTATTTTTCCCTCCATTTGTGATGTTATTAGAAATCTTTCAGGAATATTCAAACAACATAAAATCGGAAAATTTGTGAAATACATGGATTTTCCACAAAACTTCTTACCTCAAATTGGTGGAGTATTTTATCAACAAGAAATGGAACATGTGTTGGAATACATCAAAGAAATAAATGGTAAAGTTCCAACCACAGCAGAATTAAACCACTCCATAGATTTATACAATAAAAACCGAAAACTTATCTCTTTTATTTACGATATCCGTCAGGATTTTCCTTGGAGATTAAGTATAGAAGATGTATATTATATTGTTAGAGCAGGAACAGTAATCCCAGTTGAAGAACACAACGAAATTTTAGAACAAGTTTGTGCACACATTAAAGAAAACATAGGTGTTCCTCAAGATAAAATTAAAGTAATTATATCTGGTGCATTTTGTGAGCAACCTGCCATAGGTTTAATTAGAGCAGTGGAAGAAGCTGGCTGTTATGTGGTGGATGATGATTACATGTTGGGTTCAAGAATGATTCTTGGAGACATTGATGCAACCACCAATAAACCTTTAGAAGCCATTGCTAATTCATACATCAAACAAAGTCAGTATTCATCTTCGATTTATGACGTAAATAATCCTAAAGAATACCGTTTGGCTAAGATTGTAAAAGAAAGGGGGGCAAATGGAGTAATTTTTGCCTCAGCAAGTTTTTGCGACCCTAGTTTATTAGATGCCCCAATTTTCCAAAATGCATTTAATAAGTTAGGCATTCGATACATTGCTTTTCAGTTCAGTGAAAACATCAATCAATATAAAGTAATTAAAGAGCAAGTGGGTGCTTTTTCCGATTCAATAAAATTATGGGAAGACGAACCAGCTGCTGTTAGCAATATTAATTTAACTGCAACAGACTCTTGCAAACACTAAAAAAATAAAATCCTCCCCTAACCCCTCTGAAGGAGGGGAAGTCCCCTCCCTTTGGGAGGGTTAGGGTGGGATAAACCTCAAACCTTAAACTCTCAAGATATGTCTCAAGAAGCTCAAAAAGAAAAAAGTATGATTCTCCAAAAGGAGATGATTGAAGGACTATTCAACGACTTAGATCATGCCAAAGAATTAGGTAAAAAAGTGTGCTATACTTTTGTACCCGGTAACCTTTCTGAATTAATTCGAACATTTGATATGTTACCAGTTTATCCTGAAATTAATGCATTACAAAGTGCGATGCGTAAAAAATCAGGTGGATACATTAAAGAAGCTGAAAAAAATGCTCACTCCGAAGATGTTTGTACTTACGTAAAATGCGATGTAGGAATGATGATGAAAGGAAACATTGGACCAACAGGAACAAAAATTCCAGAACCAGATGTATTGCTTTTAAGTTATACCGGCTGTTTTACTTTTATGAAATGGTTTGAAACCTTAAAAAGAGAATATCCCAACGCCAAGGTTATCATGGTGCATACTCCTTATCAGGAAAATGCTAAAATGACTCCTCAAATGGTAGAATACATGGTAAAACAATTTAAGGAAGAAGTTATTCCTCAAATGGAAGCCGTTACAGGAATTAAATATGATGAAGCTAAACTGCAAAAAATGTTAGCTTTATCCAAACAATCAGAAGACTGGATTACCAAAATTTTCGACACTACAAAACATCGTCCATCACCTATAGATGCCTATTTTGCTGGAGTTTATTACATCGGACCTATCAATATCGGATTTAGAGGAACTCAAGAAGCGGTAGATTATTATAAAGAATTGTATTCAGAAATTCAAGAACGTATTCGTTTAGGTTTAGGACCCATTACTCCTGAAGGAGAAATGAAAGAAGAAAAATACCGATTGGTAGTTGAAGGACCACCAAACTGGACAAGTTTCCGTGAGTTTTGGAAAATTTTCTACGACATGGGAGCTGTTATTGTAGCTTCTTCCTATACCAAAGTAGGTGGTGTTTATGATTTAGGTTGGAGACATGATCCATCTCGACCATTAGAATCATTAGCTGAATATTGTATGAATTGTTACACCAATTTAAACATTCCACAACGAATTGATTTACTTTCAAAATGTATAACGGATTATGGAGCTGATGGTTACATTACCAACTCTATTAAAAGCTGTAATTCATTCTCTGCTGGTCAGTTGGGTATGATGCGTGAAATCGAAGACCGTTTAGAAGTACCGGTTGGGTTTATAGAATCTGACTTGGTTGACCCTCGTTACTTCTCTTATTCAAATATAAAAAATCGGTTAGAATCGTATTTCCAAATGTTGGAACAACGAAAAATAATGGAAAAAGAAAATGTATAAAAAAATTCAAATCCTCCCCTAACCTCCTCCAAAGGAGGGGAAGCTCCCTCCCTTTGGGAGGGTCGGGGTGGGACAAACTTCAAACCTTTAAACTATGAAAAAATACTATTTAGGAATCGATTTAGGCTCAACCACTTCAAAGGCAGTTATTATTAACGAGCAAGATGAAATTGTAGGAAGAGGGATAACCAACACCAGAGCCAACTATAAAGTAGCGGCAGATATTGCTCGTGATGAAGCAGTGTATGACGCTCGTTTTAACTTACTTCAGCGAAAAATTGGAGAAGACGTTACTAAACCCGAATTTAAAAAATACATGCAAGATTTACGTAGCGTATTTCAATACGGGCAGTTTAGAAGACGAATGGAAAGCCTAGAAAGAATGTTAAACAAAACCGTAAGCGAATTTAACTACGAAAACAAAGCTGCCATTTTGGTAAAACTAAAAGAAATCATCGAAACCATTCGTCCACAAATTCAACACGGATTTATCAACGAAGATTTGGGTTCAAAAAATCAATTTTTTCGTGATATTGTTAGCGAAAAATACAATGTTGAAGTAGAGGCAAAAGGCAAAGAATTTTATGAGCCTTTAATGTTGGCTTTCGACAAAAGTATTACTCCCATCGAAAACGAAATGGTGCATTACAATTTTAAAGAATTGGTATTGGAAGCCATGAAAATTTTGGATGAAAAATACAAAGGTTTGGTTGATGAACAAGAAGATGGAAGTCATGAAGATTGGTATTATGCTCAACTTAATGCCGTAAAAAATAACTATAAAAATGTTGAATTTACGTTAAGAGATCACATCGAAGATATTGCAAACGAAGAAATTCACATTGCAAAAATGGTTGGAACGGGTTATGGTCGTGCATTATTACCTTTCCCTGAAGATTGTATTAAGTCTGAAATTTTATGTCATGCTTACGGTGCACACGCTATTTTTCCTAATACAAGAACCGTATTAGATATTGGCGGACAAGATACTAAAGCCATTCAAGTGGATAGTCATGGTTTAGTTACCAGTTTTCACATGAATGATAGATGTGCAGCAGGTTGTGGTCGATACTTAGGATACATTGCTGATGAATTTGGTTTATCGTTAAACGAATTAGGACCAGAAGCCAACAGAGCTACCAAAGAAACTACCATTTGTTCCACTTGTACGGTGTTTGCCGGAGCTGAAGTAAAAGAATTATTACACAATGGTGAGGAACGACCAAACATTTTAGCAGGATTACACAAAGCCATAGTTCAACGTGCCATGTCGCTAATTGCTCGTTCTGGTGGAGTTCGTAACGAATTTACGTTTACAGGTGGTGTTGCTCGAAATGAAGCAGTTTTAAAATATGTGAAACAAATGGTAACCGATTCTTATGGAGATGTAACCATGAACATCCACACCGATTCTATTTTTATGGGAGCGTTGGGTGGAGCCATGTTTGCCCGAAGAAACATTAGTGCTGATTTACCAACTGCAAAAGAAAAAGCGAAACAAGAAAATTAATAATCAGCTTGCTCCCCCTCCCTTTGGGAGGGTTGGGGTGGGATAAACTTAAAAAAATGAAAAATACAATTTACACCATGGGAGTTGACGTTGGCGGAAGCTACGTAAAAACTGTTTTAATGGAATACAACTCCGCAACAGGCAACCATAAATTGGTGGATAAACAGGCTGAAAAAATTAGAAAACGTGATCCAAAAGATGTCGTAGTAGATTCTGTTGATATGATTTTAAAAAGAAATAATCTAGATTACGATAAAGACATTGCCTATTTGGCTTCTACAGGCGAAGGCGAAATGGTAGAGAAAAAAACAGGTCACTTTTACAGCATGACTTGCCATGCCAGAGGTGGAATTTATTTCGCTCCTAATGCAAATACCGTTGTTGATATGGGTGCGTTATATGTTAGAGCTATTAAAGTTGACAACAGAGGCAAGGTAATGGATTATAAAATGACAGGTCAATGTGCTTCTGGCTCTGGACAGTTTATCGAAAATATTTCTCGTTATTTAGGTTTAGCTATCGAAGAAGTAGGCGATATGTCGCTTAAAGCAGATAATCCTGAAGTTCCTTCAGGAATTTGTGCGGTTTTAGCTGAAACCGATGTAATTAACTTAGTTTCTAAAGGCTTATCAACACCCAACATTGTAAAAGGAATTAATTTATCTATTGCAGGCAGAGTAGTTAAACTTTTAGGAGCACTTAATGCCGAAACACCTATTGTTTTAGTAGGTGGAATGGGGATGAATGTAGGAATGATTCAAGCTGTTGAAGAACAAGCCATGGAGAATAAGAAAAAAGCATTCGATTTTATTTCGCATCCCGATGCCATTTATTCCGGAGCTATTGGTGCTGCTCTTTGGGGTGGTTTTAGGTATTATAAATTAAAAGAAAAAGAAGCTGCAGTTGTAGCTTAAACTTCCCACCCCAGCCCTCCCAATGGGAGGGAGACTCC
>JAVHRO010000079.1:0-13901 GCA_036171675.1 Vicingus sp. | reverse complement strand
GTCAAAATTTTTCAGAATAACTTTTTCTAGTTTACACACTTTGCGTTATAGTACCGCCAAATTAAATCATGGGTATTTGTGCAGTAACTTTAATTCCTTTAGATATGAAAAATTTAATTAGCATTTCAACATCTTGTTTCTTTGATATATAGAACCCTATCTGTTTTTCACATTTTTTTTCATTATATCTTAGTACATAGCCACCTCCTCCAAAACCACCAACTCTTTCAAAGAGTGAAACATTTTTAAAAGAAATTTCCTTTTTTTTAAAAATTCTTTTAATAATTAGTTTTTCATCATATATAAAGACTTGCTTTTGTCTTAGTAATCCAGCAACTATAACAAACAACAAAATCAAAAAAGAAATTTTCCAATTACCGTCGGTATAAGTTGGTAATACTATAATAAGAAGTATAAAAAGAAAACTTAAAAGTTCTGTAATATTTTTTCTATATGTAGGGGATTTATATATAAAATTCATTTAAAAATAAATTAAGATTTATACGTTTCTCTCATAGTTAAATGCACTAAAGTATCCACCTATTTCCTTCCCTTAGATTTATTAATCGCATCATAAATTACTTTTTGAATATCAGTTCTAATATTCAAATTTGCCAGTTTTTTATTTTCTGCATTGGGGTATGTTCTGTTCGATAAAAACACATACACTACTTTTTCATCAGGATCAGCCCAAACCATAGTTCCTGTAAATCCTGTATGTCCAAAACTATTTTGTGAAATTCCGTCGCACGTTGGTCCACCATGTCCCTCTTTGGTTGGTTTATCGAAACCTGCAGCCCTTCTGTTCTCACTTTCCTCATTAGGAAACTGACATTTGGTGTACTCACTGATCACTTTATCGCTTAAATAGCGAACGCCACCATAAGTTCCTTTATTCAAATACATTTGCATCAGTTTAGCTAAATCGTTGGCACTCGAAAATAATCCGGCATGACCGCCCACTCCACCTAACATGGCTGCACCAGGGTCGTGTACATCTCCATGTATAATTTGTTTTCTAAAGGTAAGATCATTTTCTGTTGGAGGAATTCTATCTAAACTAAATTTGTTTCGTGGTAAATAAACTGTAGTGGTCATTCCCAATTGTGCATAAATATCACCAACATATTTGTCCAATGTTTGTTGACTTTGAGCCTCAACAATTTTCATTAAAAAATAATAACCTAAATCGCTATACGTGTATTTTTTCTCATTCAACGGACTATTTAATATGCGTTTGTATAAAATATCAGGATAAAATTTACTGATATAAATATCGTTCGCCACTCGGTATGGATAATATTCTGACGAATCGTTGCAATAAATAACATTATCGAGTTCGCCATTTACGATAGTGTTTTTATAAAAAGGAATCCATGCTTGTAAACCTGCCTGATGAGCTAGAATTTCTCTCAAATTAAGGTTGTAATAGGCAGAAGTATCCGGAATTAACCCTGAAAGATAATCGCCCAATTTACTGTTTAAACTAAATTGGTGTAGGTCTTGCAAATGCATTAATCCCAACAATGTTGCCGAAACTTTGGTAA
This sequence comes from Vicingus sp., assembly GCA_036171675.1. Lineage (GTDB taxonomy): Bacteria > Bacteroidota > Bacteroidia > Flavobacteriales_E > Vicingaceae > Vicingus. Next base: position 12,354 of record JAVHRO010000079.1, on the reverse strand, counting down.
CCGATGCTAAATCGTAAATAGTATTGTTGTTTACAGCAATTAAACTGTCGTAAGTATGATAACCAAACGATTTATTGTAAATTACTTTCCCATCTTTAGCCACTAAAACCTGACAACCAGGAAAAGCACCAACACTAATTCCGTTTTTTGCAATGCTGTCAATTTTATTCAAATAACTTCCATTGATACCAACTTCCTCAGGCTCTACATAAGCAAATCTATCAATAGCTTGTATATCAATCCCTGTTCCAGCGTTAAATTTAGTAGAAATTGAAACGGGTAATTTGCCATTGGCACCAATACCTCCAAAAATTAATTCAGCAGCAGCTCTATTAGTATAAAAGTTATTTTGGTAAGCTAAAATTGTTGTGTTTACTTTATCTAAATCATTAAAATCTATTAAGCTGTAAGGATTCATAAAGTTTACCAAAATCACTTTTTTAGTTTTAGTCAGTTCGGCAATTAAATCAAAAGTTTCCTGAGTCATTTGGTATTTTTTCCAAGGACTTTTATCCGAATTGTGCAACGAAACAACTACGGTATTGAACAACTGCAAGGTGTCTAACAATTGTTTTTTAATTGTTGAATCTACCTCTGGAGCATAAAAGGTTTGTACCCCTGCATACAAATTTAGTGTATTTTGAAATTCTTTATAATGGCCTTGTCCAATAGCAATTGAGGCAATACTCAACGTGTCTAAATGTTGTAAAGGAATAAATTCATGTTGATTTTGAATAACCGTTAAAGCACTTTCATATAATTTTTTATTGAGCAATTCGTATTCCTTTTTGTTTAAATCGGCTGTTAAATTTTCTAAAACTATTTGGTTGTTTTTGTTTACACCAGACCACTCTTTGGCTTTTAAAATCTTTAAACATCTGCGCTCAATTTCGTTAGAATCGATATCACCAAATTCTATGGCACATTTTATTTCTGCTATCGCTGTTGGAACATCTTCTGAAAACAACAATACGTCGTTCCCTGCCAACAAAGCCAACACATCAACATAACCTGGTTTATTAAAAGAACTTACACCTTTCATGTTTAATGCATCGGTAAAAACCAACCCTTTAAATTTTAACGAATCTTTTAACAAATAAGTAACCACATTTTTTGAAAGTGTGGTTGCCGTATTCGCATTAGTATCGTATGCCGGAATAAATAAATGTGCTACCATCATACTCGATAATCCTTCGGCAATCAATGCTTTAAAAGGATACAACTCAATAGAATCAATTCGTTCTTTCGAATGATTTATAATAGGTAAAGCTTTGTGTGAATCGGTATCCGTATCGCCATGACCTGGAAAATGTTTGGCATTTGCCATAATATGTACATCTTGTAATCCCTTCATGTAGGCGACTCCCTTTTCGGCAACTTTATATTTACTTTCACCAAAAGAACGCGCATTGATAATTGGATTTTTTGGATTCACATTTACATCAACAACTGGAGCAAAATTGACTTGTATTCCCAATCTTTTACATTGCCCGCCAATCTGAGTTCCCATTTTATAAATCAATTGATTGTCTTGAATTGCTCCCAAAGTCATTTGCCATGGATATTTTACCACACTATCCAATCGCATGGCTAAGCCCCACTCTCCATCAATAGAAATTAATAAAGGCACTTTCGATTCTTTTTGGTACCTATTACTAAGTGTTGCATGTCGATTTGGAGCCCCCTGCATAAAAATTAATCCACCAATTTTATTGTTTATTACCAATGAATCGATTGCCCTGTAATGAAATTCATCTTTATTGGAATAAGCCGCAACCATTAACAATTGACCAATTTTTTCGTCAAGCGTAAGCGTTTTTAAAACAGAATCGGCCCAGCCAGTTACACTAAGAAAATCGGGCGAAATACTTTTTTTATTTTGATGATTATTAGTTGTTGTGAATGCACTAAAAAGCAGAATTCCAAGCATTAAACTTATAATAGCGATTTTAATTCTCATGTTTTTCATTATGCTTTAAAATTAATGGTAATATAAAGCGTTAACATTTTTATTTTATTGTCTTTTCAACAGTTTGAAGTTGACAGTTCTTAGTTCTCAGTCTTCAATCTTCAGTCTTCAATGGGTTAACTGATTACTTTTATTGCTAACTGAGAACTAAAAACTGAATCTTATTACAAGTTTTCAACACGTCTAGTAAATTCTTTTAAAATTGAACTACTTTTGAAACTGATTTTTAACTTTAAACACCATAAAAATGCCATCAATTTTAGAATTAGAAAAAATTGCTTCTCAAGTAAGAAGAGATATCGTTAGAATGATACATGCCGTTAACTCTGGACACCCAGGAGGGTCTCTAGGTTGTACCGATTATTTAGTGGCTTTATTCTTTAAAATAATGAACCACCAACCACAACCCTTTGATATGGATGGCAAAAATCAAGATATTTTCTTTCTTTCGAACGGACATATTTCTGCACTTTTTTATAGCGTTTTGGCTCGTTCGGGTTATTTCCCTGTAAAAGAATTAGCTACATTTCGTAAATTAAACTCTCGTTTGCAAGGTCATCCAACTACCCATGAAGGATTGCCAGGCATTAGAATTGCTAGTGGTTCATTAGGACAAGGCTTATCTAATGCTATTGGTGCTGCTTTAACCAAAAAATTAAATGGTGATAAATCAATCGTATTTTCTTTACACGGTGATGGAGAATTACAAGAAGGTCAGATTTGGGAAGCTGCTATGTTTGCTGCACACAAAAAAGTGGACAACTTAATTTCTTGTATCGATTACAACCAACAACAAATTGATGGACCAACTAAAATTGTAATGGATTTGGGTGATCTAGAAGCCAAATGGCATGCTTTTGGGTGGGATGTGTTGCACATGAACGGAAACAACATGCAAAACATTATTGAAACAGTTAACAAAGCAAAAACACACTTAGGCAAACAAAAACCCGTTATGATTATCATGAAAACGGAAATGGGTAATGGTGTTGATTTTATGATGGGTTCGCACAAATGGCACGGTGTTGCTCCAAACGATGAACAATTAGCTAGTGCATTGGGTCAGTTGGAAGAAACGCTTGGTGATTATTGAATCAGTTCTCAATTCTCAATCCACAGTTCTCAAAAAAAAACCTAAAAAAACATGAGTACATTCAAAGATTTAACAGTTTATAAAAAGGCGTTTTCTTTGGCAATGGATATTTTTAATATTTCAAAATCTTTTCCTAAAGAAGAAAGGTACTCTTTAACTGATCAAGTTAGACGATGTTCTCGTTCTGTTTGTGCAAATCTAGCAGAAGGATATAGAAAACGACAATATCCAGCACATTTTGTTTCAAAGATATCCGACTCTGATATGGAAAATTCAGAAACTCAAGTTTGGCTTGATTTTGCTTTTGCTTGTGAATATATAGACAAAAAAATCTATACCGATAAAATTGAACAATCAATTGAAATAGGCAAATTATTAAACCACATGATTAATAACCCTGAAAAATATAAATAAACCCTTTTTATTATTGAAGACTTAAAACTGTAAATTGTAGACTGAAAATTGTAGACTGAAAACTTTGAAATCATTTTCTAAACATATCAAACCCTCTCTCCTTGCATTAATCCTATTAATAGCTCTCAACTCCTTTTCACAAACCCCTCAAAAAACCCGAATCCTATTTGTACTCGATGCTTCGCAAAGCATGTACGGTTTATGGGGACAAGAACAAAAAATAAAAGTGGCTTCCCGTCTTCTAACCAATTTAATGGACAGCTTACAGCATGTCGATAATTTAGAAGTTGCGTTAAGAGTTTATGGTCATCAATTCTCTGTAGCAGCTGGAAATAGAAGTTGTGAAGACACTAAATTAGAAGTTCCTTTTGGTGGAAGAAATTTTACCAAGATAAAAACGAAACTTACCGAAATCCGCCCAACCGGAACTACGCCTATTGCCTATTCATTAGAGCAAACCAAGAACGATTTCCCACCCTGTACCAATTGTAAAAACATCATTATTTTAATTACCGATGGAATTGAAGAATGCGAAGGTGACCCTTGTGCTGTAGCACTAGCTTTACAAAAAAACGGCGTTATACTTCGTCCTTTCGTTATTGGAATGGGCTTGGATTTAGAGACTGTTGACGCATTTAAATGTGTAGGTAATTTCTTTGAGACCAAAGATGCCGAATCGTTTCAAAATGTGCTTCAAGTAGTGATTTCTCAAGTTATGAATAACACCACTGTTCAAGTGAACTTGATTGACGGATTTGGACAACCTACCGAAACCGATGTAAACATGACTTTTTACGACAGCTTCTCCAAATCAATCCAATACAATTTCATCCATACCATTAATAATTATGGTGTTCCAGATACGGTTCCAATTAATCCTGCCCTTAAATACGACTTAATAGTTCATACCTTACCCGAAGTTAGAAAAAACGACATTACCATTAATCCTGGAAAACACAACATTATTGGCGTTGATGCTCCACAAGGCATGTTAAAAATGGAAATGAGTGGGTTAAACGAATACCAAGATTTAAAATGTTTGGTGCGTAAACATGGCGATATGAATACTTTTCATGTCCAAAATTTTGAAGAAACCACCAAATACATTGTTGGCGATTACGATTTAGAAATATTAACGCTGCCAAGAATTATTGTAAACAAAGTAAACATCGCGCAAAGCCATACTACCAAAGTATTTATTTCCGACCCAGGGTTGGTTACTGTTTTTCTTCCTGCAAAAGGAGTTGCTAGTTTGTTTGTTGAAGAAAACAATATATTAAAATGGATTTACAATGTTTCTCCAAACAGCACCAGAGAAACTGTAATTCTTCAACCTGGAAATTACCGATTGGTTTATAGAAGTGTAAACTCGAAAAACGTAATAGATACCAAAGAAAAAACATTTAAAATAAATTCAGGGGCTTCGGCTCAAATAAAATTTTAGAAATGAATTGTATAGAACGCAGATGACGCTGATTATTAAGATTACCTATGATTTAGTTTACCAAAAGCAAAAAAACATCATAAAACATGGTATCTTCATATATCTTTTATCATACAAATCTGCGTCATCTGCGTTCAAACAAATAAATACTCAAGCTTAAATATCAATAATAACATGAAAAAATACCCTTACACCGAAAAAAAAGATACCCGCTCAGGCTTTGGCGATGGATTAACCGAATTGGGAAGAGAAAACCCAAATGTAGTGGCTCTTTGTGCCGACTTAACAGGTTCGTTAAAAATGAATCAGTTTGAGAAAGAAAATCCTGACCGATTTTTTCAAGTGGGTATTGCCGAAGCCAACATGATTGGTATTGCTGCTGGTATGACCATTGGTGGTAAAATTCCGTTTACCGGAACTTTTGCCAACTTTTCTACAGGTAGGGTTTACGATCAAATTCGTCAGGCAGTAGCTTACTCGGGTAAAAACGTAAAAATTTGTGCTTCACACGCTGGTTTAACGTTGGGTGAAGATGGTGCAACCCACCAGATTTTAGAAGACATTGGTTTAATGAAAATGTTGCCGGGCATGACCGTAATTAATCCTTGCGATTACAACCAAACCAAAGCTGCAACAAAAGCTATTGCTGATTATAAAGGACCTGTTTATTTGCGTTTCGGACGACCTGCTGTTCCCGTATTTATGAACGAGCCGTTTGAAATTGGTAAAGCCATTGTTTTAAACGAAGGAACAGATGTTACCATTTTTGCAACAGGTCATTTGGTTTGGGAAGCCATTCAAGCAGGAGAGATGTTAGAATCAAAAGGCATCAATGCAGAAATCATCAACATCCACACCATAAAACCATTGGATGAAGAAGCGGTATTAAAATCTGCCAACAAAACCAAATGTATTGTTACTGCTGAGGAACACATGTTTAATGGTGGCTTGGGCGATAGCATTGCTCAGTTGATGAGCAGAAATAACCCTATGCCTATTGAATATGTTGCCGTTAACGATAGTTTTGGCGAAAGCGGAACTCCAGCACAATTGATGGAAAAATACGGTTTAAATGCGGAAAGCATTGTAAAAGCTGTAGAGAAAGTGATGAATAAAAAAAAATAAATTTTACGAGTAATATAAACGACATGAATACCTTGACGGATTTAAAAGCACCTCACCTAACAAGTATTATTGGTCATACTCCTTTGGCAAAAATCAAGTTCTTGTATAAAAAAGGAGAACGTGTTATCTATGCTAAATTAGAAAACTTTAACATGACAGGCAGTATTAAAGATCGTGTTGCGTTACATGTTATCAAAAAATCGTATCAAGAAGGAATTTTAAAGCCTGGCGATGAAATAGTTGAAGCCACCAGTGGAAACACTGGCATTTCTTTTTCGGCTGTTGGAGCAGCATTTAATCACCCCGTAACGATTTACATGCCCAACTGGATGAGTACAGAACGAATTCAATTGATTAAAAGTTTTGGTGCGAATATTCGATTGGTTACACCAGAAGAAGGTGGTTTTTTAGGAAGTATAGAAATGACCAAACAACACCAAGCCAACAACAGAAATGTTTTTTTACCTTGTCAGTTTGATAATTGCTTTAACGTTGAGGCGCATTATACCACTACTGGCCCAGAAATTGAAAACCAAATGCAACAATTAAACCTCAGCATAGATGCTTTTGTTGCTGGTGTTGGAACAGGTGGAACGGTAATGGGTACAGGAAATTATTTAAGAACAAAATATCCAACCGTAAAAATCCATCCATTAGAACCTTCAAACTCCCCGACTTTAACAGTTGGTCATAAAATTGGAAAACATCGTATTCAAGGTATTTCCGACGAATTTGTTCCTTCAATTATTAACTTTAATCAGTTGGATGAAATTCTAAATGTTGATGATGGTGATTCTATTATTATGGCACAAAAATTAGCTCAAAAATTGGGTTTAGGAGTTGGAATTTCGTCAGGAGCCAATTTCTTAGGAGCATTGATAGCTCAAGAAAAACAACATCCAAAAGCAAATGTCGTTACTGTTTTCTCTGATAGCAACAAAAAATACTTGAGCACCGATTTATGTAAAGAAGAAACCATTAAAGATGGCTTTTTATCTAGCGATATAGAATTGTTGGGTTTTGAATTGATAGCATAATTATACATTTATAAATTATTGCGTAATTAAACCTTTTAACAAACGAACAGTCTTACCCCTTGAAAGTGGAAAATCAATTCAATTAAAGGGAATCATCAAAATACATCGAACCTTAAAAAAATTGAAATAAATCCACCGACTTCTGTTAGTGGATTTTTTTATTTATGGATAACAACAACGACATCAAATTAATAGCACTTTTTAGAGACGAAAACTCTAGAAATTATGCGTTTGATTTAATTGTTAAACAATATCAACAACGCATATATTGGCATGTGCGTAGAATGGTTATTAACCACGACGATGCTGATGATGTAGTTCAAAACACCTTTATAAAAGCATGGAAAGGCTTACCAAATTTTAAGCAAGAATCGAAATTATACACATGGCTGTATACCATTGCCACCAATGAGTGTCTTACTTTTTTAAATAAAAAGAGGAAAATATTTTTTATTCCCTTACACGATGTAGAACAAGAATTGAGCAACCAATTGGAATCAGACGAATTTTACAACGGCGACGAAATACAGTTAAAACTGCAAAAAGCCATATTAACCTTACCCGAAAAACAGCGATTGGTATTTAATATGAAGTATTATGATGAAATGAAATACGAAGAAATGGCTGAAGTTTTATCCACCTCAGTGGGCGCTTTAAAAGCATCTTATCATATTGCAGTAAAAAAAATTGAAACTTTTTTAACCCAAGATTAAACTTTTTAAAATTTCACCAATCTTACCTACAAATGGAAAACAAATACAACATAGAAGATTTAAAAAAAGAAAATCAGTTTGCAGTTCCAACTAGTTATTTTGAAGAATTACCTCTTCGAATTAACCAAAGAAAAACCAATACGAACAACAGAACGCTCTTTTCAGCTAAACTGTGGTATAAATTTCTAGCACCCACATTTGTAGTAATCGTTTTGTTTGTTGGTTATTTTATGTATCAGAATAACGAAAATGATGCCGTATTAACCAACCAACAGTTAAGTAAAAACATCATCAATCATGAACTCGTTGAATTTGACGAAGAATTAATTTATGAGGTGTATACAGAAACTGCCAACACACCCAATGCAAATGCAACACAAGACGAAGAAATAATCGATTATTTAATAAATGATAACATTAATATAAACCAAATAACAGAAGAATTATGAACACTAAAAACCTTATATCGTTACTCTTAATGGGAGTATTAAGTGTAACAACTTTATCAGCTCAACAACATCATAAACAAAGTAACAAACCCAAAACAGAACGAATTAATAAACCAGGATTGGAAAATTTTAAATCAATGAAAATTGCTTATTTGTCGGAGAAATTAGCCTTAACTCCTACAGAGGCAGAAAAGTTTTGGCCAGTTTATAATGAGTTTGAAAACAAAAAAATAGAGGCTCGCAAAAATTTTAAAAACGAAAACCAAGAAAAACCAACAGAGGTTGATTTAACCGATGCCGATATTGAAAAAAACTTAAATAAACGTTTTGAAATTAAGCAACTTGAATTGAACCTTGAAAAAGAATACCTCTCCAAATTTAAAAGTGTATTGTCCATCAAAAAAGTTGCCGAATTATATCAAGCTGAAGAAAGTTTTAAAAAGGATTTATTACGAAAAATGAGAAATTCGTCACACACAACTCAACCACAAAATTAAATATGCAAGTATAATAAAACAAAAACATTTAATGTATATACATTAAATGTTTTTGTATATTTGCAATATGAAAATCGAAGAAGCAATAAAACAAAAGGAATTTAAATCGGAATACCAGAAGTTGTTTATCAACATTATTTACACTGCTAATTGGTTAAATAATGAGTCCTTGAAAATTTTAAAACCATTTGGAATAAGTCCTCAACAATACAATGTACTTCGAATTTTAAAAGGTCAGTACCCTAATTCAATAGGTGTAAACAACATCATTGATCGTATGCTCGATAAAAACTCTAATGCGAGTAGATTAGTTGATAAACTAAAACAAAAAGAACTTGTTGAACGAGAAGTTTGTTGCAACGACAGACGACAAGTTGATATTAAAATCACAAAAAAAGGTATTCAATTGTTAGATGAAATTGCAAATAAATTAGACCATTCCGAAAATATTAAAGGCGCACTTTCAATTGAAGATGCTAATCACATCAACGTATTGTTAGACCAAATTAGAGGTTAAAAAAATTTACCATTAACCATGTTATACATTAAATGTTTAAACATAATAAATCATGTCTGTAACCATAATTTCGAAACAAAATCAAGCTTTTGGTTCATTTGCTAATGGAGCAATAAGTGAAAACAAACCTATTGGGTTTCCTCAAGATAGAGGACTAACACAACCTTATTCCAACCTATTTTATTGGGCCAATGCCAGCAGCAAAACTGGAGGTTTAATTGATGAACACCCTCATCAGTGGTTTGAAATAATTTCATTTGTTTTAGAAGGAGAAATAGAGCATTACGATAACAAAAGCCAAGAGTGGTTAAGACTAAACGCTGGAGATGTTCAAATTATTAGGGCAGGAAATGGAATAACTCATGCCGAAAAATTATTGCCAAATTCTAGGATATTCCAAATATGGTTTGACCCAAACATTCAAAAAACTCAACATCAAAAAGCATCGTATAATGATTACAAGAGTAACGTATTTAGTGGTAAACAAATCAATAAATACAAATCAATTAATTATACAGGCGATGGTGGTGCACTGCAAATGGAATCCGAAGGTGTGGTAATCAATAAAATTGAATTATCCTCTGGAAATCACTCCATTCAACTTAAGAAAAACTACATTACAAGTATTTACACACTAAAGTCGAACCAATTAAAGCTTAACGAAACTAATATTAACCAAGATGATTTTATTTTGATAAATAACGAAAAAGAACTACTAACGTCATCAGAAAATCCTTCTACCCTTTTTATTGTCGAAACACCTGTTAAATTAACGTATCGCACTTACCGAGAATTAGCAAATTTATAAACAATCAACAAAATAAATTGTAAATAATAAACATATCAAGTAATTTTAACCTTAAATTTTAATAAAATGAAACTACCAAAAAGAGCAGGAGATTCTCCAATTGCAGTAAACTTAGAAGAAGGAAAAAAATACGCATGGTGCACTTGCGGATTAAGTGAAAATCAACCTTTTTGTGATGGCAAACATAAAGAAAGTGATTTTAAATCGTTGCCATTTATTGCAGAAAAAACAGAAACTAAACACCTCTGTACTTGTAAGGCAACTAAAAATGGTCCTTTTTGCGACGGTTCACACAAATAACAAATTAATTTAAATGATACAACGTATTCAATCGGTATTTTTAGCATTTGTTTTCTTATTAGGAATGGTATTATTCGTTTCTCCAGTATTAAGTTTTACTTCATACAAAAACACTTATGTAATGACTGCTTACCACACCATCAATTTGGCGAACAATACTGTTGTTTCAAAAAATATTGGAATTGGAGCTATGCAAGGCTTAGTGGTCTTATTAGCTTTAGTTTCAATGTTTTTATATAAAAAACGACAGTTGCAAATTAAACTTTGTAAACTAAACATTTTGTTAGTAGCTATTCAAATTGCTGCAATAGTATTGTATATTGATGTGGTTAAAGAAACCATTTCGCCAACCAGCCCTAATGATGTGTTAATTGGGATAAAATACGGTGTAACATTTCCTACACTCTCGTTTATTTTTCTTTATTTATCCATCCGATTTATAAAAAAAGACGAAGATTTAGTTCTCTCAGCCGACCGTTTAAGATAATTCTTGTATGTATTTTAATGAATGAGAACCTTCATTAAACAACAAATCAAGTATACTTAGATTTCTTTCAAATTCAAATTTATTGCTAAAAACTTGAATGTAGATTGGTTGATTCAATTCGTAATGGTTTTTATTTTTTGGTGAAATATGTTTTCTTAAATCAATAATATTCTCTGATGATTCAACATATTCATTTGACAGAGTCAATTCAAAATTAGTTTTTAACAACTTAAAAATAGTAGACAATAATTCCTGATTCAAATCAACCAAAAAATCGAATTTTTTTTGATTATATATTGAAAAAAAATAATCCTCATAATATTCAAAATATGGAGAACTTCTGTAGGCTGCCTCTAGCGATTTCCAATGATTTTTTTGCCAATTATCAACATTCGAAATCTTCACATCCTTCATATATTGTTTACTATTTCTTCGCAAAATGGGAATCACCAAATCGAGTTTCCCATCTGCACCAAATATAACACATCTGTTTCTAAACGTTTGTTTAACAAAATACTCATTAACATCTATAATACAGTCATTTGCATTTATCCAGTGTTTAAAATAACTTATTGGTGGCAAATAACAAGAAGAAAAAACGCTTTTGATTTTCATTTGATAAAATAGTAATTTAACAGCCTTAAATTTGCATATAATGTTATTTATAATAATTAACTTTCAATCACTTTTATGATAAAACATCTTTTACTAATACTTTTAACATCGACTTTTATAAGCCTTTTCTCTCAAAATGAGAACGACAATAAACTTGAAATTTCTGGTAAAATTACAGATTATTATGAGGATTCCCCTATTTCAGGTGTGAGTATTAAAGTTACTGAAAATGGTAATTATAATACCAACGTGGTTACAGATGGAAAAGGAAATTATGTAGTCTATGTGGATTTCGAAAAGGAGTTCACCCTTCTTTATGAAAAAGCTGGATACGTACCAAAAAAAATTATTGTAAATACTAAAGGCGTTTCACCTGATAATAGAGAAAAAGTAAATGATTTAGTTGTCGAAATGACACTTTTCAAGCAAGATAAGAATTTGAATGTAGCTTTTCTCGAACAACCGATTGGTAAAGCCAGATATATCCCACAATCAAACGAAATTGACTGGGACATGGCATACACAGGACCCATTGCACAAAAACTTACTCAAACACTCGAAAATTTTAAAAAACAAAAAGCTCAGTTGGAAGCACAAGAAAAAATTAAAGCCCAACAATACAATGCTGCAATGAAAGAAGGTGACAATGCTTTTTTTAAAAAAGATTTTGATGCAGCTAAAATTGCCTACCAAAAAGCGGTTGGATTGGACGACACAAAAACAGAACCAAAGGATAGAATCGTTTTAATTGATACCGCTATCAAGAAAAAAGAAGACGCTGAAAAAGCTGCCGCCGAAGCTAAAATCAAAGCAGAAGCCGAAGCTAAAGCCAAAGCTGAAGCTGAAGCTGCTGCCAAAAAACAAGAAGAAGAGCGTATTGCTAAAG
>JAVHRO010000078.1:0-14098 GCA_036171675.1 Vicingus sp. | reverse complement strand
CTTTTTTTTAGTTTACTACAAGTTTATGACTGGTTAATTTTCCATCTAGATTAAACTCAATTAAATACATTCCAGAGGCTAATTTTCTACCTTGATCAATACTCATGGTGTATTTTCCAGCATCAAAAGATTGATTAGTTACCACATTTGCTATTTCTTTCCCTGAAATATCACGAAGTAAAACAGTTAACGAGTTTACATTTTTGCTTATTGAAAACGATAATGCCGCACTTTCATTGGTTGGATTTGGATAAACTGAAAAATTGAGTAATATCGCAGGCTCGTTTACAGAAGAAGCGATATCAATGTTAATATCATCTATCCAAATATTGTTACCACCATTACTTCGTACATAAAATTTAAATTTCACATTATTAAGAGAAGATAGGGTACTTAAATTAATTCGTTCCTCAGCCCATTGACTTGAATTAGGAATAAAGAAACTATCTGTTGATGGTGCGGTTGCTAAGGTTGCCCCAACTTTAACATTTAATATCGACCATGACCTTCCGCAATTACTTGAATAGTAAACGATTAAACGGTCATTTCCAACTAATAATTGTTGAGCGTAAGCATACTTGAAGGTTAGTTCATAATTTGGATTCGTTGTTAAATCAAATGATGGGGTTGATAATTCGGTTATTTGAGTGGATAAATTGGTTTGATTATTTACCATTGCAGATCTGGTTCCGGTAAATCCAATAGTAGAAACATTTTGCCAATTATGTGTTGCATTACCCGAAATTAGCCAATCATTATTGAATGAGGTAAGGTTTTCAAAACTATCCGAATAAGGCAATGAATAATCGGCATTAATTCCACTTACAATAATTATGTTGCTTTTAGAAATGTAACCTGTACCACCAGTTGTTGAAGGTTGATGGGTAACTGAATAGATTCCTTCTGTATTATACGTTATTATTGGATTTTGCACAGTATCGGTTGATGGTGCTCCTCCAACGAAAGTCCAATTGTAACTAGTTGGGGTTGCATTATATGAGTTGTCGGTAAATATAACCTGTTCACCTTCGCATAGATAGGTTTTATTGTAATTGAAATCAGCGATTGGTGTACAAATAGGATTTTGATTATAAGGATCAGCAGTTCCTGTATTAATTAAATTGCTTTGACTACAAAGCAAGTCTCTATAACCAACGGGTGAATTTAAAGCGGCATGCATTCGTTGTTTTTGTCCTTCTGTAAACATTACATCACAAAAATTGTAGTCCATGTAATTTTGAACATTATCAATTGATCCACAAGAGTTTGATGTGTCGCTGCATCCTGTTTGACCTATGGTATTTGGTGTGTCAGTAACCTGATCATCATCAAAACAATTATTAGGATCTTGAGGACTATTACTATCACCCCATGGATGAGCTAAATTTAAGAAATGACCAGTTTCGTGAGTAACCGTATTTCCCAATTGTTGAGCTATTAATACAAGTCCTTCAGTCTCGTCTGAGGTAGTTCCAGGATAATATGAATATCCTCCAGCGTCAAACGAAATTTTAGTGCCTTGCCAAATGTTAAGGTACTTTACTGTTGGCGTATTCCAAGAAGGACGAATGGTCATTTTTACATTATCATCCATGGCATATGTAAGGGTGCTTTTTGTTCGAGTAATGCCTTCAGTACAGTTTCCATTAGGATCTAATCGAGCTAATCTAAATTCTATTTGGCAATCAGCTGAAATACCAGCAAATAATGGAAAAGCATTTGTAATATCAGCATTCAATTTTTGGTAATCCTCGTTAAGCTTTGCTATTTCTTCTTCAATTGCAGCTTTAGATAAATTTTCCGGTCCATCGTTATGAATAACGTGCCAAACAACGGGAATGATGTACAAAATACTTTTCTTTCCATTTTGATTTGTTGCTATTGGTTTTCCATAATTTTTTAATGTCCATTCTTGGGCAAACTTGTTTTGTTGATCAATAATACCTTTTAATATGGGATTGTTGTTAATTATCTCATTGTAACGCTCCGCAGTTGAACAAGCTCTGTAATCAAGCCCTTTAATTTGTTCTTGTGAAAAAGAAAAAGATGCTTGAAACAAAAAGAAACTAATAATAATATTTTTCATAGATACTCGTTAGATTAAAAAAAAGACTCGAACACAATGAACGAGCCTTATTACTATTTTTTTAGATTAATTATTTAACGATTAATTTTTCAATTTTCACTTTGTTGTCAGCGTTAAACTCAACAAAATATAATCCAGAGGCTAATTTTTTTCCTTTGTCAACACTCATATTATACTTGCCCGCAGTAAAACTTTGTCCGTTAACAATGTTGGTTATTTCTTTTCCTAAAACATCTTTTAAGGTAATTTTTAACACCTTAACATCCGTTGGGATGCTAAAAGAAACCGTTGCGCTTTCGGAAGTTGGGTTTGGGAAAACAGAAAAGTTGCTCACAGATTTGGTTTCTTCTACACCCACTGAACCATTAATATTAATATCATCTATGTAAATGTTATTGCCGCCATTGTTTTTAAAATAAAATTTTAATCGAACATTTGGTTGAGTAGCTAGCGATGACAAGCTAACAATACTTTCTTTCCATTCTGCTGTACTTGAGGGAACATAAACTGCGTCGGTTGCAACGGAAAGACTTGATAAATAACTTGCAGTTTTAACGGTTCTAATTTGCCATGAAGCGCCACAATCTATAGAAGAGTATATTATTAGTTGATCATTACTACTACCAGTCGCTTTTTTTGCAAATGCCGACTTAAATATTAATTGTGGAGAAGTCATCGATGTTAAATCGAATGATGAAGAAATTAACTCAGAAACATCGTTTGCAGCGTTACTTCTATTGTTAATATATACAGATCGAGAACCTGAATATGCTGCTGTGGCTACATTTTGCCAACCATTACCACTTTGAGTTTCAACGGTCCAATTAGTATTATAGCTAGTTACATTTTCTAAATCTTCAGAAAATGGAAGTAGATATTGAGCGGTTAACGTGCTCACGGTAATAATATTTGATTTTGACACAGGGGTAATGAAACCTGCAGCATTACCGGGAGCGTATGTTGCGCCATATACTCCAGCAGTATTGTATGTAACAATAGGGCTTTCAAGGCTCGATACATTTGGAGTTCCTCCAGCAAAAGTCCAACTCCATTGGGTTGGAGTTCCATTATAGGTGTTTGCATCATGGAAAGTAACTTGTTCTCCTTCACAAATTTTCGTTTTGTCGTGGGTAAAATCGGCGCCCATTAATGTGCAAGAAGGGTTTTGTACATAAGGGTCGGCAATTCCAGTATTTGCAAGGTTTGTAGGGCTCCAGAGAGAACTTCTCTTACCTGTAGCAGAGTTTAACGCAGCATGCATACGTTGTTTTTGACCTTCAGTAAACATTACATCACAAAAATTATAATCCATATAGTTTTGTACGTTGTCAATGCTACCACATGATTGAGAAGTAGCCAAACAACCAGATTGTCCTTCAGTATTTGGTGTGTCGGCAACACCATCATCAACTGTACAGTTGTCGGGTGTTTGTCCAGGGCCAGGGTTATTAGTATTACCCCAAGGGTGCATTAAATTAAAAAAGTGACCTGTTTCGTGAGATACGGTATTTCCTAATTGACCTGCTATTAATACCAAGCCTTCTTTATTTAGAGCAACAGTTCCTGGATAAAAAGCGTAACCACCAGCACCACTAGCAATAGCCGTTCCTTGCCAAATATTTAAATAATATCGTCCATTTCTATTCCATGAAGGAGCAATTGTTTTAGCGGTTTCGTCCATAGCGTAGGTAATTGGATCAACTGTTCTGGTAATACCCTCAGTACAATTACCATCAGGGTCTAAACGAGCCAATCTAAATTCTACTTCAATGTCGGCTGCAATTGGAGCAAACATTGGAAATGCATTTACAATGTCAGCATTTCGTTTTTGATAATCTTCATTTAACTTGGCAATTTCACTTTCAATTGTAGCCCTAGAAATATTTTCAGGACCATTGTTGTGAATAACGTGCCAAACCACAGGAATCACATATGAAATTACTTTTTTACCACTAGGATTGCTTTTTCCGTAATTTTTTGCAGTCCAATCCAGCGCCTCTTGATTCATTTTATCAACAACTTGCTGAATAGCTGGGTCACTGTTAATAATTTCATTGTTCTTCTGGGCTGAAGAGCACGCTCTATAATCAATACCAGGTATGCCTATTTTTTGAGCATTGGCATTAAATAACAAAGTGCCACAAAAAAGTAGCAAAAGGGTAATTTTTGAATACATATTAGTCATGTTTAACACGTAAAGTTATTTATTTCAATTTAAAAAAAGACGTGTATTTTATTAAATGGTTGCAATCCTATGGTTTTGAGTACTTAAATGTTTATAAATTATCTAAGATGTGGTGAATTAAAAACGAATAAAGGATAGTATTGTATTTTAAACTTATCATCATGAAAATGTACAAAATAGTTTTGCTTTCGTTGGTTATATTTACCATGTTGTTCTCGTGTGTACCATCAAGAAAGTATGAAGAGCTCAATTCAAAATATAAAACCTGTAACGAAGAAAACGAAAATCTAAAAAATTCGAATAAGGAGCTGGAAGAAAAAACCAATGAAATGAGTGCTTCCATAGAACAATTAAAGAAAACGATTTCTGCTTTGGTGGCCGACACAACCGTGATGGGTAATTCACTTAGATTAATGACCACTAATTACGACAACATCAATAAAACCTATCAATTGTTGTTAGACAAAAACAATGAATTATTATCTGGAAATAGAACCACCACAGAGAAATTGACTAAAGATTTGCAAAAAACCCAAGAAGAACTTCAGTCGAAAGAGGATGCCTTAAGAACGTTAGAAGGCTCTTTAACGATGAAAGAGGAAAAGCTTAAAAAATTAACTGCAGAATTAGCATTACGTGAAAAAAGAGTGAATGAGTTGGAGACGATGATAAATAGAAAAGATTCGTTAGTTACTGCTCTAAAAAATAAAGTAAAAGATGCCTTATTGGGGTTTGAAAACAACGGTTTAACTATTCAGCAAAAAAATGGAAAAGTATATGTTTCAATGGATGAAAGTTTATTGTTCTCTTCTGGTAGTTATGCTGTGGCAGGAAAAGGTGTTGATGTGTTGAAAAAATTAGCTAAAGTATTGGAGCAAAATCAAGAAATTAATATTTTGGTGGAAGGTCATACCGATAATGTTGCGTTGAATGGTAGGGGTGATATTGCTGATAATTGGGATTTGAGTGTAAAAAGAGCAACTTCTGTAGTTAAAATTATTACGACAAACAGTACCGTAAATCCAAAAAGATTAACCGCTGCAGGAAGAAGTGAATATGTTCCTTTAGACATGACGAATACAACGGATGGAAGAAAGAAAAACAGAAGAACAGAAATTATTCTTTCACCAAAATTGGACGAGTTGTTACAAATGTTAGAGAGTAATTAGTAAATTCATCCGTTCCCAATCTACAATTGGTAAAGGTTCCTTCAAGATGTTTTTTTATTCTTTAACTGTTTATAAACCAACAAATTAAGCTTTTTCAATCCAGTCTCCGTGTGTTTTAATCAAGTTGATAAGTTCCTCAACGGCTTCTGATTCAGGTACATTTCTCTTAACCACATTTTTTTCTTTGTAAAGGGTTATTTTTCCAACTCCAGTGCCTACATAGCCGTAATCGGCATCGGCCATTTCACCTGGGCCGTTAACAATACAACCCATAATACCAATTTTCACTCCTTTTAGGTGAGAAGTAACTGCTCTGATTTTAGCGGTAGTTTCTTGCAAATCAAATAGTGTTCTACCACAACTAGGGCATGAAATGTATTCTGTTTTTGAAATTCTAGTTCGTGTGGCTTGCAAAATTCCAAATGCCGTGTTATTAACTATGTAGTCGCCTCCACAGTTGTCCACGGCAATAAAAATACCATCGCCTAATCCATCCACCAATAAAGCACCAATATCAGTAGAGCAGTGGAGTTGTAATTGCTCAGGAGTTAAATTACCATAAGCTCTTCCAATTACAACAGGCGTTGTACAATTGTTGTTTATCAGTTCAATAAACAATTTTCGTTGCTCAGCCATACCATGAGTGTTGTAAGTATCAATCATTAATATAGCAGAAGTGTCAGTTTTAAGTTTGGATATCAGTTCTTGCGTTAAATCGGGCAACGTAACATAAACCACATTCAGTTTGTCCGATAAATCAGTTGTGGTAAGATATGATTTCGCATCAATAAATGGGAAGCTGTTAAATAGGTTTCTAACGGTTAGCCAAGTTTTAAAATTGTATATTAAACCCAACGTTCCGGGTACTTCAAAATCGATGGTTTTATCTCCTAAAAACACATAATCGCAAGCCAATTCGGTGATGTTCCATTTGTCTAATGGTACTGAATACTTATAACCTAACGCAAAAAAAGATGCAGGAGTTATTTTTTCTTTCATGCTAAAGTCAGCAACTACGCACGGAACATTTGGGCCTCCAAAGTTTAACACTCGGTTGGTTTTGCGTTTGTTGTATTCAAAAGGAGTTAAAGGATAATTTTCGATTTTTGCAATGGGTTCATGTTGGGTTCTGTTGTCGTATCTTCTTACTAATGCTCTTGCCACAGGGATTTCAAATTCTGGTTCTTCGGTTAATGAAACCCGAATAGTGTCGCCCAAACCATCTTCCAGCAACGTTCCAATTCCAACTGCCGATTTTATTCTACCATCTTCGCCATCACCGGCTTCGGTTACCCCCAAATGTAAAGGATAATTCATGCCTTCGGCTATCATCGATTCTACCAACAACCGATATGCTTGAACGACCACTAAAGTGTTGCTCGCTTTCATGGAAAGTACAATATCATGATAATCAAATTCTCTGCAAATGCGTAAAAATTCCATGGCTGATTCTACCATTCCCATGGGTGAATCGCCAAACCTACTCATAATTCTGTCGGATAAAGAACCGTGGTTGGTGCCTATTCGCATGGCTGTTCCATGAGCTTTGCAAATTTTTATAAGTGGAATAAAACGTTCTCGTAATCTGGCTAACTCCGTTTTGTAGGTCTCGTCGGTATATTCAATGTTTTCAAATTTCTTTTTATCTGCGTAGTTTCCTGGATTTATTCTCACTTTTTCTACAATCCTAGCAGCAACTTCGGCAGCGTTTGGGGTAAAATGAATATCGGCAACCAATGGAGTGGTGTAACCTCTTTTTAACAATTCAGCTTTTATATTAGCTAAATTTTCGGCTTCTTTTATGCTTGGGGCAGTTATCCGAACAATTTCGCAACCAGCATCAATCATTCGAATGCTTTGTTCCACCGTAGCCATAGTATCCATGGTGTCGGTGGTGGTCATGGATTGAATGCGAATGGGGTTATTGCCGCCAATACCAATGTTGCCTACTGTTACTTCTCTTGTTTTAAAACGTTGATATTGGGTTAAGCTGTTGCAATACATAAAAATTGTTTTTTGATGTAAAGTTATTGATAAGTTTTGAATGGTTGGTGAAGAATTAAAAAACACAAAAGTGGGCAAAAACATACCGTTTACCGTCTAAACCATACCGTTTATAGGATAAATGAACCATTGCAAAGATGGCATTAACCTTATACTTACCTTAGCGTAAAATTAGGTGAAATTAAAAACAGCACCCATGAAAAAATTATTTACCGTTTTATTAATTGTAAACTTAGTTTCAATTAATAGCACTAAAGCTCAAAGTTTACCCATTGCGGTTAACGATACTTTTTATGTTGACTTTTCTGATACATCTAAAACTCATAGATTTTTTAGAAATAATATCATTTTTAATGATACACTTGCTAACGGAACGATAAAAATTATCGATACTATTTTTTATAATGGGGTTAATCAGGCGAGTGTTGTTAATTATACTGGAGGGTTGTCTTATTGGAAAGTAAAAGAAGTATACTTTACTACTAATCCAGGCTATTTTGGTAAAGATAGCATTACCTATTATTTTACCGATAATGGAGTGCCAACTGGATTTGATACAGCAGTCATTTACATTTATGTAAGACGAAAATCGTATGAAAACATTGATTTAAACAACATTAATGCTGGTATTGATAAAGAAGGTTTGTTTCAAGATAGAGCAAATGGTATTGCAAGTTTTGAAGTGCCAAAAGGCAGTGGTTCAACCTCCATTTATGCCTCAAATTTTTGGTTTGCTGGTGTGGATGCTAATGGATAGCTAAAAGGCTATGCGGAGACTTTTGCTAATTCTTTTACATTTGACAGAGGGGGTAATGCGGGACCTATAATGGATAATCAGTATTATGAAAACTACAGTTACCAATGGGATAGGGTGTGGAGAGTTAGTGCTGTGGATATTCAAAACCATATTGCAGGCAATGGAACAACAGAAGCCATATTAAATTGGCCTGCACATGGAGATGTTTCAAAAGGACAAGCACCCAATTTAGCTCCTTTTGTAGATGTAGATTTTGATGGTATTTATAATCCTGCGTTGGGCGATTACCCTAAAATTAAAGGGCAACAAGCCATTTATTTTATTCGAAACTCTAATCGATCTTATTCTCAAATTTCAATGGTACCAAATAATCTTGAGTTCCACGGAATGGTATATGCTTACGATTGCTCCGAAGATTCTGCAATAAACAATACCTTGTTTTTAGATTATACCATTTATAATCGTTCATCCTTTACATTAACCGACTGCTATTTTGGGCAATGGACTGATTTTGATATGGGATGCCATACTGATGATTATGTAGGATGTGATGTTTCTCGTGGTACTTTTTATGCCTACAATGGTGATAATTTTGATGACGATTGTATTGGAGTAATCGGTTATGGTTCATCACCTCCTTTTCAAGGAGTTACTTTTTTAAAAGGAGTTCAACAAGATAATGATGGCATCGATAATCCATTTACTACAGATATACCAACAGCCTTAGCTCAAAATGGGATTCCGTATGCAGGTTTAGGTACTGGTTTCGGAGATGGAATACTTGATAATGAATATTTAGGGTTAAATCATTTTATGTCATATTATAGTGGAACTCCAGTTAATGGAAATGGAGACCCTAATAGTGCAGTTAATATTTATGATTATTTGCGTGGTAGATGGTTAAATGGTAACTCATTAACATGGGGTGGTGATGGTAATCCTGCTACAACAGGAAATACTGTAGCAGCTGATTATATATTTCCTAGTGATTCCGACCCATTATTTTGGAGTACACAAGGAATACCTGTTACACCTGTCCCTTGGACAGAAGCTGTAGCTGGAAATATGCCTGGAGATAGACGGGGTGTCGGCTCAACAGGTCCGTTTGAATTTTTTCCTGGAGCAGTGATAGAAATGGAACTGGCTTTTGTTTTTGGTAGAGATTATGTAAATACTGGAAATACAGCTGGTATTGTTGTTATGCAAGAACGAGTAGATTCCATCCGTAGTTATCATGCCAATGGTTTTGCTACAACACCTTGCGGAGGTTCAATTCTAGGAACAAAAACGGAAGCGATATCATCAAATCTATTAACCATTTATCCTAACCCGTTTGCTAATCAATTTACTATAAATTATCAACCTTCAGGTAACACTTTTGTTGAGGTATTTAATTTGTTGGGAAATAGGGTTGTTAATCAACCTATTATTCAAAAATATACTTTACTTGATTTGAGTAATAAACCCAATGGTATTTATGTAGTAAAAGTAACTGATGGTAGTAAAGTATTGGTTAAAAAAGTGGTTAAACAGTAGATTATTAGACGTCATTGCGAGTGAGTGCAACAAAACGAAGCAATCTGCTTAACCTTAAGCAGATTGCTTCACTACGTTCGCAATGACGTTTATAAAATAGACGAACCCAACCAACGTTCGGCTTTTTCAATACTCATGTTGTTGGCAATGGCATAAGCTTCCACTTGGTCTTTACTAATTTTACCCACCCCAAAATATTTGGCTTGTGGGTGTCCAAAATACATTCCACTTACAGCAGCAGTTGGATACATGGCTAAGCTTTCGGTTAAATGTATTCCTGTATTTTTTTCTACCTCCATCAATTTAAACAATTCATTTTTTAAAGTATGGTTCGGGCAAGCCGGATAACCAGGTGCTGGTCTAATTCCTTTGTATTTTTCTTGAATCAATTCATCATTTCCCAAGAGTTCGTCTTGAGCATAACCCCAAATTTCTTTTCGAACTTTTGCATGCATACACTCCGCAAAAGCTTCTGCCAATCTATCAGCTAAAGCTTTAACCATGATGGAGTTGTAATCGTCGTGGTCGGCTTCAAATCTTTTGATGTGTTCTTCAATGCCAATTCCAGTTGTTACTGCAAAACCACCAATGTAATCTTTTATACCGGATGCTGCTGGAGCAATAAAATCGGCTAATGAAATGTTTGGAACACCTTTGGCTTTTTTCGCTTGTTGGCGTAATTGATGTAAAGTGCTTATGGTTTTGTTATCTTTATAAACTTCAATGGTATCATCATTTACAGTATTTGCTTCCCAAATCCCAATTACACCATTGGCTGTTAACCATTTTTCATCCACAATTTTGGCTAGCATCTGCTGAGCATCATGAAATAATTTTGTTGCTGCTTCACCAACAATTTCATCTTCCAAAATATTGGGATAACGACCTGCCAATTCCCAGGTTCTAAAAAATGGACTCCAATCGATGTAATCTACCAATGTTTTGATAGGAAAATCGTTAAACACCTGAATTCCAAGTTGATTTGGCTGATAAGGTGGTTCAACATTAAAATTAATTTTTAGTTTGTTATCTCGTGCTTCAGCAATAGTCAAAAACTCTTTTGTTGCATTTCGTTTTGCATGTATATCACGTAAGTTTTGATACTCAGCTTTTATTTTAGCCACAAAAATTGAGTTGTCTTTTGCTAATAACTCACCAACAACAGGAACACTTCTGGAAGCATCCAATACATAAACCGTTGGTGCTTTGGTATAATTAGGTTCAATTTTTACGGCAGTATGAATTTTTGAAGTTGTGGCTCCTCCAATCAACAATGGAATGCTTAATCCTTGTCGCTCCATTTCTTTTGCGAAATACGCCATTTCGTCTAATGAAGGAGTAATTAACCCGCTTAAACCAATAATGTCAACATTTTCTTTAATGGCTGTTTCAATAATTTTTTCGGCGGGAACCATTACGCCTAAATCAATTACTTCATAATTGTTACAAGCTAGCACCACACCAACAATGTTTTTGCCAATATCGTGTACATCGCCTTTTACGGTAGCCATCAATATTTTTCCATTTCCTTTTGCTTGGTCAGCAGGAAATTTTTTCTTCTCTTCTTCAATATATGGCAGAAGGTAAGCAACAGCTTTTTTCATTACCCGAGCACTTTTTACCACTTGAGGAAGAAACATTTTACCGGCACCAAATAAATCACCCACCACATTCATCCCATCCATTAAAGGTCCTTCAATTACTTCAATGGGTTTGTCAAATAACTTTCTACATTCTTCGGTATCTTCATCAATAAATTCAACAATACCTTTTACCAAAGCGTGAGAAAGTCGTTCTTGAACAGGCTTTTGTCTCCATTCTAGCTCTTTGGTCTCGTCTTTTTTAACTCCTTTTACGGTTTCTGCGAAATCTACCAATCGTTCTGTAGCGTCATTTCTTCTGTTTAGGATTACGTCTTCAACTCGTTCTAATAAATCCTTAGGAATTTCGGCATACACTTCTAACATTCCGGGATTCACAATTCCCATGTCCATACCAGCTTTTATGGCGTGGTATAAAAATACCGAGTGGATAGCTTCTCTTACGATATCGTTTCCTCTAAAAGAGAAAGAAACATTGCTTACTCCACCACTCACTAAGGCTCCAGACAAGTTTTGTTTGATCCATTTTGTGGCATTGATGTAATCAATCGCGTAATTGTTGTGTTCTTCTAAACCTGTTGCAACGGTTAAAATGTTGGGGTCAAAAATAATGTCGTGGGGAGGAAACCCAATTTTTTCGGTTAATAGTTGATAAGCTCTTGAACAGATGGCGATTTTTTTCTCATACGTATCAGCCTGACCTTGTTCGTCAAATGCCATAACAATAACCGCAGCACCATATCTACGAACCAATTTTGCTCGCTCCAAGAACGTTGCTTCACCTTCTTTTAATGAAATAGAATTTACTATTGATTTTCCTTGTGTGCATTTTAATCCAGCTTCAATAACCGACCATTTTGAGGAGTCAATCATAATAGGAAGTTTGGCAATATCGGGTTCAGAAGCAATCAAGTTTAAGAATTTGGTCATCACCACTTCAGAATCCAACATTCCTTCGTCCATGTTTACGTCAATTACTTGAGCACCGCCTTCCACTTGATTTAACGCAACAGCAATAGCATCTTCGTAGTTGCCTTCTTTAATCAGGCGTTTAAACATTAACGAACCGGTAACGTTGGTTCTTTCTCCAACATTCACAAAGTTGCTTTCTGGACGAACCCACAATGGTTCCAATCCACTATAATTAGGAAGAGAAAGAGCACCTTTTCTTTTTCTTGGCGGATATTTTCCTGCTACTTCTGCAATGGCCTTGATGTGTTCGGGAGTTGTTCCGCAGCAACCTCCAATAATATTAATCAAACCGTCTTGGATAAATTCTTCTACCTGACGAGCGGTTTCTCTTGCAGCTTCATCATATTCTCCAAATTCGTTAGGTAATCCAGCATTAGGATATGCACTAACAAAAAAGCTGGTTTTTTCTGCTACGGTTTGGATGTGTGGTCGTAATTGCTTCGCACCTAACGCACAGTTAAAACCAACACTCAACAAAGGCATATGAGAAATAGAAATGAGAAATGCTTCTACAGTTTGTCCAGATAATGTTCTACCACTTGCATCGGTAATGGTTCCAGAAACCATAATAGGAAGCTTTTTTCCGCTTTCCTCAAAGTAAGTATCGATTGCAAAAAGCGCAGCTTTTGCATTTAAGGTGTCAAAAATAGTTTCTACCAACAAGAGGTCAACTCCGCCTTCTACTAATGCTTGGGCTTGTTCTTTGTATGCTACAACCAATTGGTCGAAGGTTACGGCTCTGTAGCTTGGGTCATTCACATCGGGCGACATAGAAGCTGTTCGGTTGGTTGGACCCATTGCTCCAGCTACAAATCGAGGTTTTGATGGATTTTTTTTGGTGTATTCGTCGGCAACTTCTTTGGCAATTTTTGCCGATTGAAAATTGATGTTGTAAACGGATCTTTCTAACTTGTAATCTGCTTGAGCTATGCTTGTTCCACTAAAGGTGTTGGTTTCAATAATATCAGAACCCGCTTCAAAATACTCGGCATGGATGGTTTTAATAATATCGGGGCGAGTTATAGAAAGTAAATCGTTGTTTCCTTTTAATAAAACGGTGCTATCGGTAAAAACAGTTCCTCTAAAATCTTCTTCGGATAATTTATAACGCTGAATCATGGTGCCCATTGCACCATCTAAAACTAAAATTCGTTTGTTTAATTCGTCAATAATATTTACCATATTTTTCTTTTTTTTGTCATTCTGAACAATATTTTACCCACGCCTTTTGCGTGGTGTAAAATGCAGTGAAGAAACTCTTTTATAATAGTAAAACTCCATTTCCAACAGATTCTTCATTTCATTTTGTTGTTCCCGAATACTCGGGAAACAAAATATCATTCAGAATGACATTGGCACTAATCTATTTCATCATTTAAAAACTTCCAGTTTGGATTAAATTCATTAATTAATTTTTCCTTTTTTATCCTTAACCAACCTTTTATTTCTTTTTCTCTTTCAATTGCATGTTGAATATATTGATGTCTTTCCAAATAAATAAGGTAGTAACATTTGTATTTTGAAGTAAAAGATGTTGAGTTAACTCCTGTTTTGTGTTCAAATAACCTTTGTTTTAAATCATTTGTTACTCCTGTGTAGAGAACTGTTTTTTTGTAATTTGTTAATATGTATACAAAATAATTATGATTCATTTTTATGTTTGTTTTGTCATTCTGAACAATATTTTACCCACGCCTTTTGCGTGGTGTAAAATGCAGTGAAGAATCTCTTTTATAATAGACTTTATATAAGTTAAGATGTTATGAGCATAAAGATATTAATAAGTAT
>JAVHRO010000077.1:0-14241 GCA_036171675.1 Vicingus sp. | reverse complement strand
ATACAGCATAATTATGAAAAATTAAATATCAACACTAATTTAAACTAGAGCCATTTTTTTGTATTTTAAAGGTCTTTTTTTAATGTGCCTAATTTGTTCAAAAAGCCTGATTTGGTTTGACTGCTTTTTGTAATACGTGTTGGTATTCATTTTGCTCAATTTTACTCCAAAATTTTTCGTAGTCGAACGTCATATCATAGATATAGTTTCTATCGGGCAAAATTTTAGCATCAAAATGGTAAATATACCAAGTATTACTTTCTAACTTTATTTCGTAAAACTCTGAAATAGACACAATTTTAAAATACGACCGACTGTTTTTGTATTTTCTATATGTTGGGTACATAAGGTTGCTTAATTTTTAATCATGACCATTCAATTTAGCCACAAAATTACTAACATTAATAGTATTAATTGGTTCAATTAAACAACGTAGATTAACAAATTTTAACATAGCAAAACCAACAAATTTTAGTACTTTCGCCACAATTTCATTATTTAAATATGTTTGATTTTTCACAAAAAATTATTGGCGAAGGTTTAACTTACGACGATATATTAATGGTTCCAGCATACTCCGAAGTATTGCCTCGTGAGGTTAATGTTACCACTAATTTTACCAGAAACATAAAATTAAATATTCCAGTTGTATCTGCAGCTATGGATACCGTTACGGAATCAAGACTGGCAATTGCCATTGCTCAAGAAGGGGGTATTGGAGTGTTACACAAAAACATGTCCATTGAGCAGCAAGCAGAAAAGGTTCGAAAAGTTAAACGCTCTGAAAGTGGCATGATAAAGGATCCTGTTACCATGCCTTTAAAATCATCGGTTGGTGATGCGTTGAACTTAATGAAAGAGTTTAAAATTGGAGGAATTCCTGTGGTAGATACCTCCAATAATTTGGTTGGCATTGTAACCAATCGAGATTTACGATTTCAAAAAAATATGGCTCGACCAATTAAAGAGGTCATGACTACCAAAAATATCATTACAGCAAAAGTTGGAACCGATTTAGATAAGGCTAGAGAAATTCTACAAGAACATAAAATTGAAAAACTTCCTGTTGTTGACGAAAACAACAAATTAATGGGGTTGATTACCTATAAAGACATTACAAAAGTTCAACTTAAACCTAACGCTTGTAAAGATGAATTTGGTCGATTAAGAGTTGCGGCTGGTGTTGGCGTTACGGCTGATGTAATGGATAGGGTTGAAGCATTATATAAAGCTGGTGTTGATGCTATTATTATTGATACAGCTCATGGTCATTCCAAAGGGGTAATTGAAACCTTGAAAAAAGTAAAAAAATCGTACCCTAAATTACAGGTTATTGTAGGAAACATAGCCACTAAAGAAGCTGCTAAAGCTTTAGTGAAAGCTGGTGCTGATGGTGTAAAAGTAGGTATTGGCCCAGGTTCAATATGTACAACTCGAATTATTGCTGGTGTAGGAGTTCCTCAACTATCTGCTGTAATGATGGTCGCAGAAGGGTTAAAAGGAACTGGAGTACCACTCATTGCTGATGGTGGAATCCGTTTTACCGGCGACATTGTTAAAGCACTTTCTGCTGGTGCTGATTCAATTATGGCAGGTTCTTTGTTCGCTGGGGTTGATGAATCACCTGGTGATACTATTATTTATGAAGGAAGAAAATTTAAAGCATATCGTGGTATGGGGTCTATTGAAGCTATGCAGCAAGGTTCTAAAGACCGTTATTTTCAAGATGCAGAAGATGATATTAAAAAATTGGTCCCTGAAGGAATTTCTGGAAGAGTACCCTACAAAGGTTTTTTAAGTGAAGTGATTTATCAAATGGTAGGAGGCTTAAAAGCGGGTATGGGATATTGTGGCGCTAAAAATATTGAATCGTTGAAAGATGCAAAATTTATTCGTATTACCCATTCTGGTATAGCAGAAAGTCATCCTCACAATATTACCATTACGCGTGAAGCACCAAATTATTCAACAAGGTCTTAATACAAAAATTCTAAAACTTTAAAAAAGTAAATCATGAAAAAAATTGGATTAATTACACTTTTAATTTCGTTTGTTTTAATAACAAAAGCTCAACTGAACGAACCTATCTTATTATCCGTTGATGGTAAGGGAGTTACATTGTCTGAATTTGAAGCAATTTTTAATAAAAACAATACCAAGGATACCAAAGTTACCCCAGAATCGGTAAACGAATACCTTGATTTATACATTAAATTTAAACTTAAAGTTAGAGAAGCTGAATCGCTTGGTTTTGATACATCGGCAGTATTTAAAAATGAATTAGAAGGATACCGAAAACAATTAATCCAGCCTTATTTAACCGATAGAGAAGTTTCAGAATCATTGATTAAAGAGGCTTACGAAAGAATGAAAACCGATGTAAACGCCAGTCATATTTTAGTGAAATGTGATGAAAATGATTTGCCAAAAGACACGTTAATTGCGTACAATAAAGCCTTAAAAATTAGAGATAGAATTTTAAAAGGTGAAAATTTTGGTTCGGTCGCTATGGAAGTTTCTGATGACCCATCATCCAAAACCAATAAAGGAAATTTGGGTTTTTTTAATGTGTTACACATGGTTTACCCTTTCGAAACAGCAGCATACAACACCAAAGTAAATGAAGTTTCTATGCCTGTAAGAACACGCTTTGGATATCACATCATTAAAGTAAATTCGATAAGACCAGCTCGAGGAACCATGAAAGTTGCTCACATTATGATTCAATCAAGCAAGGAATTAAACGACGATGCTCAAAAAGCAAACAAACAAAAGATTGATGAAATTTATGAGAAACTTCTTGCTAATAAAGATCAGTTCAGTGAATTAGCAAAACAATATTCCGATGATAAGGGCTCAGCTTCACATGGTGGTGAATTAGCTCCATTTGGAACAGGTAAAATGGTTCCAGAATTTGAAAATGCTTCGTTTGCCTTGCAAAATGATGGTGATATTTCTGCACCAATAAAAACAGAATATGGATGGCATATTATTAAACGATTGGAATTGCAAAATTTAGACTCGTACGAAAATTTATACAATTTAATTAAATCAAAAGTTAGTAGAGATTCTCGTTCAAATAAAACCAAAGATGCAGTAATTGCTAAAGTGAAAGTGGAAAATAATTTTAAAGAATTTGCTGCCCGAAAAGAAGACTTTTTTAAAGTAGTAAACAAAGACGAGTATTTAAAAGGGGAATGGACAGCCGCTAAAGCAAGTAAATTAAATAAATTAATGTTTGGTTTTTATGCAAATGATGGCGATAAATTGGAATATACGCAACAAGATTTTGCTCAATTATTAGAACGTAATAAACCTAAATCACAACCCAACAATGAATTTAATGTGGTTGGAGAAATAAACCGTTTATATCATGCTGCTCTAGAAGAAAAAGCATTAAAATTTAAAGAAGATCGCCTTCCAAAAACCAATCAAGAATATCGCTTGTTATATCAAGAATATAGAGATGGTATATTGTTGTTCAATTTAACCGATCAAAAAGTATGGTCAAAAGCAATCAGCGATTCAACTGGTTTGGCAAATTTCTTTGCAGCTAACCAATCAAAATATATGTGGAATAAAAGAGCTGATGTTACCATTTATAAATGTAGCGATGAATCGGTTGCCTCCAAACTAGAGAAACTATTGGCTAAAAAAACAAAAACCCCTTTATCTAAGGAAGAAATCTTAAAACAAATAAATACTGAAAGCCAACTTTCATTAAATATTGTTGAAGATAAATTTGAAAAAGGCGAAAATACCTCTGTAGATGCTACCGAATGGGTTAAAGGAGGTATGCATAAAATTACAACTCCTAAAGGTGTTGATTTAGTTCAAATTAATAACGTTCTTGAATCTGAACCTAAACAATTTAATGAGGTAAAAGGGTTGGTAACATCTGATTATCAAAACTATTTGGAGAAACAATGGATTGATGAACTAAAAGCTAAATATAAAGTTCAAGTTAATACAGAGGTATTAAAGCTGGTAAAATAATTAATGCTGAACAAGTATCAACATATTTATTTATTTGCAACCTTAATTTTCTTTTTTTCGTGTAATCTATTTAAAAAAAAGGAAGCTGAGAATAGAGCTATTGCAAGGGTTAATGATACTTATTTGTTAATGGATGATATTGCAGATATTGTACCTATTAATGCCTCAAAAGAAGATAGTTTATTGGTTACCAATAACTACATTCAAAAGTGGATACGTGAACAATTGGTGCTTAATAAGGCCGAACTTAATTTGAACGAAGAAAATCGAAACTTTGAAAAACAAATTGATGATTATAGGAAAACTTTAACCATTTACTCCTACGAAAACCAATTGATGAGTGAGATTTTAGACACCAATGTTACAGATGCTGAAATCAATAGTTTTTATCAAGATAACAACGCTATTTTTGTGCTCAAAAATGATATAGTTAAAGTGCGCTATCTTAAAGTGCTAAAAAGTGCACCAAGCATAAAAAAAATTACCAAAGTTTTTTCATCAAATAAGCCTGAAGATTTGATTAAACTGAAAGAATTAGCTCACCAATATGCCGAAAAATTTCATTTAAATTCAGATGAATGGGTTTTTCTTAGTGAAATAGAAAAAGAATTACCAAAGTCCATTAATTTAAACGATGAATATTTAAAACATAATAGAAGCATAATTGAAAATGATTCTTTAGCTGTTTATTTTGTTCGTTTTATTGATTATAAGTTGGCAAATGAAATTTCTCCACTTAGTTTTGAGCGTGAAAATATTAAAAGTATGATTATTAACAAGCGAAAACTTACCTTAATAACACAAGTAAAAAAAGATTTATACGAACAGGCTTTAAATAATAATGAATTTGAAATATATGACAAACCTATCAAAAACAATTAGTGTTAGTTTAATTGTGTTATTTTCAATAATTAATTTTCATCTTTTTGCTCAAGATGAGAAAATTATTGATGGTATTATTGCTGTTGTTGGAGATAAAATATTGCTAAAATCTGAACTTGAAAATCAAATTGCTTCAATCAAATCGCAAGGAATTGTAATGGACAATAAAACGAAATGTGAGATTTTCGAGGAATTATTGTATCAAAAACTGATGTTGCATCAAGCAGAAGTGGATAGTATAACTGTTACTGAAGCTCAAGTTGATGGCGAAATGAACCGACGATTAAATTATTTTATAGCTCAAATTGGTTCAGAAAAAAAATTAGAGCTTTACTATAAAAAACCCATACAGGAAATAAAAGATGAATTAAAAGAAGTTGTGCGAGAGCAATTGATTGGTCAAAGTATGCAATCAAAAATTACTGCTGATGTAAAGGTTACCCCAAAGGAAGTAAAAGAATATTTTGTTAATATTCCGGAGGATAGTATTCCTATGATTAATTCTGAAATACAATTTGCTCAAATCTTAATTAATGCCAAACAAAGTAATTCGGCTAGAGAAATAGCTAAAGATAGATTAATTGGAATTAGAGAACGAATTTTAAAAGGTGAACAATTTTCAACATTAGCTATTTTGTATTCAGAAGATGAAGGATCAGCAAAAAAAGGTGGAGAACTTGGTTTTATGGGAAGAGCGGATTTAGTCCCTGAATTTTCGGCAGCGTTATTTAAATTAAAAAATTCAACTACGGTATCAGAAATTATTGAAACCCAATATGGATTTCACATCATTCAACTTATTGAACGAAGAGGTCAAAAAGTTAATGGTCGTCATATTTTAATAAAAATTAAAGATGACGAAACAGAAATTTTAGCTGCAAAAAATTTAGCCGACAGTGTTTTTAAACTTATTTCAACCGATACGTTAACATTTGGCCAACTTGCCATGAAATACTCGGGTGATGATAAAACTAAAAAAAGTGACGGGTTAATGGTTAATCCTCAAACCGGAACTTCGATTTTTGAAATTGACCAAGTTGACCCTCAAATTTTCTATATTGTAGATAAAATGAAAGCAGGAGAAATTTCCAATCCAGTTCCAGCAGAATCTTACGACGGTAAAAAAGGGTATCGAATTATTAAGCTAATTAGTAAAACAGAAAAACACAAAGCCACTTTTGAAACCGATTATGCAAAAATTCAAGAAGCTGCATTAGCAAGTAAAAATAACGATGCAACCGATACTTGGATAAATAGCAAACTTGCGTCGACCTACCTTAAAATAGATGATGAATTTAAAGATTGTGTTTTTCAAAACAATTGGGTTAATTCAAATTTTAAGTAATTTTAATCTTCATAACTTCATTTAAATAATGATAGAAAACCAATATAAATCAGATGTTGAAGCATTAGATGCTTTTGTAGTTAAACACAAACAACTTACACAAGAAATTGGAAAAGTTATTGTTGGGCAAGATGAAGTAATTAAAAATGTATTAATTACCATTTTTAGTCGTGGGCATTGTTTGCTATTAGGTGTACCAGGTTTGGCTAAAACTTTATTAATTAATACCATTGCCGATTCGTTAGGATTGAAATTTAACAGAATTCAATTTACTCCCGATTTAATGCCTTCCGACATTATTGGCTCTGAGATTTTAGATGAACACAAAAACTTTAAATTTATTAAAGGACCCTTATTTGCCAATATTATTTTAGCTGATGAAATTAACCGTACTCCTCCAAAAACTCAGTCAGCACTCTTAGAGGCAATGCAAGAAAAAACGGTAACTGCAGCAGGAACACAATACAAATTGGAAAACCCCTTTTTTGTATTGGCGACACAAAACCCCATTGAGCAAGAAGGTACTTATCCCTTGCCAGAAGCACAACTAGACCGTTTTATGTTTAATATTTGGGTAGATTATCCAAGTTACCAAGAAGAGTTAGCCATTGTAAAAAGTACCACCACTGATTCGGTTGTTTCTCTTCAAAAAATAATGAATGCAGAAGAAATTGTATTTTTTCAAAACCTAATTCGTAAAATACCGGTAACCGATAATGTGGTTGAATATGCTGTTAAACTGGCATCAAGTACTAGAGCAGGAAGTATTTACGCTAACACTATTGTAAACGACTACTTAAGCTGGGGTGCTGGACCTAGAGCATCGCAATACTTGGTAATAGGAGCAAAATGCCATGCTGCCATTAACGGTAAATATTCACCCGATATTGAAGATGTAAAAGCGGTAGCGGTTCCAATATTAAGACACCGTTTGGTAAGAAATTACAAAGCTGAAGCCGATGGTTATTCTATCGAAAAAATTATAGAAAGTTTATTGTAATTTTTTGGTAACAATTAAGATCGGTTTATCATTTAAATCTTTTGTGGCAAAAAGATAAATTTCACCACCATCAGATAACTTCAATTTCTTTTTAATTTTGGTGATATTATCCTGAAAATTTCTTGTGGTGATGTTCGCTTTTTTTATTCCTAATTGTTTAAACGATTTTTCATTAAAATCTACAGAGTGTTCGATTTTAAATGTGCGGCCAGGGAAATGATTTACTAACTTATCTGATGTATATAAATGCGTGTTTGAACTTAACTTATTCAATTTAAATCTGTCTGCAATTATTTTAAATCCACCTGCTTTTAAGATGGATGCATTGGGTTCATACAAAAAGGTCAGTGGTTTTGAAAAATGTACGGTGGTGCTTAATTCTTCAATATAATTAAATCTAAAAATATCCTCATTGTCTTTGAATAAATTAACCGTAATAATTTCGGGTTCATCCGTGTTTTGTTGATTTACCAAATACAACACTTCTTTACACTCGTTATTAACTGAAACAACATAAACTTTGCTGACCGTTTTTAAATCCTTAAGTGTAAGCTTGATATCTAACAATGGTGAAGTTTTTATTAAAATGGTATTGGCCGTATTAAGAAGTTGAGGAAGCAATTCAATAACATTAGGAGTGCTTTCGCTTAATTTAAACACACGTTTGCTCTCGTCTCTTCGGCTAGGATCGATGTAAGCCAAATCAAATTGTTCACCATTGTGAATCAAAAATTCTTCACAGCTAGTTTGATGTGTTTTAATAGATGCATTCAACGTGTTGAAATTCCTTTTTACAAGTTCAAACAATTCAGAATTTTGTTCAACATAATTGGTTGATTCAAAATGTTTAGAAAAAAAATAAGCATCGATACCAAAACCACCGGTTAAATCG
Source organism: Vicingus sp. (assembly GCA_036171675.1). Lineage (GTDB taxonomy): Bacteria > Bacteroidota > Bacteroidia > Flavobacteriales_E > Vicingaceae > Vicingus. The sequence continues at coordinate 6,126 of JAVHRO010000077.1, read as the reverse complement.
ACCATAGTTTTTCCTTGCACCAATTTACTTTTAAATAATGCGGTTTGTTCCGACGAACATTGTTCCATCGACAGTCCAACTGGATAAATAATGTTTTCGTTTTCGTAAAATGTAGGTAGTTTAGTTTTGGCTTTTTGTAATCCGTTAATTTGGTTAATGATGTAGTTTTTGTCTAATTCGGGACGTTTGCTTAATAACAGGGCAATCTCTGCAATGGATTTTTCACGATGGCTATGAATAAATTGGTGTGATTTACTACTATTATTCATAAAATAGAATCTAGTTTATTCACTAAAAGCATATTGCAAAATATTTGCACCCATTTTAAGTGCTTTTTTTCTATTTTCGTCCGAATCATTATGTACTTCGGCATCTTCCCATCCATCGCCTAAGTCGCATTCAAAATCATAAAAACAAACCAATCGACCTTCGTATATTAACCCAAAACCTTGCGCTGGTTTATTGTCGTGTTCGTGTATTTTTGGTAACCCTTGATTAAAATCGTATTTCTGATGATAAATAGGGTGGTTGGTTGGCAACAATACAAAGTCAAGTTCTGGAAAAACCAATTTCATTTGGGTTCTGATGAATTTATCGATTCCATAATTATCGGAGATGTGTAAAAACCCGCCAGCAATAAGGTAGTTTCTTAAATTTTGAGCTTCATCTGAGTTAAAAATAATATTTCCATGTCCGGTAATGTGTAAATAAGGGTAGTTGAAAATTTCAGGACTTCCTACTTCTACAATTGCTTGCTCTGGATTAATGTTTGTTTTTAAGTTTTCATTACAAAACTTAATAAGGTTTGGTAAGGAGGTTTCTAAATTTGCATACCAATCGCCGCCGCCGTTGTATTTTAACAAAGCAATTTGGTAACTTGGCTTTTGCGCCAAAACAAGGGTTGAGTTAAATAAAATTGCAATAAACAATAAGTTATAGCTAAGCTTAATGCCGCAAAAATTAAAGATATGTTTAAATGACTTATTCATTTAATAAGTTAATAGCGAGGCAAGCCACAACCCCAGCAGTTTCTGTTCTTAGTCGACTTTTTCCCAAAGATATTGGTTTAAATTGGTTTTTTGTAGCTAATTCAATCTCATCTTTTGTAAAATCTCCTTCAGGGCCTATTAAAACAGTTGCATCTTCGTTTTTTGAACACAATTGATTTAAATGAGGTTCGGTATTATCAACACAATGAGCAATAAATTGATTGGCTCTGTTTCCACAATTTTTTACAAAATCTTTAAAAAATACGGGTTCATGTACAATTGGTAAAGTCGCTTTTATGGATTGTTTCATTGCCGCAATAGCAGTTTTTTCTAAACGTTCAGTGTTAATTGTTTTTCGTTCGGAACGTTGGCAAATCAATGGCGTAATTGCTGTTATTCCAATTTCAGTTGCTTTTTCTACAAACCACTCTATACGATCATTGTTTTTTGTTGGAGCAATTGCAATGTGTATATTTGGTTTAGTTACAATCTCCCTAAAAGAAGAGGTGATTCGTAAATCACATTTTTTTGCATGTGCGTTAGTTATTTCAGCATCAAAAAAAGTTCCTTTTCCATCAACTAAATTAAGTTTTTCACCCAAGGTCATCCGCAGCACCTTTATGGCGTGTTTCGATTCAGCTTCATCTAAGGTAAATACCTTTGCTGTTGGTTCTATAGTTGGTGTGTAAAACAATTGCATAATCGAGGCTAAATTACGTTATTATTAGTCCAAAAAAAAGGAGCTAGAAAAAATCTAACTCCTTTTATAGCTAATAGTAATAACTAATGAAATTGAATGTCGAATGGCATACGAGCCATATATCCTGATTGTGAGGAAATAGATTCGATTTTTTGATAGTATTTATAATTTTCGCCCATGTAGGTTTTTAAAATCTTTGATTCCGCTTCACCAGTTAAACCAATAACAAATTGTTCAAATGGGTCTTTAAGTATAGGATAATCTACCAATGTGTAGTCGTCAATTTTAGCTAAATCTTTGGCAATTTTAATGGCTTTTTCAATTCCACCAATTTCATCAACTAAACCTATCTTTTTAGCATCAATAGCTAACCAAACGCGTCCTTGTCCAATGCTATCCACTTGTTCTTTTGTCATACCTCTACCTTCAGCAACTTTTGTAATAAAGTCGTTGTATATGGTTTCGACACCAATTTGAATAATATCTTTTTCTTCAGCTGAGAGAGGTTTAAAAATGCTCATGATATCAGCGTGTTTATTGGTTTTTGCATAATCGAAGGTAATTCCTAGTTTATGATTAAACAACCCTTGTGCATTTGGTACAACACCAAAAACGCCAATAGAACCTGTTATAGTTTTTTCGTCGGCTACAATTTTGTTGGCAGCACACGAAATGTAATAACCACCCGATGCAGCTACATCGCCCATAGAAACCACTACAGGTTTTGCTTTTTTAGCCAAAACAACTTCTCGCCACATTACATCAGAAGCTAGAGCACTACCTCCTGGAGAGTTTACTCTTAATACAATAGCTTTGATGTTGTCATCTAAACGGGCTGTTCTTATGGCGTCTGAAATTGTTTCAGAACCCATTTTATCATTTTCACTTTTACCACTTGTAATTTCGCCGTTGGCATAAATTACAGCGATTTGATTTTTGCTAATTTTTGATTCAATTTTAGGAACCACATTATTGTATTTGCCTAACGAAACATAATTGATATCATCATAAGTTTTAGCCCCTAGTCTAGTTTTTAGTTCGTCTAAAAACTCGTCTTTATACATCAATTGGTCAACAAACTTATTGGTTAAAGCATCTTTTGCATTTTGTAATTTAATATCGTCTGCAACGGCATTAATATCGGCAATGGTTAATTTTCTGCTTTCTGAAATATCTTTCAAAATACTTCCCCATGCAGAATTTAAAATTAAATTCATTTGCTCGCGGTTGGCATCACTCATTTTGTCTAAAATGTATGGTTCAATGGCACTTTTAAATTTACCGTGACGAATAATTTGCATTTCAACTTCTAATTTTTCAAGCGCATTTTTAAAAAACATTAATTCGGTTGACAACCCTCTCATCTCAACAATTCCAGCTGGATTAAGGTATATTTTATTTGATACCGATGACAAATAATAGGTGCTTTGCGTATAAATTTCGCTATAGCTAATTATCCATTTCCCCGATTTTTTAAAATCTTTTAACGCATTTCTAATTTCTTCTAACGATGCCATTCCTGTACTCAAAGAAGTCAAGTCGAGGTAAATGCCTTTTATATTGTCGTCAGATTTTGCTTTTTCAATATTTTTTAAAATTTGGTCTAACCCCATACTTTCTTCACTTTCGAAAGTAGAAAAATTGAAATTGGCAAAAGGATTATTTGAAGCCCTATCAGGTATAGGATTCTCAAATGTTAAATGAAGCACAGCGTTGCTTTTAATTGTTGCAACTTTTTCTTTTGAACTGGTTGCAGACGAAATAATAGTTCCGATTACTGCAATAAAAATAAACATTGTAATAACGAAAGTAACCAGCATAGCAACCATGCTGGCGAACATAAATTTAAAAAATTGTTTCATAATCTTATTTTGATTAAAGTAGTTATTTTTACAAAAGTATATGATGTAGTTGGTTTATAAATTGAATAATACACCAATGGTTTATGATGTATGATGAGTGGTTTATACGAATAACTTTAATGTAAAAAGAATGAATAGATTAATTTTAGGGTTGGGAGGAAATAAAGGAGAGGTATTGCTAACGTTAAAAAAGGCAGAACAGCTAATTATTGATGAGATTGGTTCCGTTATTAAAAAATCGTCCAATTATAAAACTGCTGCATGGGGAAATACCAATCAACCCGATTTTATTAATAGTGTTGTTGTTGTTAACACAGATTTAGAAATTGAACAATGTTTACTAAAAGTACTTCATATTGAACAGCAACTTGGAAGAATAAGATCCGATAAAAAATGGGAGGAGCGTATTATAGATATCGATATATTATTTTTTAACGATGTAATTATAGAACGAGAACACCTACTAGTTCCTCATCCTTATATACAAGATCGGAAATTTGTACTTATACCATTGGTCGAAATTTTACCTAATGAATATCATCCTAAATTGAATAAAAACTTTAAAACATTATTAGAAAATTGTATAGATATGCTTGATGTTCAGAAAGTTATACCTCAATAAAGAATAACTTCTCAAAAATTTTTATATATAAAAACTAATGATTATCATTGCAGTTCAAAAAAATAAACTAGATTTTAAGAAAAATTCTATAAAAAAATGAAAAACAAAAACATTAAATTAATAGCTATTGCAGTTGTTGCATCTACTGTATTTATTGCTTGTAATCCATTATCAAAAATGGTGAAAAGACAAAACGAAGTTAATTTCGCATTAACTCCAAATCCTGTTGAAATGCATGGTGATACAATCGCTATTGCGTTAACAGGGAGTTTTCCAACCAAATATTTCAATAAAAAAGTATCGGCAGTTATCACTCCAGTAATTAAATACAACGGTGGTGAAGAACTTTTTGCTCCTCTAAAATTAAAAGGAGAAACCTCTGAGGCCGAAGGAGCAGTAATTAATTATGAAAAAGGTGGAAATTTTACCCATACTTCAAAAATCCCATACAAAACTGGTATGGATGTAGCTACAGTTGAATTAAGAGTTCAAGGTGCTTATAAAACTAAAACTAAAGATTTAGACCCTCGTAAGGTTGCTGATGGAACCATCATTACTCCTAAATTGGTAATGTCTGCCGAAAAAGCCATAGCTGCTAAAGATAATTTCCAAAAATTTGCTTTAGAAAATCATGCTGCAGTAATTAACTATTTAGTAAACAACTCTACTGTTAGAGGTACTGAATTAACAGATAAAGATGTAAAAGAATTAACTGACAACCTTAAAGTTTGGGCTACCAATCCTAAAATGGAATTTAATGGTATTGAAGTTAATGCATATGCTTCTCCTGAAGGTGAAATTTCTAAAAATGACAACTTAGCTAACGAAAGAGCTGCTTCTGCCGACAAAGCAATGGCTGGCGTGTTTAAAAAAGCTAAATTAACTATTCCAGAAGGTGCTTCTAAATTAGTGGGTAAAGGTGAAGACTGGGATGGATTTAAAAAGTTAATGACAGCTTCTGATATTAAAGACAAAGATTTAATAATTAGAGTGTTAGAAAATTATGCTGACTTAACAAAAAGAGAAGAAGAAATTAAAAACTTAGCGGCTACTTACACTGAAGTTGCTAAAAAAGTATTACCAGAATTAAGAAGATCAGAAGTAAATATTGTTATGAAACATAATAATTTAACTGATGATGAATTAAAAACTTTAGTAGATACTAAAATTGATTCATTAGACGCTGAGCAAATGTTCTACGCTGCTTCGTTATACAACGATGATGCTAAAAAAGAATCGATTTACAAAAGCTTCTCTTCCAAATTTCCACAAGATTGGAGAGGACCAAACAATTTGGGTTATATCTACATTACACAAAACAAAGTTGCTGATGCAAAAGCACAATTTGAAAAAGCAGCTGGTTTATCAGCTAACAATGCAATTGTAAATAACAACTTAGGTGTTTGCGAAAGATTAAACGGTAACAACGATGCTGCAATGGCTTATTACAACAAAGCTGCTGGTGCTGGAACTACCGAAGTTAACGAAAACAAAGGTATCATCTACATTATGAAAGGTGATTATGCTTCTGCTAAATCTAGTTACTCTGGTGTTAATTCATTTAATGCTGCGTTAGCAAACTTACTAAGTGGTAACAACTCAATAGGTGGTATTATTGATGGCTCTACTGATAAAGATGAAGCATTAGCATACTATTTAAAAGCTATCGCAGGTGCTCGTTCTAACGACAAAAACATGTTAGTAAACAACTTAAAATCGGCTACTGGTAAAGATGCAAGTTTAAAAGCAAAAGCTAAAACTGATGCTGAATTTATCAAATTTAGAGAAGATGCTGAATTTCAAGCTGCTGTAAACTAATTATAACAGATAAAGTTTAAAAAACCCCAACAGTTTCTGTTGGGGTTTTTTGTTTTTTGTTGGTTTGGAAAAAAAATAAATAACCCGTTGTGCATTTAGAAGAATTTTTAATAAAAAAGGGGTCAGTTCGAGTTT
>JAVHRO010000076.1:0-14333 GCA_036171675.1 Vicingus sp. | reverse complement strand
TAAATAGCTATATTTGAAAAAACATTGAAATAAGCAATCGCTAAAAAGCAAATAGAATTAGCAATACCGAAAGAAATAATTTTAAGTAAGATTTTTAAAATTAGAGGTCGAAAAGTTATGTTAGACAGAGATTTAGCAGAACTTTATCAGGTAGAAACGAAGCAACTTAAACGACAAGTACGCAGAAACATAGAACGTTTTCCCGAAGATTTTATGTTTGTACTAACAAAAAAAGAGAATGAATCTTTAAGGAGCCAATTTGGCACCTTAAACAGAGGAGAGCATTCTAAGTACCCACCGATGGCTTTTACAGAACAAGGAGTATCCATGTTGTCAAGTGTTTTAAATAGTGATGTTGCTATAAAAGTGAACATTCAAATAATCAGAACGTTTACTAAAATGCGTGAAATGCTCTTAACTAATAAAGATATTTTGATAGAGTTAGAAAATATAAAACAAAAGTTAGGTTCAAATAGTAACGATATAGAATTAATTTTTAACTATTTAAAGCAGTTTGAACAAGCCAAACAACAAGAATTAGAATATCAGAATAGAGAAAAATAGGGTTCAAAACCAAAAAGTAAAATTCACATTAAGGGTTTTCTCTTAACACAACCTTAACATAATCGTAAAGTTTAATTTCCGTTTATTTTTTTTAAAGGCCGTTACTTTGTCAAAAAAATTAGAAACATGAAAAATTTATTATTAGTTATCGTTTTGGGAATATCAGCAACACTATTTGCAAACAATAATGAAACTATATTAAAAAAAGTTGTAGTTAAAGGAAAAGTATTGGACCAGCAAGAATCGCTAACCGGCGTTAAAGTATTGGTGGACAATATTCCTACTACAATTTATACCGATTTTGATGGTAATTTTGTATTAAGCGACTTATTACAAGGAAAACACACCATAAGTTTTAGTATGGTTGCTTACGAAAACAAAGTAATTGAAGTGGATTTAACCGAATCGCAAAACATTGAAGTTAAATTGAATTCAAAATAAAATTGCCTCAACTTAGTTGAAACCCGCTAACCGGCGGGTTTTTTTATAAACAAAATATTTTATTAAACGTATTACTTTACAAATTATTGATGTTATGAACACAACGTCTCACGAATACAAAAATTTAAAATATACAACGATGAGTAAAGCCAGAGTGTATTTATTAATTTTATTTAGCTTGCCTATCGTTCTGTTTTCGCAAGAAGTAAAAAACAGAGAAGGTGTATTTGTTGGAAATGATGGCGAAAAATATACCGGTAATTTGGTTTCGTATTTTGAAAACGGTAACAAAGCATATGTGTATGAAATAAAAAATGGAATTCAACATGGTGCTGCCGAGTTTTATTATTCCTCGGGAACGATAATGGAAAAAGGCGTGTTTAAGAATGGACTAAAACATGGAAACTGGATAAAGTGGTCGGCTCAAGGACAAAAATTAGCTGAGGCCAACTATGCTAATGGTGAAAAAGATGGTTTATGGGTTATTTGGGATGAGAAAGGAACCAAACGATATGAAATGTATTATGAAAAAGGCAAAAGAACAGGCATTTGGAAAAGTTGGGACGAAAATGGCTAGGAAACAGAAACAAAAAACTACGATTCCAACAATTAGTTTAATAGAATCTTAACCTTTAGTTAACCGATAAACAGGGCGTTTCGGCTAATTTTCAATTCTAATTGTAAAGATAAATGCGCCCCAAAATAGTGATAGTTACCAATAATATTCTTGAACACACTGAAATCAAATCGTTATTCGTAAAAGAGGGTTTTGAGGTGGTGCTTTTTTCTGATATAAACACAAACACCATTGAGCTTATTTCAAACCTAACACCCAGCGTAATTTTAATTGAATTTGATGTTGATGGCCATGACGGTATTGATATTTGTTATCAATTAAAAATGGAGAAAAAAACCGAGGCTTTTGTTGTTATTAACTCCACTCAACCAGAAGACTATATACAAATTGAGGCTTTTAAAGCTGGGGCCGATGATTATATTTTAAAATCAGTAAGTAAAAGAGTGTTGCTAAAAAAGATAAATGCATTGGTGAGACGTTCAAGACTTACAACACTTTTTCATCAACACGCATTGATTTCGCACAAAGATTTAGTTATTGATAGAGAAAGTTATACGGTTTTAAAAGGTTCAGCAAAACTTAGTTTACCTAAAAAGGAGTTTGAGTTGTTGTACCTTATGTTTAAAAATCCAAAAAAAATATTTTCTAGAACAGAAATATATCACGCCATTTGGGAAAATGTTGAAAATTACAATCCTAGAATTATTGATGTTCACATTAGAAAAATTCGTGAAAAAATTGGTGATTCGTACATTACTACCATTAAAGGTGTGGGTTATCAACTCACAAAAACCTAATTATTTCTATTAATTTTCAATAACATCTTTAGGTCTACGTTTTGAATAAAACAATTCAATAATACTCTCATCATTAAATTCTTTTGCCAATTGGTGAATGGTTAGTTTAGGCACTTCCAATAAATCTAAAAAGACCAAACCATCTAACGTGTTGTTGAAACGTGGGTCAACATTAAACCCAACTATTTTAGCGTTTTGTTTGATGTATTTTTTTATTAAAACAGGTATTCGTACTTTATCTGGCTCAAGTTCACAAATCATTTTGTCAAGTTTATTTATCTCATGTTTCGTGAAGTTAACAAGTCCTTGAATATTAACTTCTTTCATTCTCACCTTGTACGATTTTCTGGGTTTAACGTATTGAGCAATTTTTTGATCAAAATAATTGCGTTTAATGAATTCAATCATTAAGCTTTTTGAAATACTTGTAAAGTCGTTACTAATACTTACAGGGCCTATTAAATATCGATAACTTGGGTTTTTTATTAGAAAGTATAAAATTCCTTTCCATAATAAAAACAAAGGCTGTGGTTGGCGTTGATATTCTTTAATAATAAATGACCTGCCAAGCTCTATGGATTGTTTAAGAGTTGGAACAAGTTCTTTTTTTAACTTAAACAAACTATTGATGTAGAACCCCTTTTTACCATGATTTTTTAAGATGGAAGCCCCCTTACCAATTCGATACGCTCCAACTAATTTTTGTGCGTTTTTATCCCACATAAATAAGTGATGATAATAGAAGTCGTATTTATCAATATCAATTGGTTTGTTAGTGCCTTCGCCCACTTCGCGAAAAGTTATTTCACGCAATCGTGCAATTTCTTCTAAAATATTGGGAATGTTAGTAGCTTTTGTACAAAATATTTGAAACATTTCATTCGCAAAAAGTAAATCCGATTTTGAGAGTGAATGGATTTCTTTTAGCAGAACTACTGGGGCTTTTTCGTCGGCGACAGTTTTTCTTGCAATTTTTTTTTGTGGAAAGAATGTAGTAGAAGCCTCGATATTATTAGCATATTTTAAGGCATAGGTTCGGCTTCGTAAATAATTTGACAATTCGTTTATGTTTTCACATGCATTTTGATCTTCCAAACCTATTGGGGCGCCTATTCTTACCTGAATAACCTTGTTTTTTTTATTAAAAACTTCAGAAGGTAATTTGGCAGTTCTCAACTTTGGATTAATTAATCCAAACAAATGAAACATTAAACTATTATTTCCTTCAAAATATACGGGGACGACAGGAACTTGTGCTTTTTTTATCATTTTTATAGCACTCAAATTCCATGGTTTGTCAGCAATAATTTGTTTTGGTTGAAACGAAGAAACTTCTCCAGCAGGAAAAACGCCCAATGGGTTTCCGTTTTGTAAGTGTTGTAAGGTGTTTCTTATTCCTGTCAAATTATTTATACGCTGCTCTTCAAATGGGTTAACTGCTAAAAAATAAGGGCTTAATGGTTGTATTTTCGTGAGTAAAAAATTAGCAATTACCTTATATTCTGGTCGTTTTTTTAATATCAAATACAGTAAAATTAAGCCATCAATTCCACCGTACGGATGGTTGGATATGGTTATAAAACTGCCCGTTAATGGAATTTTTGCTAAATCTTGTTCCGAAACTTGAATACTGATGTTAAGGTTTTCTAAAACATTGCTAATAAAATCCATTGGGTTGGTGTTGAGTGTTTCAGAATAAACCTTATTCATTTTGTTCAACATTAATAGTTCCATTAACAAATTGGAAAACGGCGCTAGTGTTTTACTTTCAGTTTGTAAAAACTTTTGAAAATCTTTCTTGGCAATTAATGGTTCCATAATTCAATAATTTAGAATAATCAAAGTTGATTTTCTAATGTTTTTTAAAGGTATTGAGCAGGTTAATTGTTTGTGAGGTATTGGTTATTAAAAGGTTATCGCTTTATTGTTTTGCGTAATGATAAATCAATTTGTTGAAATGAAGTATAGCTTTGGTTTAAAGGCTAGTTATTAAATTCTAATTCCCATAATACAAACATCATCAAGCTGTTGTTCCCTTTGCCTCCAAGCCTTAAATTTATTTTTTAAAATCATCAGTTGTTTTTCACAAGGTAGCGCATAAATATCTTCAAGCAATTTATGAAGTTGTTTAGAGCCGAATTTTTTAGCCATATTACCACCAATTTGATCTTGAAATCCATCAGAGCCAAGATAAACCATATCACCCTTTTTTACATCAATGGTATGAGCGTTAAAATCCCTATTTTTTTCAATTTGCCAACCTCCTAAAGGATAATTACTGCCTTTTATAATGTTGCTTTCTTGTTTATTAACAACTAAAATTTTACGTTTAGCTCCTGAAAACTGCAACTCGAATGTGTCTTTGTCGAAACTGCATAAGGCAATATCTATCCAATCATTTGAGTAATAATTGTCGTTTTCATCCTGAAAGGTTTCAATATATTTTTTATCAAACTCTTTGAGTATAATCGATGTGTTGGTAAGTTGTTTTCCTAAAATGAGATGGTTTAAAAAGCTATGTGCTAGCATGGTTAGCATAGCCCCAGGAACACCATGACCGGTGCAATCGCCAGTTGCAAATAATATTTTATTGCCTACTTCTCCTATCCAATAAAAGTCACCACTTACATAGGATTGTGGCTTATATAAAATTAAATAATCTTCAAACATTCTATAAAAATGTCTGCTTTTTGGTAATACACCACTTTGTATAATTTGAGCATATCTTAAGCTCGATTTTAGCTCCTCATTAGAATGATATAGCGATATAAATTGATTTTTTAAATGGTCATTGTCTATCTCTTCGTTGCCAATCAATTTATCGATTAAAAATCGATTTGAATAATTACCTTTTTTCACCATAACACTTTTAAAAATTTCAAGCGGTTAGTTTAGATTGGTTACAATCCTCTTAGGGTGATCACTTTTATTATGCTACCAAAGGTATATCAGCAATATTAATTGTGGATTAATCTAATATTAACTTAGACTAACACGAATAATTTGCGAATGAGGCCAACAAATAAATCTATGAAATGATCGAAACTTTATTGGGTTCGCAAAATTTGTTACTATTTAAACAATACAGAGTTGTTTTATTTAATAGTAAACGAATAACCTACACTAAAAGTTCTTCCCATGCTAGCAGTATAATATATCGAGCTTGTGCCAAACGATTTGTAATACTGTTCTTGTTTTGAAGAAAGTAAATTGGTTATCGTTAAACTAAGACTGTGTGCTTTTTTTGTTCCTAATTTTTTTGACATTTTAAAATTTAACGAATGGAATGGCATGGAGTAAATATCTGGAATTCGCGAAATACCAACCACCCTTAAGCTCTTACCCTGTACATTGTATGACAGGTTCACATCTATACCTTTGTCAAAATTTTCGTATCCAACAAACGAATTTACCAAATAAGGAGCTTGACCTTGAAACACCCTTGTTTTACTTAAGGTTTCAGTATTTCGTGCTTCTTGAACCCTGCCTAAATATTCTGCTAAATTCATATCAACTTCCGATTTTGTGAGGGTAACGTTACTCCCAATCACCACATTTTTTAGTTTATCGCTGATAAACCCTAACTTTTTCTTTAGCTCAAACTCAACCCCTAAAACTGTTGCTTTTTCAACATTTCTTGGGGTAATATCGTTTGGGGTGGAAGCGCCATAGGCTACAATTTCTATCGGGTTTTTAAACACCTTGTAAAAACCACTTATGGAAATAATATCGCTTGAGCCCATATATTTTTCTAGACGTAAATCGTAGTTATCAATGTTGGTTTCTAATAAATCTAAATTTCCGATAAAAGTTCGCTGTGAAACTGGATCGTAAATTTGAGCCAACGATTTTTCTTTAAATGATGGTCTAGCTAATGTTTTGCTATAATTAACCCTAACATTAAAGTCTTTAAATATTGAATAAACAACGCTAATTGCGGGCAAAAAGTCTAGTTCATCAAGTATAGTAGTATTTTTTAAATAATCTTCTGGTTTGCTGGCTGCTTGTTTTTGACCAGTGTATTGCATGGTTGCTTTTTCAACTCTAGCTCCATAAATAATTTTTAAAGAAGAGTCTAACGGTAACTCGTTCATTAAATAACCAGCGTAAATATTGATTTTTGACGTAAAAATGCTCGATGAATCGATTGCTCCAAGCGCGTAATAGCCTTTTGGAATTAAAGTGGAGTTGTTTATTAAATTTTGATTGTAAAATACCTCGTTAGGATTTCCAGTAAAACTAATTCCCGACCCAAAATGATTGAACGTGTATGCCAATACATCAAAATTTCGTTGTTTATTAACATAATTAATACCAACTTTTATTTTACTTTCTAAACCCGACCATTGTTTAAACGATTTTCTTAAATCTGCTTTTCCATTTAGGTTAGTTTCTTGCAAATTACGATATGACCTATTAACTGCACCACCATTACCACCGTCGATGGTGTATTCATGGGTTGAACTTACGTTAAAGTAGGTTTGACGCAAATCCGGCTCCCTATTTATTGCTAGAGAAGGAGATAATGCAAGTTTTAATTCTAAGTTTTCTGTAAAGTGATGAGTTGAATTAATTAACATATTGGTAATGCTGCGTTGATTGTAATAAAGCATAGTTTTATCTAAATTGTTTCCTGCAATATTTGAGCCTTCTAGTGATTCTTGAAACATTTTGGATGCTGTTTTTATACCATTTTGGGTGTGCAAGAAGGTGACCGAATATTTACTCTTTTTGCGTTTTATAGATCCGCTAAATAAGGCATTCCACATTACATCCACTGTACCAATCTGTCCAGAATCTTTTTCAAAAACTAACAGAGGATAAATGGTTTTGTTATTGTTTTTAAAACTTCTGTTCACTTCTATATCATCAACCATAGTGTAAGTGGTTTTGTAGCCTAAAGTGGTGATAAAGCCGTATGTTGTTTTTTCTCGATTAAACTGATTACCATAACTTAAACTGATGTTTTCGTTTAAAAAACTGTTGGTTTTAATCGAAGCCATTTCTTTATCAAACATTTTGGTAAATTTTTCGATAGTGGCGTTAGCGGTAGGCGAAGTAAAAGGTGATGGAATTTGTTCTTTTTTACTAAATGGTAAAACTCTATCGTTTGCACCTAGTCCAAACATATCAGCACTTCCCCCATTAAATGACAAAAAATCATTTCGTAAATTCATCAACGGATTATAACCCAATGAAATGGAACCTTCAATAAATTGTTGCTCAGGAAAATCTTTGGTTACAATGTCAACCATTCCACCAGTAAAATCGGCTGGCAAATCAGGCGAAAATGTTTTGTAAACAATAATATTATCGATTACGTTGGTAGAAAAAATATCAACCTGTACAGCATTTCTATCAGGGTCTAACCCAGGGATGGTAATTCCATTTAATATTGTCTTGCTATATCGGTCTCCAAGTCCTCTTACATAAACATCTTTTCCTCCCTGAATAGAAACACCAGTAACTCTAGTTAATGCTCCAGCGGCTGAATTATCACCTGTTTTTGCGAAACTTTGTGCTGAAATGCCATCAATTAGATTAACTGATTTTTGTTTTATTGTTGCAATGGCTGCCTCATTGTTTACTACTTGTTTAGCGGTTAATTCAAATGTTTCACCAGTAATTGCTTGGTCCTTCATTCTTATGTTAATTACCGAAACAGCATATGGTTTTACATTAACATTGGTAATTTTTTGCGTTGCAAATGAAATATAAGAAGAAACTAGATTATACGTTCCAGGTTCAACCTCAATAGCGAAATTACCATCAAAATCGGTAATACTTCCTATGGTTGTTCCTTCAATTACCACACTACAACCAATTAATGATTGACCAGTACCATCTTCAATAATTTTTCCTCTAATCTTACCTTTTTGGGCAAATAACGGAATGGAAACGATTATTACTATTAAAAAAGTTGTTATTTTTTTTGACCTCATGGTTGTAATGTTGATATAAAAATTGCCGCAGATTAATCTGCGGCAATTTTACTTCATTTAGATAGTGTGAATATTAGGTAAATATTAACTAATTGTTAATTAGTTTAATACTGACAACCAACCTTTTGAATATACTAATGACCATCCGTTAAATTCAGAAGCATTAAATACTCCGTTTGAACTTACTCCCACAGAATTGTTTGTGGTCATTTTAGCGTCATTAACAGTTCCATCTGTTATGTCGGCGATAGTTAATCCACCTGATAGGTTAAAAATATTAGCATGAACAGTTAATATGTCGTTATCGTAGTTCGTTTGTGTTAACCCTGATGCAAAGATTACTCCTTGACCAGATGTTGGTGTTGGAAAGTTAGTGAAATATACATTTTTCAACTCACCTTGTGCTCCTTCTTTAAGCATAGCGTAATAAGGGTTTGTTCCGTTACTAATTACATATCCTCCATTTATAGTAAATTTACCGTTAGGATTAATTGCATTTTCTGGTCCGTCAATTTCAAATGATTTATCACTTCTATCTCCTTGGAAAATTACAAAGTTTGTGATAGTTCCTGAATAGGATTGGTCAATATCCAAACCATCATCACCACCTTTATAACAGATTACACTAGAAATATTTACACTTCCACCAAAAAACTCAATGCCATCATCTTCAGTAGTAATAATTTCTATATGATTAATTTCAGTACCTGTTCCAACACCACAAAGTGTTAAACCATTAATTTCTTTGCCAGGTTGGTAAACAGTACCACCATGTCTAATGGAAACATATTTTAATATTCCTGAATTATCTGCAGGATCATTACCACCATAAACACCTTCGGTAACACTAGCGGGAATTCCTTCCAATTGACCATTAGCCCCACCGTTTAAATCGGATACTGGTGCATAACCTAAAAGAACAACCCCACCCCATAAACCACCTTGAGTTGGGTCTAG
Source organism: Vicingus sp. (assembly GCA_036171675.1). Lineage (GTDB taxonomy): Bacteria > Bacteroidota > Bacteroidia > Flavobacteriales_E > Vicingaceae > Vicingus. The sequence continues at coordinate 5,055 of JAVHRO010000076.1, read as the reverse complement.
GTTAGGGCTTTCGATTTGCCCTGAAACAATAGCATCAGCTTCTGCAGTAAAAATAATTGGAGAAGTTGATGTTCCTTGCGCATCTATTTTAGCTCCTCTTGCAATAATTAGCGTGGAAGAGTTAGAGTTAATTCCCGCTCTACCTTTAATTACTGTTCCAGCTTGTATAGTTAATGTACCAGCAGTTACAATAACTCTACCGTTTAAAATATACACTTTGTCTTTTGTCCATGTTGTACTTGCTCCAATGTTACCGGTTACAACTACTTCGTTACTAGCAACTGGAACTGTAGGTGTAGGGGCAATTGGGTCGGAGGTGTTGTCTTTACTACAAGATGTAACGAACATACTGGTCCCTATTACTACCAATGTTGCAATTAATAATTGTTTAGTTTTCATTTTAATTGTTTTAGTTATTATTTTTAATTTTTTACAATGCAAAATAACTAGTGGTAAATTAGTACATCATGAATCTAAGTTTATGATTCCTTTATGTTGGTGTTAAGTAGGTGTTACCTAGATTAAATTAAAATTTTCAATAAAACAATTCATTTCAACACTACAGGGTGTTCAGACAATTTAATATTAAGTTAACACATCACATAAAATATAGGGCGTAACTTTGTGCCTGAAATTCAATGATTTACTTATTATGGAAAAGATATTATTAGTTGACGATGAAAATGATATTTTGGAGTTTATCAGGTATAATTTAACTAAGGAAGGATTTCAGGTAATTACCTGTAACAATGGTAAAGATGCGATTCAATTAGCTAAAAAAGAAAACCCCGATTTAATTATTTTAGATGTAATGATGCCCGAAATGGATGGCATCGAAACTTGTCACGAACTACGTAATATTGATAAATTTAAAGATACGTTAATTATTTTTTTAAGCGCACGAGGAGAAGATTACTCACAAGTAGCAGGTTTTGATGCCGGTGCTGACGATTACATCCCAAAACCTATAAAACCACGTTTGTTGGTGAGCCGAATTAATGCAATATTAAGAAGAAAAGGAGGCAAAGGTGAGGTAGAAAATGATGAGGTTGGGGGGATAAGAATTGATCGAGAACGTTATTTGGTGTTTAAAGACAAAGAAGAGTTTTCTTTACCAAAAAAAGAATTTGAATTGTTGGCTTTGTTGTTTTCTAAACCTGGCAAAGTATTTACACGAGAAATTATATTAGACAGTGTTTGGGGTGGTGATGTGGTAGTTGGTGATAGAACCATAGATGTACACGTTAGAAAATTACGTGAAAAATTGGGTGACCAATACATTAAAACCATCAAAGGGGTTGGTTACAAGTTTGAAATTTAACCACAACTAATCAAGTAACATTTACTTTAAAACAGTATTTTTCATTTAAATTTGTTGTGTGAAAAACCTTACCCCTAAAGAAATAGCCTTGCGCTTATCTTTTGTTGTCGCATCATCGGTAACTGTAATTGTTTTTTTGTCGGAATATTTCCTTGAGCATATACATATAATTTCGCTACTTTTTATTTTTTTAACATCACTACTCATCTCCTATTTTGGGTTTCTTATTGCTATTGAACAGTTTATTTATAAAAAAATTAAGCTAATTTATAGAACCATACATAATCTAAAATTGAGTAAAGATGATGCATTAACTGATTTTAGTTTAGATAACGATATTATTAGCAGGGTGCGCGAGGAGGTTATTGATTGGGATAAAAAAAATAAACTCGAAATAGAGAGGTTAAAAGAAATGGAAACCTACCGTAGAGAGTTTGTTGGTAACGTTTCTCACGAATTAAAAACACCCATTTTTAGTATTCAGGGGTATTTATTAACCCTATTAGAGGGTGGAATTTTTGACAAAAAAATTAATGTAGATTACCTGCAACGAGCCAACAAAAGTGTGGATAGAATGATTGCACTTATTGAAGATTTGGATGTTATTAGTAAACTCGAATCAGGTGTAATTGCAATGGTTTTTGAAAGAATTAACATTGTGGATCTAACTCAAGAAGTACTTAATTCATTGGTGTTAAATGCCAAAGAAAAGAACATTCGTCTTTCCATTCAAAATACCATTAACAAACCTGTATTTGTAATGGCTGATTCCGAAAAAATAAATCAAGTGTTGGTAAATCTTATCGTTAACTCTATAAAATACGGAAAAGAAAATGGCGAAACAAAGATTAAGTTTTACGATATGGACGAAAATATTTTAATAGAGGTGGCTGATGATGGACAAGGAATTGAAGAAAAGCACCATAAACGACTTTTTGAACGCTTTTACCGAACAGATAGAGGAAGGGCAAGAGATAGTGGGGGAACTGGGTTGGGCTTGGCTATTGTAAAACATATTATTGAGGCCCATCATCAAACCATAAACTTAAGAAGCACGGTAGATGTTGGTTCAACATTTTCTTTTACCTTGAAAAAAGCAAAACAATAAAACCGATACTTTTCGTTTATTTGTACTATGCAAATCAAATTGTCAGTTGTTATAATTACGTTTAACGAAGAAAAAAACATTCAACGCTGTTTGTCTTCTGTTAAAGATGTCGCTGATGAGATTGTGGTGGTGGATTCATTTTCGACCGACCAAACCAAAGAAATTTGTGTAAAAAACAACGTTAATTTTATAGAGAAAACGTGGGAGGGGTACTCCGAATCAAAAAACTTTGCCAACTCTCAGGCAATACACAACTGGATTTTATCGCTCGATGCCGACGAAGCCCTTTCTCCAGAACTTATAATGGCCATCATTGATTTTAAAAAACAGTCAACACCTATGGTTGGTAGCTTTAATCGATTAACCAATTATTGTGGTTCTTGGATAAGACATGGAGGTTGGTATCCCGACTCAAAAATTAGAATTTTTGATAAATCAATAACCAAATGGGTTGGGGAGATACATGAGAAATTAGAATTTTCAGCGCCAGTTAACATTCTACATTTAAAAGGCGATTGTTTACATTATAGCTATTATAGTATTGAGCAACACTATGCTCAGGCGGAAAAATTTACTACAATTGCATCTAACGATTTGTATCTATCTGGGAAAAAAGTAGGTGTAATAAAAATTTATTTGAGTCCTATAGTAAAATTTATTAAGGATTATATCTTCAAATTAGGTTTTTTAGATGGCTCAGCGGGCTTTACGATTGCGCGAATTTCTGCTTATGCCACTTACCTGAAGTATTCAAAATTAACACAACATTGGGTTAAAAATGGACATTAAAACCATAATCATAAGTCGAACCGATAGTATTGGTGATGTGGTTTTAACCTTGCCAATGGCTGGAATTATTAAAAAATATTATCCGAAATCTCGATTAATTTTTCTAGGAAAAACATACACTAAACCCGTTGTTGCATTGAGCAAATTTGTCGATGATTTTATCAATTGGGATGAATTACAAAATAACCCGAACGCCTTGCAAGTATTAAAGAATTATGACTCAGATGTGTTTATCCATGTTTTTCCAAATAAAGTTTTAGCAAAACTAGTTAAAGAAGCTAATATTCCTTTTAGGATAGGCACATTCGGTCGAGTTTTTCATTTTTTTACCTGCAACAAAAAAGTTCATTTTTCGCGCAACAAATCCAATTTGCACGAAAGTCAACTCAACTTAAAATTATTAGCACCACTTGGTATTTTAGAGCGTTTCGAATTAGCTGAATTGGCAAATTTTTATGGCTTTGAAAACATCCCAACGTTAAATTCGGAGTTAAAAAGTTTAATAGATACAACCCGAACAAACATTATTCTTCATCCTAAATCGAAAGGAAGCGCCAAGGAATGGGGGTTGAACAATTACTTAGCTTTAACTAAACTACTGCCTAAAGAAAAATTTAAATTATTTATTTCCGGAACAGAAGATGAGGGAAAATTGATAGGTAATGTCTTTTTATTCGATAACGATAATTTAGTTTCACTCATCGGAAAATTAAGTTTAACTGATTTTATTGCTTTTATAGCAAATACTGATGGTTTGGTGGCGGCAAGCACAGGCCCACTTCATATTGCAGCGGCATTAAACAAAAAAGCAATTGGGTTGTACTCTCCTAAACGGCCTATTCATCCAGGGCGATGGATGCCAGTTGGCAAACATGCACAAGCAGTGGTTTATTATCCATTTTGTGAAAAATGTTCAAAAGGATTGGATTGCGATTGTATTACCAAAATTGAGCCTTCAACTATTTCAAGCTATCTTTTTTGATTAATAAAATGTGTATTGTTTGGTTAAAGTTATTACGACTTTTGCTATTCAGGTTTTGAAAAAACAATGAATCAAATAATTTGATGGGCGCAATTAAATGGAACAAGAAATTATATTTTTTTATCGTTTTTAAATGCCCAATAGGAATAAAAAATGGGTATAACTGCCAAAATAAATAGCGTGGTTGAAAAAATGATGGAGAACATTTGATTATCGGTAATATTAAACGAAAGAATGGCTATGATAATTCCTCCAATCATCCAAATTTTACCACCCAAACGATGTGTACTTTTCCAAACATTTTCGTTTTCCAACGTCCATGGTGTTCGAATGCCAATAAAATAGTTTGGCCTAAGTGTTTGAAAATAATTCCCTAGCATAGCAAACATTACCCCAATTAATGCGAACAATAGGTTTGGATTTTTTATATTTCCCACCTTGCTTGCATAAACAATATAGGTTGATAATAAAGAAAGAAAAATAGTTAGTATTAACCGAAAGTTAAAATACTTGTCACCCATTTGTTCAATTTTCTTTTTTGGGTCGATTGCAGGAATAAGTAACATGAGTAGATATATACTAAATTGCAGCCCTGGAATGAGGTAAATAAGCGATTTTTTACTCGACCAATCGTTCGCTTTACCATCGAAACCAAAATGCGTGGGTACTTGTTCGGGTAAAACATTCCAAACATTAGCTAGATATACCATGGGCAACAACATCATTAACCATAATAGAGATTCTTTAAGATATTTGTTCATGAATTTATTGTTTTAATGTTAAAATGTATTGAATTAAATCAAGACCGTTGCATAAATTGATTTTGTAATTTTTTTAAATTTTCCTATAGATACT
>JAVHRO010000075.1:0-94184 GCA_036171675.1 Vicingus sp. | reverse complement strand
ACTCGAACTGACACCTTTTTTATTAAAAATTCTTCTAAATGCACAACGGGTTAAAGTTGTGATTAGTATAGATAATAAGTTTAGATTACAAAAAAAATAACAAACATGAACTTAATCAAACCTCAAACCTCAAACCTCAAACCTCAAACCATAGGCGTTCTCGGAGCTGGTTCAATGGGTTCTGGAATTGTACAAATTGCTGCGACACAAAAACACCAAACGGTGTTGGTCGATTTAAATGAAGAAGCGTTAAACAAAGCTGCTGCTAATTTGAAGAACATTTTAACAAGATTGGTGGAGAAAGATAAAATTGACCAAGCCACAGCAGATGTAATTATGGGAAGGATCACGTTTTCTAAAAACATTGCCGATTTTAAGGAGTGCGATATGGTTATCGAAGCCATTGTAGAAAATTTGGAAGTAAAAAAGAAAGTTTTTGCTCAACTAGAAAGCATCGTTTCTCACGAGTGTATTTTAGCGAGTAATACTTCTTCGTTATCCATTGCTTCTATTGCCTCGGCGTGCAAAAAAGCCGAACGAGTAATTGGAATTCACTTTTTTAATCCGGCACCTTTAATGCCATTGGTAGAAATTATTCCTGCGGTGCAAACGTCGGAAGCAACTACCACCTCTTCGAAAGCATTAATCGACAGTTGGAAAAAAGTATCTGTTTTAGCCAAAGATACACCGGGTTTTATTGTCAACCGTGTGGCTCGTCCGTTTTATGGCGAAGCTTTAAAAATTTACGAAGAAGGAGTTGCCGATTTTGCAACCATCGATTGGGCAATGACCGAAATAGGTGGTTTTAAAATGGGTCCATTTACGTTGATGGATTACATTGGTAACGACATCAACTATACAGTAACCGAATCGGTATTTGCAGCTTTTTATTACGACCCACGCTACAAACCATCGTTGACCCAAAAACGTCGTACCGAGGCAGGTTGGTTTGGACGAAAAACTGGTAGAGGTTATTACAACTATGCTGAGGGAGTGGAACAACCACAGCCAAAAAAAGACGAAAAACTCGGTAAAGAAATTTGCGATAGAATTTTGGTGATGTTGATGAATGAAGCCATTGATGCTTTGTTTTTAAATATTGCCAGCAGAGAGGATATCGATTTAGCCATGACCAAAGGAGTAAATTACCCGAAAGGTTTGTTGGCTTGGGCTGATGAAATGGGTTTAGCAAATGTATTGGCAAAACTCGAACACCTTTTTGCAGAATATGGAGAAGACCGCTACCGACCAAGTGTATTGTTGAGAAGAATGGTAAAAGCCCATTCCTAACCCTTCCTGAAGGGAAGGGTGCTTCCCCTCTTGAGAGGGGCTAGGGGTGTGTAAATTTAAATATGGTGCATTTATAATTTTCGATAAAAAAGTGTCAGTTCGAGTTTTTTCTGAAAGAAAAAGTATCGAGAACACACTTTTTTGCTTCGAAAATTTGTATTCTCGATACATCCCGCGGAAGTGCGGGACACTCGAATTGACAAATTTTCTAACAAACAGTAAAAAATACTTTTAATGACAGCAATTGTAGATAAAATGATGGAAACTGACGCTTTTAGTCAGTGGTTGGGTATAAAAATTTTGGCATCAGCAAAAGGCTCTTGCAAATTGCAAATGCAAGTACGACCAGAAATGTGCAATGGTTTTGGAATTATACACGGCGGCATTACTTTTTCGTTAGCCGATAGTGCATTGGCTTTTGCCTCTAATGCTCATGGTAGGTTAAGTGTTGCATTAGAATGTTCCATTTCTTACCCCAATGCGGTAAATGTTGGAGATGTATTAACTGCCGAAGCAACTGAAGTAAGTTTAACCAACAAAATAGGCATTTACAACATACCCGTTACCAACCAAAAAGGCGACATCGTAGGTGTTTTTAAAGGTTCGGTGTATCGGACAAGTAAGGAGTGGTAGTTCCCATCCCCAACCCTTCCCGAAGGGAAGGGAGTTTCCCCCTCGTAAGCCCTAAGCTGTAAAAGTGCGTCCGTCAGCTGACGGATTGAGAGGGCAAAGAGGGCAGTTACTTAGGTCGAGCAAACACAATACATTATAAAAAATAGTATTTTTGTTTATGAATTATGAAAAACAAAATCACTAAGCCCTTCGCTAAATTGCCAACGCCTCAGCTTAGTGCTTACAGGGGTACTAAATTAAGCACGTAGGTTTTGGTAAACAAGACTTCAATGGTGTTAAATCGTGGAATCCCATTTTTTTGTCATTCTGAACAAAATTTGTTAGTCCGTCAGTTGACGGACGTTAACAAATGAAGTGAAGAATCTTCTTTCTAATCGGAAGTGAATTATTAGAAGTACTTCCGCTTTGGTTAGTGTGACAGAAAGAGATATTTCATGTTGTTTTATGGAGCAATTAAAATTGCTATAAAACTTCATTCAGTATGACATTAGGTTTTAAAAAACAAAACTCTCAATGGTGTTTCTTAAATTGTAATTACTAGCCATTACTTCGCCGTAAGCACCAGCGGTTCTTATGGCAATAATATCGCCACGTTTGGTTGAAGGAAATAACAATGCTTTAGCAAAACAATCCGACGATTCACAAATTGGTCCAACTACATCGTAGTACTCCAGTTCGGTTGAGGTGGTGGTTAAATTCTCTATTTTGTGGGTGGCTTGGTATAAAGCAGGGCGTAACAAATCGGTCATGCCTGCATCTACAATTGCAAAATTGGTGTTTACACCTTTTTTTACGTAAAGCACTTTAGTAATTAAATTTCCGCATTGGGCAACTATAGAACGGCCTAGTTCAAAATGCAATTGCTGTTGAGGTCGTAGTGCCAAAAACTGTTGAAATTGTTCAAAATATCCCTTAAAATCAGGAATTAAATTGTTGTCGGGGTTTTCGTAATCAACACCCAAGCCGCCACCAACATTAATGTGTTCAACAATAATGTGGCGTTGGTAAAACCATTCTTGTATTTCGTTGATGCGTAAACACAGGCTTCTAAAAATTTCTAGGTCGGTAATTTGCGAACCAATATGAAAATGTAAGCCAATAAGTTTAAGGTTCTCAAGTTTTTTAATAGCAGGAATAACCTCTGCCATTTCCCACATGTTGATACCAAATTTGTTTTCTTCCAATCCTGTGGTAATATAATGGTGCGTTTTGGCATTAATGTTTGGATTGATTCGAAGAGCAATGTTTACTAATTTTTTTTTCTTCTCAGCAAGTTCATTAATTACTTCCATTTCGGACAACGATTCGCAGTTGAAACAAAAAATATCGTTGTCTATCGCAAAATTAATTTCGTTGTCGGTTTTTCCAACACCTGCAAAAACAATGTTTCCATTTCCAAAACCTGTTTTTAACGCTTTTTTTATTTCGTTTCCACTCACACAATCGGCACCTAGTTGGTATTTTTTTATGGTTGCCAAAACAGCATCATTTACATTTGCTTTTAAAGCATAGTGTACGTGATAGCCGTATCGGTTCGATTCTGTTGTAAGTAAAACGAGTGTTTGCTCTAAAATCTCCAAATTGTAATGATAAAAAGGAGTTTTTAGTTTTTTGTATTGTTCGATATGTTGAGGTGTAATCATGTAAAGAGTTTTTCATTGAGCGAAATTAATGCTTCTTTTTTATCGGAAGTGTGAACTAGCAAAGAGATATTATGAAGACTACCTCCATATGAAATCATTCGAACCGGTATATCTTGTAAAGCGTCGAAAACTTTCAAGGCATAGCCTTTACTTTCGGCAATAAAATCTCCAACCACACAAATTATGGTCAGATTATCGTTGGTATCAACGGTCCCCAATTTTTTTAACTCGTTTACAATTTCGTTCAAATAGATGGTTTCATCAATGGTAATAGAAATAGCAACTTCGGAGGTTGTAATCATGTCGATTGGTGTTTTGTACGCTTCAAATATCTCGAATACTTTTCTCATAAAACCATAGGCTAGCAACATCCGTCCAGATTTTATTTTTATAGCGGTAATGTGGTCTTTTGCAGCAACTGCTTTTATTCCGCTACCGCTTGATATAGAACTAATTAATGTTCCATTTGCACTGGGTTCTAATGTGTTTTTTAAACGTACGGGAATGTTGTTTAGTTTGGCTGGTAAAACACTTGATGGATGTAAAATTTTTGCACCAAAATATGCTAATTCGGCTGCTTCATCAAACGATAAATGTGAGATTGGGTAGGTACGGTTAACAATTCTAGGGTCATTGTTGTGCATACCGTCAATATCGGTCCAAATTTGAATCTCTTTTGCATTAATAGCTGCCCCAATTAGGGAAGCGGTATAATCGCTACCTCCTCTTTTTAGGTTATCTATTTCTCCGAACGAGTTTCTACAGATAAATCCTTGGGTGATAAAGAGTTTGCATTTTGAATTTTTTGATAGTTCTAGCTGTATATTTTCTTTTATTGCTTTGGTATCAGGTTCATGGTCGGGATTAATTCGCATAAAATTTAATGCAGGTAACAATACCGATTCTACTCTTAGTTCTTGTAAATATAGGTGAAATAAGGTCGTCGATAATAACTCTCCCTGAGCCAAAATTGCTTTTTCTTCGAACATGGTAAACATACCCTGAGTAAAACTTCTTATATAATTAAAATGTGAAACCATTAATTCTTCCGCCTTGTTTACAAATTCTGTTTTGCTAAACAATTCAGCAATGGTTAATTTATACGTTATTTCGAGTTGATGTATCTCTAACAGAGCACTTTCTATTTTTTTGTTATATAAGTACTTTGAAATTTCAATTAAGGAGTTGGTTGTACCAGACATGGCTGACAATACCACAATTTTAGGGGTATCGTTTGTTACTAAATGAGAAACAGATTTAAATCGTTCTGCTGAACCGACCGATGTTCCTCCAAATTTTACTACTATCATGGGTTAATTACTAATTTTTGTACAAAAATAATAATATTTTAAATATTTAAAAGAATGTTATAATTATAACAAATAAATACTATGAACGCTTAGTACATTTGGGCTTAGTTTTCAATAAAAAAGTTTCCATTTAAATTTTTTATCAAATGCACCACAAGTTACCGCTCTCTTATGCAATAGTAAAATGAATGTACGAGTGATTCATGTTTTTTTGATTTTGGTATAAAATCTCTTATTAACATATTTTAACCTTACATCAACAGTTCACTTCATTTAAAAAATGTTATTTTTGGAAACTATTAACTAATTAAATGTTTTCATTAATAAATAAAGAGATACGTAGTTTTCTAGGATCCTTAATTGGATACATTGTTATTGCGGTTTTTTTAACAACCATTGGGTTGTTTTTATGGATTTTTCCTGGTGAAACAAATGTTTTAGAATCAGGTTATTCTAGTCTTGGTTCGTTGTTTTACATTGCTCCATGGGTATTTATGTTTTTAATTCCAGCTATAACAATGAGGCTGTTTTCTGAAGAAAGTAGGACGGGTACAATGGAGTTGTTATTAACCAAACCATTGACAGATTTTCAAATTGTTATTGCAAAATATATTGCTGGTTTTTCGTTGGTATTATTTTCTTTACTTCCAACTTTACTTTATTTTTATTCTATTTATCAATTAGGGGCTCCTATTGGCAATATTGATATTGGAGGAACAATCGGTTCTTATTTTGGGTTGCTTTTTTTAGGCAGTGTATTTGTATCTATTGGGTTGTTTTCTAGTGCAATTACCAATAATCAAATCATTTCATTTATTGTAGCAGTTTTTTTGTGCTTTTTTTCTTACGTTGGTTTTGAGTCAATAAGTTCGTTAAACTTGTTTGGACCAATTGACGATATTATCATTAATTTGGGAATTAATACTCATTATATTTCAATGAGTAGAGGCGTTATTGATACTCGTGATGTAATTTATTTTTTAGGTTTAATTTTTCTATTTTTATTATTTACTAAAACAGTGTTGGGGAGTAGAAAATGGTAGGGAAAAATGTAAATAAAAAGAAAGATTTGACCACTTTTTTTGCAGGGATTGTTATCATTATCCTTATTAATTATATAGGTTCTTTTGCTTTTGGTCGTTTTGATTTAACCTCCGAAAAACGATACACATTATCTGATAATAGTAAAAAATTAGCATCAAATCTTGAAGATATTGTTTATATTAAGGTTTATCTTGAAGGAGATTTTCCTGCTGGATTTAAACGTTTACGCGACGAAACGCGCGAAATGTTGAACGAATTTAGAGTTTATTCTAACACCAATCTAGAATACGAATTTATTAACCCATCCGAAAGTCCTGATGAAAAAGTTCGAGAAGAAATTTATAAACAGTTGTACAAAGAAGGTCTTCGCCCTACTGATTTAAATGTAAAGGAAGAAGATGGAAATTCGAATAAAATAATTTGGCCAGGTGCCATATTTAGTTATCGAGGTAAGGATATTCCTGTTCAGTTACTCAAAAGTCAAATGGGTATGTCTGCCGAAACCATGCTAAATAGTTCTATAGAAGGTCTAGAATATGAAATTGCTAATGCCATCAGAAATTTAGTAGTTCAAAATAAACCTAAAGTGGCGTTAATTGAAGGTCATGGTGAATTAGATAAAGTAGAAACAGCTTCGTTAGCAACTATGTTAGCTGAGTTTTATATTGTTGATAGAATTCCGTTAAATGAAGAATTAACAAGTTTAGCCGAAAGGGTTATGGTAGATAGCCTTAAGGCTTTTAAGGTGAAAATTAACTACGATGCAATAATTATTGCAAAACCAACTCAAGCATTTTCAGAGAAAGATAAATTTATTATTGACCAATACATTATGTATGGTGGAAAAGTTGTGTGGATGATTGATCCAGTTTTTGCTTCAATGGACAGTTTACAAAATGCCGATATTACTATGGCAATTCCGCAAGACTTAAATCTTAATGACCAATTGTTTACCTATGGAGTAAGATTAAACACCGATTTGATTTTAGATATTCAATCAGCACCAATTCCTGTTGTAACTGGTAGAGTGGGTAATCAACCAAAAACGCAGTTATTTCCTTGGTTCTTTTTTCCTTTGCTAACACAAGCGAATTCTCATCCAATTGTTAACAATATAAATGCCGTAAAAGGTGAGTTTGTGAGTACAATTGATACCATCGCTCGCCCTAATATTCGTAAAACAGGTTTATTGAAATCATCGATGTATACCAAGGTTGCTAAGACTCCAACAAGAGTGAGTTTAGGTATGCTTAGAATCGAACCAGACCAATCACAATTTACCGATGGAAATCAAGTTGCAGCGGTTTTATTGGAAGGAAAATTTGAGTCGGTTTTTAAAAATAGAGTGAGTCCTCAAATCGCTAATAGCAATGAAATTAATTTCAAATCAGCAAGTGATGAAAACAAAATGGTGGTTGTAGCCGACGGAGATATTGCAAAAAATTACGTTAACGTAAAAACAAGCGAATATTACCAATTAGGCTATGATAGGTTTACCAACCAGCAATTTGGAAATGATGATTTTATGCTTAATGTGGTTAACTATTTGTGCGACGACTCAGGTTTTATGGGTGTTCGTTCAAAAAAATTAACCATTCGATTATTAGATAAGACCATATTAAAAAAAATGAAGTTTAAATGGCAACTTATTAACACCGTTTTACCCATTGGATTTATCTTGATATTTGGTATAGCTCATTATTACGATAGAAAACGAAAGTATACAAAATAGCTAAATTCAATTTCGAAAAAAAATTATCACACTAAAGTCAATTGATATAGCATGAAAAACAATAAATTTTTACTCATAATCCTCCTCGTTTTAGCTGCCGTAGCAGTTTATTATTATGTTACGAATAGCAGTGGAACAATAAAAAATGAATTAAAAGATTTTGCTATTAAAGATACGGCAAGTATTGATAAAATATTTATTTCTGATTCTAAAGGTGAAAAAGTAACCTTGACAAGAACCGAAAATTATTGGGTAGTTGATGGCAACTATAAGGCGCGTCCTGAATGCATATCAGTATTAATGACCACGTTTTCACAAATTGCCGTAAAAGCACCTGTGGCAAAGGTTGCTTTTAATAATGTTGTTCGAGAAATTGCTACAAATACCACCAAAGTAGAAATATATTTAGGTAAAGATAAACCTGCCAAAGTTTATTATATTGGTGGACCTACTCAAAACAGCCAAGGTACATATATGGTGTTGGAAAATGATGGTGTGAAATCATCAGTGCCTTTTATTACCTATATCCCTGGATTTAATGGCTATTTAACGACACGTTTTTTTGCTAATCCATTGCAATGGAAAGATGCCGCAATTTTTAAATACCTACCTCAGGAAATTAAATCAATTGATGTTACTTATTTTGATAAACCTGAAGAATCGTTTAATATTCAGCAAAATATGAATAATTTAAGTTTTATTGATGGCGTAACACTTTCGCCCATAAAGAATTTTGATACCTCAAAGGTAAAGCAGTACCTCCGTTTTTTTGATAAAATATACTACGAAATGACCGTTCTAGACGAGCTTAAACCTGATAAAAAAGATTCTGTAATGGCTGAACCTCCTATATTTAGTATTGAAGTAAAAGACATTTTTGGAAAATCTAATAAAATAGTTGCTTTACACATGAAAAATTATAAAAATAAGTTAGATGATAAAGGAGAACCCTACCCATATGATTTAGATAGAATGTATGGCATACTAAATAATAATTTATTGGTTTACATCCAATTTTATACCTTTGATAAAATCACAGTTCCTAAGCAGTTTTTCCTCAGTGAGAGGTAAATCATAACTTTCTATTATAGCTATCATTTAGCGATTGCCATTTTTAATCAAAATGTTAAATATTTAACATTTTGATTAAAAATGGAAAAAATACTAAACCGAGGCATCCCTTTTTTATTATTTTCGTCTTTGAATTTGAAAAGAAATAATTAATGATTAGCTTTAATCTAGAATCTAAAATAAGTATTATGAAAGGTTTATACAATAAACTAATTTTTGTTTTGTTAGTGTTGTTTACATTACAATCAAAAGCACAACAAGTTGAAAAAAATCATAGTAAACAAATGTATGATGAAAACCATCATGAATTAGCTTATTCTTTTTCAAATGATAAAGAATCTAAAGATAGATTGAGAAATAATTTTGTCCTTGCATTTAAGGCATTAAACATAAACGAAAATGAATTTGCTAATTTCTTTACGTTTTTAGAGGCCGATGCCAAAAGTTTTTTTTATGATTTAAATAAATTATTGGCAACCAATGCTTTACCTGATTTTATAAAAGTGGATGAATTATTTTTAGCAAACTCATCACTATTTTCTGATAAATACAACCATTTTAAGCTGGGTATACAACCTAATAGCGATTTTTTAGAGTTGAACAATGGCAGTGAAATAAATTATAAAAGTAGTAACGTTGTTATTACTCCTACACCTTTGCCAACTTTAGCACCGAACGGACCTTGTGAAAATACTGGTTTTCAAGCTGGAAATACTTCTGGTTGGTCTGGTTCATATGGAAGTAGCTCAATATCTGTTAATGGTTTAGCTAAAACTTGTGCAGGTTTTTTTGACACTTATGATCCTGCAACGGATGAATGTTGTCCGTTGTTTGGATCATGTTCTCCATGGACTCCTGCCGATGGATATATGGCGGTAAATCAAAATAACCCAAATCAAACGGTTGGCTTTAATAGTGCGGCTAACAACACTGCCACAAATGCAGCTACTGCTGGTGTTCACACAGTAATGACTGCAGGATTTGACCCCATTGTTCCGGGTAATGCATTATCTGTTGTCCCACCTAATGGCTCAAACTCTATTCGATTGGGATCAGCTAATTTAGGTTACAATGCTCAAGCACTTCGTCAAACTTTTTTGGTGACCGATGCCAATAAAAATTTTATCTATCATTTTGCTGCGGTCTTGAATGATCCTCAAATTGGGCATGAAGATTATGAGTTGCCTTTTTTAAAAATTAGAATGTATGATGCAAGTAACAATCCAATAGGTTGTGCTTCACTTGATGTGTCTACAGCAAATGCGGCTACAAGTGCTGGGTTTGTTTCCGTAACTGGTACTGATGGACAACCTCTTTTTTGGAAAAACTGGACATCCATTACCGTTCCATTAAATCCTTACATGGGGCAAAATGTTACCATTGAATTTATTACCTCTAATTGCACTCAATCAGGTCATTATGGTTACGCTTATATTTCTGCAGAGTGTAATCCACAACAAGTGGTGGCTTCTTCTCCAGCAATTTGTGGTGGTCAATCCATAACCTTAACTGCGCCTCCTGGGTTAAATACCTACGCATGGACTGGACCTGGAATTATTAGTGGTCAAGGAACTCCTACAATTGTTGTTGGTACACCTGGTAATTATCATGTTGATATGACAACATTAACAACACCACCTTTTGTACCTTGCACATTCTCAATAGACACTTTAATTCCTGGAAATCCAATTATTCCTAGAGCAATTTTTTCTTCTACAACGGTTTGTAAGGGTAGTCCAACAGTATTTACTGATGCTTCAACCCCTCCTGCATCTATAACTGCTTGGGAATGGGATTTTAATAATGACGGAATTGTTGATAATACTAACCAAAATCCAACCTATATTTTTACTTCTTCAGCAACTTTTCCAGTTACTTTAACATCTTATTCAGGAGGATGTAGCCATGACACCACCATTAATGTTACTGTAACCCCTGGTACTAATGCAAATTTTACTTCAACTACAGTTTGTCAAGGTGTAGCAACAATGTTTAATGATATATCTACACCAGTTGGAACTGTGAATACGTGGAACTGGGATTTCGACAACAATGGAACAATCGATAATACCACTCAAAATCCAACTTATACGTTTCCTGCAGCAGGAACATATCCAGTAAAACTACAAGTTGCTGGTACAGCAGGAGCTTGTCCAAGCGATACTATAATTAATGTGGTGGTTAATCCAAATCCTGTAGCAAGTTTTACAGCAACCAATGTTTGTTTAAATTCTGCAACAACTTTTACGGATGGTTCAACTGTATCTTCTGGTTCAATAACTAGTTGGGCTTGGGATTTTGACAATAATACGACTACCGATAATACTACACAAAACCCATCAAATTTGTATTCATCAGCTGGAACATACCCTGTTAATTTAACGGTAACTACAAACAATACGTGTACAAACTCATTTAGTACTACTGTAGATGTATTCGCAAATCCAGTGGCTAACTTCTCCACAAATATAGCATGTGAAAACTTTGCTACCACATTTACAGATGTTTCAACAAATGGAACGGCTGCAATTAATTCATGGCAATGGGATTTTGATAATAATACTACTATTGATAATTCTACCCAAAACCCTACATACACTTATTCTGCTGATGGAACTTATCCGGTTACATTAATTGTTTCGGATGCCAATAGCTGTAAAGACACAACCACCATTAATGTTACTGTAACCCCTGGTACTAATGCAAATTTTACTTCAACTACAGTTTGTCAAGGTGTAGCAACAATGTTTAATGATATATCTACACCAGTTGGAACTGTGAATACGTGGAACTGGGATTTCGACAACAATGGAACAATCGATAATACCACTCAAAATCCAACTTATACGTTTCCTGCAGCAGGAACATATCCAGTAAAACTACAAGTTGCTGGTACAGCAGGAGCTTGTCCAAGCGATACTATAATTAATGTGGTGGTTAATCCAAATCCTGTAGCAAGTTTTACAGCAACCAATGTTTGTTTAAATTCTGCAACAACTTTTACGGATGGTTCAACTGTATCTTCTGGTTCAATAACTAGTTGGGCTTGGGATTTTGACAATAATACGACTACCGATAATACCACTCAAAATCCATCACATTCTTATGCATCTGCTGGAACATACACTGTTAACTTAACAGTAACAACAAATAATACTTGTACAAACTCATATAGTACCACTGTAGATGTTTTTGCGAATCCAGTGGCTAATTTCTCCACAAATATTGCTTGTGAAAACTTTGCTACAACGTTTACAGATTTATCAGCAAATGGAACCGCTGCAATTAATTCTTGGCAATGGGATTTTGATAATAATACTACTATTGACAATTCTACCCAAAACCCTACATACACTTATTCTGCTGATGGAACTTATCCTGTTACTTTAATAGTTTCGGATGCCAATAGCTGTAATGATACTACAACAATTAACGTTACGGTAGCACCACAACCTACAGCTGCTTTTGGATTTACCAATGTTTGTTTCGGTACTACCACCACTTTTACTGATTTATCGGTAGGAAATGGTGGAACCATAAACCAATGGGGTTGGGATTTTACAAACAATGGAGTAGTGGAAAGCACCACTCAAAATCCAACCAATGGTTATGCTGCTGCAGGAAGTTACACAGTTGAATTATTAGTGACTACAACCAACGGTTGTAAAGATTCGATTACAAGAGTGGTTGTGGTAAATCCAATTCCGGTAGCTAATTTCACTGCAACAACAGAGTGTTTAGGAAACACTACTACTTTTACAGATGCCTCTAACGTGTCTACTGGAGTTATTACTGATTGGGCTTGGAATTTTGGTGACGCTTCTGGAACAAGTACTACGCAAAGTCCTACGTATACCTATGCTGCTAATGGCATGTTTAACGCGATTTTAACAGTAACTTCAGATAGTGGTTGTATCAATAATTACAATACCAATATCGACGTTTATTCGAACCCGGTAGCTTCATTTACCTCAGATATTGCATGTTTAAATAGTAATACTTCATTTACTGATACATCAGTTCCTGGTGACAATTCGTTGGTTATTTGGAGTTGGGATTTTGATAATAATGGTTCTGTCGACAATTCACTACAAAACCCAGGTCATGTTTTCCCTATTTCAGGAACTCAAAATGTTAATTTGTATATTGAGGATAGTCATGGTTGTA
Source organism: Vicingus sp. (assembly GCA_036171675.1). Lineage (GTDB taxonomy): Bacteria > Bacteroidota > Bacteroidia > Flavobacteriales_E > Vicingaceae > Vicingus. The sequence continues at coordinate 81,294 of JAVHRO010000075.1, read as the reverse complement.
ATGATGATACAACGATAACCGTTACGGTTTCAGAAAATCCAATAGCCAATTATTCTCATACTATTGAATGTTTTGGCACCGCAAATTCATTTACTGATTTGTCTAATAGCAATGGAGGAACTACCAACATCGACACTTGGCAATGGGATTTTGACGGCAATGGAACCATAGATAATTCAACTCAAAATCCAACGTTTGTATTCACTGCTGCGGGCACCTATCAAACAGAGTTATTTGTTACCAGTACCTTAGGTTGTAAAGATTCAATAACTTTTGCCGTGGTGGTTAACCCGATACCAGTAGCCAATTTTACTGCTACCAATGTTTGTTTAGAATTCTCTACAACCTTTACCAATACTTCTTCTGTGTCAACAGGAACAATTACTCAAAATGATTGGGATTTTGCTGATGGTTCAGGAACTAGTACATTATTAAGTCCAACATATACTTACGGTAGTTCAGGAACCTATAATGTGAATTTAACGGTTACTTCAGATAGTGGTTGTGTGTATAATGTAACTATCCCAGTTATAGTATATCCAAAACCAACTGCTGACTTTACGGTAACCAATGTTTGTAAAAATGTTGCTGCTCAATTTACTAACCAGTCTGTTGGAAATGGAGGTACAATTAATCAGTGGAGTTGGGATTTTACCAATAATGGTAGTACGGATAATACTACTCAAAATCCAACTAACTTATATGCTACTGATGGCACTTTTAATATCCAATTAATTTCTTCTACAACAAATGGTTGTAAAGATACCATCGTTAAACCAGTGACTATATATCCAATGCCAAACGCAGATTTCACGTATGTAAATGCATGCTATCAAGATGGCGTTCAATTTACTAGTACATCTTCAGTTACTTCTGGCACTATAGGTGTTTGGACTTGGAATTTTGGTGATGGACAAGTATCAGCACTTCAAAATCCAATTGATGATTATGCTTCTGAAGGTTTGTATAATGTACAGTTAATTGTAACAACTAATAATAGCTGTAAGGATACTATTGTAAAAAATGGGATAGAAGTTTGGCCTTTGCCAGTAGTTGATTTTATCCCAACAACAGTTTGTTTAAACAATGTAACACAATTTACTGACCAATCAACCATTTCGAATTTATACACTGCAAATAATAACGTAGGGTGGACTTGGGATTTTGCTGATGGTACACCATTTTTATATAGTCAAAACCCAACTCATGCGTATACCACTGAGGGTGTTTTTCAAGCTACATTAGTGGTTACATCAAATCATAATTGTGTTGATTCTGTAACTCTTCCTGTTACAGTTAATCCGTTACCTGTTGTTGATTTTACTCCAAATTTGGTAAGTGGTTGTACACCAGTTTGTGTTACTTTTACAGATAACACGACCATAGCGTCTGGTAATGTTACTCAATGGGATTGGGATTTTAACGGTGATGGAATTATTGATCAAATTGCTCAAAATCCATCCAATTGTTTTATCAATCCATCACACAGCAGTGTTAGAGGTTTTGACATTACATTAACAGCTACATCGCAATTTGGTTGTACTACTACATTAACAAAGTTAGATTATATTCACTCTTATCCAATTCCAATGGCAAGTTTTAGTTTTTGGCCAAATGAATCAACCATTGTTGATAAGGAGCTCACTTTTACTGATCAATCCATTATTGCATCTACATGGAATTGGGATTTGGGTGACGGTTCCTCTTCTACAATGCAAAATCCCGTGCATGAATTTACTGATACTGGATTCTATTTAGTCACATTAGCTATTGAAAATGTATACGGATGTCGCGATACTACTCAAAAATATATTCAGGTAAAACCTATCTTTGCCATTTATATTCCTAATGCATTTACTCCAAATGGTGATTTTACCAATGATTATTTTTATGTAAATGGTTATGGTATAAAAGAATTACATGTTATGATTTTTGACCGATGGGGATTAAAAATATACGATGATATTGGGTTAGATCAATTTTGGGATGGTTTCTATAAAGGCAATTTAGCGCAAACTGACATATATGTATATAAGATAAGGGCTAAGGATATTTTTGATGAGTGGCACGACTATATTGGAAAAGTGTCGTTATTAAAATAATCGGACTTACAACAAAAAAGGGATTCAATTTGGATCCCTTTTTGGTTGTACTATTTTAAAAAAAAATTAAGCTTCAGCAGTTGGTCCACCAAAATTTAAAGGAATACCACCAGCTTCAATATCTTTAATTTTACCATTTTTTGCTTCAAACTTATGGATGTTGTCTTGCAATGCAAGTAATAATCGTTTAGCGTGTTCTGGCGTCATTAATATTCTTGATTTTACTTTTGCTTTAGGAACACCTGGCATTACTCTAATAAAATCGATTACAAATTCAGAATTTGAATGACTAATTATGGCAAGGTTGGAATAAATTCCTTCTGCTATTTCTTCAGTTAATTCAATGTTTAACTGATTATCATTTTGTTTTTCGCTCATGATGTTAGGTTTAAAAAAAAAGGGTTGAATTTCAACCCCTTTTTTGATTATTTAAAATGGTTACTCTTCAATTATTGCTTCTTGTTTAGAAGATGAAATTAATTGATCGTAATCTTCTTTAGAACCAACGATATGATCTTTAAACTCACGTAAACCTGTTCCTGCAGGAATTAGTTTTCCAACAATAACATTTTCTTTTAATCCTAATAAGTAATCAACTTTACCTCTAACAGCTGCTTCGTTTAATACTTTGGTAGTTTCTTGGAACGAAGCCGCAGAAATGAAACTATCAGTTTGTAACGAAGCTCTAGTAATACCTTGAATTATTGCACTTGAAGTTGCAGGAATTGCTTGTCGAGCAACAACAATCTTTTTGTCCATTCGTTTCAATTTAGAATTTTCATCTCTAAGTTGACGTAATGAAACAATTTGACCGTGTTTTAACACTTCAGATTCACCAGCATCAGTAACAATCATTTTGTCATAAATCCAGTCATTTTCTTCCATGAAATCCAATTTATTTACAATTGATCTTTCTAAGAAAGTAGTATCTCCTTGATCTTCAATGAATACTTTTCTCATCATCTGACGAACAATTACCTCGAAATGTTTATCGTTAATTTTTACACCTTGTAAACGGTAAACTTCTTGAACTTCATTAACAATGTATTCTTGAACAGCGGTAGGACCTTTAATTGCAAGAATATCTGAAGGAGTAATTGAACCTTCAGACAATGGTGAGCCAGCTTTAACAAAATCATTTTCTTGAACAAGAATATGTTTAGATAAATTAACTAAGTACTTAGCAACTTGTCCGCTTTTCGATTCAATTATGATTTCTCTGTTGCCTCGTTTAATTTTACCAAAAGAAACGATACCATCAATTTCAGTAACAATTGCTGGGTTTGATGGATTTCTAGCTTCAAATAACTCAGTTACTCGAGGTAAACCACCGGTAATATCGGAAGATGAGCCTGAAGATCTTGGTATTTTAACTAAGATATCACCACCAGAAACTTTATCACCATCATTCACAATAATGTGAGAACCTACTGGTAAATTGTATGTTCTTAATACTTCTTTTTTGTTGTTTACGATGGTTAGTACTGGAATTTTCTTTTTGTCCTTGATTTCAGAAATTACTTTTTCTGTAAATCCAGTTTGTTCATCCGATTCTTCTTTATAAGTTATTCCTAATTCAAAGTTTTCGAAAGCAACATTTCCATCTACCTCAGTAAGAATTACTGCATTATAAGGATCCCATTCACAAATTTTGGTACCTTTTTCAATCTTTTGTCCGTTTTCAACAAAAATTTGAGAACCATAAGGGATGTTGTTTGTAGTTAATACAACACCTGTTTTAGGATCTAAAATTTTCATTTCAGCCGAACGACCAATTACTAAGGTATTAACACCTGAAGTGGTTTTTTTATCTATTGTTCTTAATTCTTCGATTTCAACTTTACCATCACATTTAGCAATAATATTGTTTTCACCTGTAATTTTAGAAGCAGTTCCCCCAATATGGAAAGTTCGAAGTGTTAACTGTGTACCTGGCTCACCAATTGATTGAGCGGCAATTACACCAACAGCTTCACCTTTTTGAACAATTCTTCCTGTAGATAAGTTTCTACCATAACATTTAGCACAAACACCTCTTTTTAACTCACATGTTAATACAGAACGAATTTCAACTTCATCAAAACCTGCATCAATAACTTTTTGTGCTATATCTTCGGTAATTTGTTCACCAGAAGCGACGATTAATTCTTCAGTTTTTGGATGGTAAATATCATGAACACTTGTTCTTCCAATAATTCTGTCAAATAAACTTTCTACAACTTCGTCATTATTCATTAAAGAAGTTGCAATTAAGCCTCTTAACGTACCACAATCACTATCTGTAATTACAACATCTTGAGCAACGTCAACTAATCTTCTAGTTAAATAACCAGCATCTGCAGTTTTTAATGCTGTATCCGCTAAACCTTTACGAGCACCGTGTGTTGAAATAAAGTACTCTAATACTGAAAGACCTTCTTTAAAGTTTGATAAGATTGGATTTTCAATAATTTCTTGACCAGTTGAACCAGATTTTTGTGGTTTGGCCATTAAACCTCTCATACCAGATAACTGTCGGATTTGTTCTTTAGAACCCCTCGCTCCAGAATCAAACATCATATAAATAGAATTAAAGCCTTGATTATCTTCTTTTAATCTACTCATTAAGGTATTTGTTAATCTTGTGTTAGTATGTGTCCAAATATCAATAATTTGATTATAACGCTCGTTGTTAGTAATGAAACCCATGTTATAGTTATTCATTACTTCATCAACTTGTAAGTTGGCGTCGGTTATCATTTTTTCTTTTTCTGGTGGAATAATGATATCATCTAAATTAAATGATAGACCACCTTTGAAAGCCATGTTGTAACCCAATGTTTTGATATCATCTAAAAATTGAACAGTTCTTGACGTTCCGCTTATTTTTAAGATTTTACCAATAATATCTCTTAACGACTTTTTAGTTAAGATATCATTAATATAACCCACTTCTTTTGGAACCATTTGGTTGAAAATAACTCTACCAACAGTGGTATCAATTATTTTAATAACAGGGCTACCATTTTCAATATCGTGAGTTCTAACTTTTATGCTTGCGTGTAAATCAGCTTTGCCTTCGTTGTTGGCAATAATAACTTCTTCTGGAGAGTAAAAAGTTTTTCCTTCTCCTTTAACTTTGATGTCTTTAGTACTTTTTCGTTCCTTAGTAATATAGTACAAACCAAGTACCATATCTTGAGAAGGAAGTGTAACTGGAGTTCCGTTTGCTGGGTTTAGGATGTTGTGAGATGCTAACATTAAAAGTTGTGCTTCTAAAATTGCAGCATTACCTAATGGTAAGTGAACTGCCATTTGATCACCATCAAAATCCGCGTTAAAGGCTGTACAAACTAAAGGATGTAGACGTATAGCTTTTCCTTCAATTAATTTTGGTTGGAACGCTTGAATACCTAATCTGTGAAGAGTAGGGGCACGGTTAAGCAATACAGGGTGTCCTTTTAAAATGTTTTCTAATATGTCCCAAACTACGGGCTCTTTTTTGTCTACAATTTTTTTAGCAGATTTAACTGTTTTTACAACGCCTCTTTCAATTAATTTTCTGATGATAAATGGTTTGTAAAGTTCAGCAGCCATATCTTTAGGGATACCGCATTCATGAAGTTTTAAGTCTGGTCCGACAACAATTACCGAACGAGCTGAATAATCAACACGTTTACCTAATAAGTTTTGACGGAATCTACCAGATTTACCTTTTAAACTATCTGAAAGGGATTTTAAGGCTCTGTTGGCATCGGTTTTAACAGCACTAGATTTTCTAGAGTTATCAAATAATGCATCAACAGATTCTTGTAACATTCTTTTTTCGTTACGTAAAATTACATCTGGTGCTTTTATTTCTATAAGCCGTTTTAGTCGGTTATTTCTAATAATTACTCTTCTGTAAAGGTCATTTAAATCTGAAGTAGCAAATCTACCGCCATCAAGTGGCACCAATGGTCTTAATTCTGGTGGAATAACTGGTACAACTCGAACGATCATCCACTCAGGTCTGTTTTCGATATTTAAATTTGCAGATCTAAATGCTTCAACAACTTGAAGTCTTTTTAATGCTTCATTTTTACGTTGTTGTGAAGTTTCGGTATTTGCTTGATGTCTTAAATCATAAGATAAACTATCTAAGTCTAATCTTTTTAGCAATTCAAATAGGGCTTCAGCACCCATTTTTGCTAAAAATTTGTTTGGATCTGTATCGTCTAAATACTGGTTTTCTTTTGGAAGCGTATCAAGGATATCTAAGTATTCTTCTTCAGATAAAAAGTCAAGATATTGTACAGGTTCGCCTTCAGCATTAATAGCACCAGCAGCATTTATTACAACGTATCTTTCGTAATAAATAATCATGTCCAATTTTTTTGTAGGTAAACCTAATAGGTAACCAATTTTGTTTGGTAATGATTTAAAGTACCAAATGTGAGCAACAGGAACAACTAAGTTGATATGTCCCATACGTTCTCTACGTACTTTTTTCTCTGTTACTTCAACACCACATCTATCGCAAATGATTCCTTTATATCTAATTCTTTTGTATTTACCACAGTGACATTCCCAATCTTTTACAGGTCCAAAAATTCGTTCACAAAATAAACCGTCTCTTTCTGGTTTATAGGTTCGGTAGTTTATGGTCTCTGGTTTTAAAACTTCTCCACTTGATCTTTCTAAAATAGATTCAGGAGAAGATAAACTGATGGTAATTTTTGTAAAATTACTGTTGGTATTATTGTTATCGTGCTTAAAAGCCATATTATTAAGGTATTAGAGTGTTAATATTAATTAATCAAAAGCTATGTTAAGAGATAATCCTCTTAGTTCATGTAACAATACATTAAATGATTCCGGAATACCTGGTTCAGGCATTGGATCTCCTTTAACAATTGCTTCATAAGCTTTTGCTCTTCCTCGTACATCATCTGATTTTATTGTCAGTATTTCTTGAAGGATATTTGCTGCACCGAATGCTTCTATAGCCCAAACCTCCATTTCACCAAAACGTTGACCACCAAATTGTGCTTTACCACCTAATGGTTGTTGTGTAATTAATGAGTATGGTCCTATCGAACGTGCGTGCATTTTATCATCAATTAAGTGACCTAATTTTAGCATGTAAATTACACCAACGGTTGCAGTTTGGTCAAATCGCTCACCAGTACCACCATCATACAAATAGGTTTTACCATATTGAGGAATACCAGCTTTAATACAGAATTGATTAATTTCTTCAACTGAAGCGCCATCAAATATAGGTGTTGCAAATTTTTGTCCTAGTTTTTGACCAGCCCAACCTAAAACAGTTTCGTACACCTGACCTAAGTTCATCCTCGATGGTACACCAAGTGGATTCAATACGATATCTACAGGAGTTCCATCTTCTAAGAAAGGCATATCTTCCTCTCTAACAATATTCGCTACAATACCTTTGTTACCATGACGGCCAGCCATTTTATCACCAACTTTTAATTTTCTTTTTTTGGCAATATAAACTTTGGCAAGTTTCATAATACCTGCTGGTAATTCATCTCCAACTGATAAAGCATATTTTTTTCTTTTTGTAGCACCAAGAATTTCATTTGCTTTAATGTTGTAGTTGTTTAAAAGTGTTTTTAACAACTCATTGATTTCATCGCTTGTTGTCCAGTTTTTAGAATCAATAAAGCTATAATCGTTTATTTTTTCTAATATTTTAATAGTAAACTTAGTGCCTTTTGGAACAATCTCTTCGTTATAATAGTTTACAACACCTTGAGAAGTTTTTCCATTTACAATGGTATAAAGTTTATCGATTAAATCTTTTTTAAGTTGCGACATTTCTTTATTATACTCATCATCGATTTGAGTAATAATATTTTTTTCGTCAACTCTTGTTTTTCTGTCTTTGATTGCTTTTTCGAAAAGTTTTTTTCCGATAACTACACCTTTTACAGAAGGTCTAATTTTTAATGATGCATCTTTAACATCCCCAGCTTTATCACCAAAAATGGCTCTTAAAAGTTTTTCTTCTGGAGTTGGGTCAGTTTCTCCTTTAGGAGTTATTTTTCCAATAATAATATCTCCTTCTTTAACTTCTGCACCAATTCTAATGATTCCATTTTCATCTAAATCTTTCGTTGCATCTTCACTCACGTTAGGGATATCAGCAGTTAATTCTTCTAAACCTCTTTTTGTATCTCTTACGTCTAACGAAAATTCTTCGATATGGATTGATGTAAAAATATCATCTTTAACAACTTTCTCAGAAATTACTATCGCATCCTCAAAGTTGTAACCTTTCCATGGCATAAATGCAACTTTAAGGTTTCTTCCTAAAGCTAATTCACCATCTTGTGTTGCGTAACCCTCACAAAGTACTTCACCAGTTAATACGCGTTGTCCTTTTTTAACAATAGGAGTAAGGTTAATACAAGTATTTTGGTTGGTTTTTCTAAAGGTTGCTAATGGATAAGATTTTAAGTTACCTTCAAAGCTTACCAACATTTCTTCTTCAGTCTTGTCGTATTTGATAATTATTTCACTTGCGTCAACATATTCTACAACACCATTACCTTCTGCATTTACCAACACTCTTGAATCTTGTGCTACTCTGCCTTCTAGGCCAGTTCCAACTATAGGAGCCTCGGCCCTCATTAATGGTACTGCTTGACGCATCATGTTAGACCCCATCAAGGCACGGTTCGCATCATCGTTTTCCAAGAATGGAATTAATGATGCAGCTATTGATGCAATTTGATTTGGAGCTACATCCATTAAATGCAATTCAGAAGGGTCGGATACTGGAAAATCTCCTTCAAGTCTTGATTTTACTTTATCTGATTTAAAGTTACCTTTATCATCGATTATTGCATTAGCTTGTGCGATTATCTTTTTTTCTTCTTCCTCAGCACTTAAATATATAACATTATTATCTAATGAAACTACTCCATCAGTAACTTTACGATAAGGGGTTTCAATAAATCCTAATTTATTCACTTTAGCGTATACACATAAAGAAGAAATTAAACCAATATTAGGTCCTTCAGGAGTTTCAATTGGACAAAGTCTGCCGTAGTGAGTGTAGTGAACGTCACGTACCTCAAAACCAGCTCTCTCTCTTGATAAACCACCTGGTCCTAGTGCTGATAATCTTCTTTTGTGAGTAATCTCAGATAATGGGTTGGTTTGATCCATAAATTGAGATAACTGATTTGTTCCGAAGAATGAATTAATTACAGAAGAAAGCGTTTTTGCATTAATTAAGTCAGAAGGAGTAAATACTTCGTTATCTCTAACGTTCATTCTTTCTCTAATGGTTCTCGCCATTCTTGAAAGGCCAACACCAAATTGGTTGTGTAATTGTTCTCCAACAGTTCTAACCCTTCTATTACTTAAGTGGTCAATATCATCAACTATTGTTTTTGAGTTAATCAACTCAATTAAATACTTAATGATAGAAATAATATCTTCTCTTGAAAGCGTTCTCACGTTTTCATCGATATTTAAACCTAATTTTTTGTTGATTCTAAAACGACCAACTTCACCTAAATCATATCTAGTTTCAGAGAAAAACAATTTGTCGATTACACCACGTGCTGTTTCAACATCTGGTGGTTCGGCGTTTCTTAATTGACGGTAAATGTGTTCTACCGCTTCTTTTTCTGAGTTAGATGGATCTTTTTGTAAAGTGTTATAAATGATAGCAAAATCTGCCGAGTTTACGTCTTCTTTATGTAAAATGATGGTTTTTGAACCTGAATCAACGATTTCATCGATATGATCTTTATCGATAATGGTTTCACGATCAATAATTACCTCATTTCTTTCGATAGAAACAACTTCACCTGTATCTTCATCCACGAAATCTTCAATCCATGTTTTTAAAACACGAGCTGCTAATTTTCTACCAATTGTTTTTTTAAGTCCTGCTTTACTAACTTTTACTTCGTCAGCTAAATCAAATAATTCTAAGATTTCTTTATCAGTTTCGTAACCGATAGCTCTAAATAAAGTCGTAACAGGTAATTTTTTCTTTCTATCAATATAAGCATACATTACGTTGTTTATATCTGTAGCAAATTCTATCCAAGAACCTCTAAAAGGGATAACTCTTGCAGAATATAATTTTGTTCCGTTAGCGTGTCGACTTTGACCAAAGAATACACCTGGAGATCGGTGTAATTGAGAAACAATAACTCGCTCAGCTCCATTAATCACAAATGTTCCTTTTGGGGTCATGTAAGGAATGGTTCCTAAATAAACATCTTGAACAATTGTTTCGAAATCCTCATGTTCAGGATCGGTACAATACAATTTCAATTTTGCTTTAAGTGGAACACTATAAGTTAATCCTCGTTCAATACATTCTTCTATTGAATACCTAGGAGGGTCAATAAAGTAATCTAGAAATTCTAATACAAACTGATTTCTAGCATCTGTAATTGGAAAATTTTCACTGAACACTCTAAAAAGCCCTTCTTGTTCTCTGTTTTCAGGAGTAGTGTCTAATTGAAAATAACTTTGAAACGACTTAAGTTGTATATCTAAAAAATCAGGATAAGCAAGTTGATTTTTTATGGAGCCAAAATTTATTCTTTCGGCTTTTTGGGTTTTAACTAACGTTTTATTCATTAGGTTAGAATGAGTTTAGTTATGATTAACATTTATACCAATTACTTTTGTAATTGGTAATATTTATTTACTATAACCCGTTGTAAATCAGTAGTTTTTTTAAAATCTACCTCATTTTTCTATTCACGTTGAGTATATAAGCATAAAATGGTTTAGACCAAATCCATTTAATAATGGATAAGATCTAAACCGTATTTTTATTCAGTTGAAATTATTTAATTTCAACTTCAGCTCCAGCTTCTTCTAGTTGTGTTTTTAAAGCATTAGCCTCATCTTTAGATACACCTTCTTTTAATGGTTTTGGTGCAGCATCAACTAATTCTTTAGCTTCTTTTAAGCCTAAACCAGTAAGTTCTTTTACTAATTTAACAACGCCTAATTTAGCTTGACCACCACTTTTAAGAATTACATCAAAAGTAGATTTTTCTTCAGCAGCAGCATCATTATTACCGCCACCAGCAGGACCAGCAATAGCTACTGCAGCTGCAGCAGGTTCGATACCATATTCATCTTTTAAGATTGTAGCTAATTCGTTAACATCTTTAACTGTTAAGTTAACTAATTGATCTGCAAGTTCTTTTAAATTTGCCATTTTATTTTAATTTAGATTTTTTAATAATTAATTAATTTTTATTTGTACGATTTTTTTTATTCAGGTCGTTCTGAAAGTGTTTTAACAATTCCTGCAATTTTACCACCGCTTGATTTTAATGCGGAAATAACATTTTTAGCAGGTGATTGTAATAAACCAATAATATCTCCTATTAATTCTTCTCTAGATTTAAGTGCTACTAGCACATCTAAATTAGCATCGCCAATAAATATTGCTTGATCTATAAATGCTCCTTTAAGGATAGGTTTTTCGCTTTTTTTACGGAATTCTTTAATTAGTTTGGCAGGTGCATTACCTGTTTCTGAAAACATAATTGAAGTATTTCCTTTTAACGATACATATAAATCTTGGTAGTTACCTTCAGCTTTTTCTAAAGCTTTTCTTAATAAGGTGTTTTTTACTACTTCAATTTGAATATTTCCATTAAAGCAAGACCTTCTTAACCTTGAAGAGTTTTCTGCGTTTAAACCAGCGATATCTGCTAAATAAAATATATTAGCATTATTTAACCTCACGGTTAAATCTTCTACAAACTGATTTTTTTCTTCTTTAGTCATAGTTCTTATTTACTAAGTTATAAACTTATTAAACCGTTAGTGATTTAGGTTCAACTTTAACTCCTGGACTCATAGTGCTAGAAAGTGTTACACTTTTAACATATGTTCCTTTTGCTGCAGATGGTTTTAGCTTTAAAATTGTTTGGATAAGTTCATGTGCATTTTCCACTAATTTGTCAGCTTCAAAAGAAGCTCTACCTATTGTGGTGTGAATAATGCCGTATTTATCAACTTTAAAGTCAATTTTACCTGCTTTAACCTCTGTAACTGCTTTGCCAATTTCCATGGTTACAGTACCTGATTTTGGGTTAGGCATTAAACCTCTAGGACCTAAAACTTTTCCTAGAGCTCCAACTTTACCCATAACACTTGGCATTGTAATAATAACATCAATGTCAGTCCAGCCGCCTTTTATTTTTTCAATAAATTCGTCTAATCCTACATAGTCTGCACCAGCTTGTTTAGCTTCAGCTTCTTTGTCAGGAGTACATAATACTAAAACTCTTACATCTTTACCAACACCATTTGGAAGGGCAACTGTTCCCCTTACCATCTGGTTTGCTTTTCTTGGATCAACTCCAAGTTTCACATTGATATCAACAGATGCATTGAATTTTGTAAAAGTAATGTCCTTAACAATTTTTGCAGCTTCATCTAATTGATACTCTTTTGTGGTATCAAATTTTGATAAAGCTCCTTTCATATTTTTTGTTAACCTTGTCATTGTTATAACAATTAATTTACTTAAAATTAAGCTGGAAATTCGCCACTAACGTTAATTCCCATACTTCTTGCTGTTCCAGCAACCATTTTCATTGCAGAGTCAATTCTAAAACAATTTAAATCCGACATTTTGTCTTCAGCAATTGCTTTAACCTGATTCCAAGTAACGGTTGCTACTTTTACTCTATTAGGTTCAGCCGAACCTTTTTTTATTTTTGCAGCTTCCATCAATTGGATAGCAGCTGGAGGAGTTTTGATTACAAAATCAAAGGATTTATCAGCATAAACAGTAATAACAACTGGTAATATTTTACCAGGTTTATCTTGAGTTCTACCATTAAATTGTTTACAGAATTCCATGATATTAACACCTTTAGAACCTAATGCAGGTCCAATTGGTGGTGATGGGTTTGCTGCACCGCCTTTTACTTGTAATTTAATTAATCCACTTACTTCTTTAGCCATTTTATTTACTATTTAGTTTGTACTCGTCTCACTTGGAAGCATTATATATGTGATGAGATTTGTACGATTAATTACATTTTATTAACTTTCTTTTTCAACTTGTAAGAAACTTAGTTCTAACGGTTGTTTTCTACCGAAAATTTTAACCATTACTTCAAGTTTTCTCTTATCTTCATTTATTTTTTCTATTGTTCCAGAGAATCCGTTAAACGGACCATCAACAACTTTTATGTTTTCACCAATAACAAATGGTATGGTCATTTCCTCAGTACTATCAGCTAATTCATCTACTTTTCCTAGAATTCTATTAACTTCAGATAATCTTAGTGGTAGTGGATCACCTTTTTTTTCTGCACCTAAAAAACCAATAACTCCATTCACATTTCTTATAACGTGAGGTACTTCTCCAATTAAATCAGCTTCAATTAAAATATATCCTGGGAAAAAGCTACGTTCTTTATTTATTTTTTTACCGTTACGAATTTGATAAACTTTTTCAGTAGGAATTAATATTTGAGAAACATAATCGGTTAGTTTATTTCTAACAATTTCATCCTCAATATATTTTTTTATTTTGTTTTCTTTTCCACTAATGGCTCTAACAACGTACCACTTTTTACTATTCTCTGCCATAACTTTTTAAAATAACCCGTAAATGAATTTCATTAAATTACTAAAAGAAGTATCCATTAAATAGATGATTATTGCAAAAATAACAGAAGCAACTAATACAATTACAGCACTACTTTGTAGTTCTGGCCATGTCGGCCAAGATACTTTGTTTAGTAATTCGTCTACAGACTCTTGAATATATGTTCCTATCTTTGCCATATAATTTAAATTTCTTTAGCACGGGTGGAGAGACTCGAACTCCCAACCAATGGTTTTGGAGACCACTACTCTACCAATTGAGCTACACCCGTAAAATTTATAAAGACAAGAAAGGTGCCCCGTTTTAGGAACACCTTATCTCGCATTTAATCTTATAATTATTTAATAATTTCAGTAACTTGACCTGCACCAACAGTTCTTCCGCCTTCTCTAATTGCAAATCTTAAACCTTTGTTAATCGCTACTGGAACAATTAATTTTACAGTTATTGATACGTTATCACCTGGTAAAACCATTTCTCTACCTTCAGGTAAGAAAATTTCACCTGTAACATCTGTAGTTCTGATGTAAAACTGAGGTCTGTATTTATTATGAAATGGAGTGTGACGTCCACCTTCTTCTTTTTTCAATACATAAATTTCTGCGGTAAATTCAGAGTGAGGAGTAATAGAACCAGGTTTTGCAATTACCATACCTCTTCTGATATCAGTTTTTTCAATACCTCTTAGTAATAGTCCTACGTTATCACCTGCTTCACCTCTATCTAATATTTTTCTAAACATTTCAACACCAGTTACTGTAGATGATAATTTTTCAGCACCCATACCTAAAATATCAACAGTTTCACCAGAGTTAATAACACCTGTTTCAATTCTACCTGTTGCTACAGTACCTCTACCTGTAATAGAGAATACATCTTCAACTGGCATTAAGAAAGGTTTATCAATATCTCTTGGAGGCATTAATATATAACTATCAACTGCATCCATCAAGTCTTCAACAGTTTTTACCCATTTTTCTTCACCATTTAAAGCACCTAAAGCAGATCCAGCGATTATAGGAGCATTATCTCCATCATATTCGTAGAAACTTAAAAGTTCTCTAATTTCCATTTCTACAAGTTCTAACAACTCGGCATCGTCAACCATATCTACTTTGTTCATGAAAACAACCATTCTAGGAATACCTACTTGGCGACCCAAAAGAATATGTTCTCTAGTTTGTGGCATTGGTCCATCAGTAGCAGCTACAACAAGAATAGCACCGTCCATTTGAGCAGCACCAGTTACCATGTTTTTAACGTAATCCGCGTGACCAGGACAGTCAACGTGAGCGTAATGTCTTTTTTCAGTAGAGTATTCAACGTGTGATGTATTAATTGTAATACCTCTTTCTTTTTCTTCAGGTGCGTTGTCAATTGAAGCAAAATCTCTTAATTCAGCAAAACCTTTTTTCGCTAAAACTGTAGTGATAGCTGCAGTTAAAGTAGTTTTACCGTGGTCAACGTGACCAATTGTTCCGATGTTTAAATGTGGTTTGGAACGATCATAATTCTCTTTAGCCATGATTTTCGGTTTTTTTATTTATTTACTATTTATATTAACTTTTATTTATTTACTATTTTATTATAGAGCCAATGACGGGACTTGAACCCGTGACCTCTTCCTTACCAAGGAAGTGCTCTACCACTGAGCTACATCGGCTTACCGACATATAAAAAAAAAGAGCGGGAAACGGGATTCGAACCCGCGACCCTCAGCTTGGAAGGCTGATGCTCTAGCCAGCTGAGCTACTCCCGCTAATTTTTTATCCTCGTGGGGAAGGCAGGATTCGAACCTACGAAGGCTATGCCAACAGATTTACAGTCTGTCCTCGTTGACCGCTTGAGTATTTCCCCAACATTTCACTTCTTTAAAGAACGAGCCAGTAGAGGGACTCGAACCTCCGACCGGCTGATTACAAATCAGCTGCTCTACCAACTGAGCTATACTGGCTATTTTACTGCAAAAAAAATGCAGACCTCTTTTTAAAAAGGTCTGCAAATGTAGAAATTATTTTATATTAATCAAATATTAATATAAAATTTTTTTAAACTAAACTTTTTTCAATTTTTCTTTATGTTTTTTTAATTGAATTTGGAGTGCTTCAACAGATGAGTCGGTAGCTTCTTCAAATGTTTTGCATTGTTTTTTAGCAAAAAGATCATTTCCTGGAATTGAAATTTTTATTTCTGCAATTTTATTTTCTCCTGTTTTACTGTTATCAATTTTAAGTACAACGTCTCCATCAATTATTTTATCATAATATTGACCTAGTTTATTTACTTTTTCTTGAACAAATTCCAATAACTTTTTGTCTGCATCAAAATGTACCGAACTGATTTTTAAATTTACTTTCATGATGTTCTCCTTTTTTAGGCTTTAGGATGAGCCAATTTATGTATGGTTTTTAATTTTTCTATTGAATTATGTGTGTAAACCTGTGTTGCAGATAAGCTGCTATGACCAAGTATTTCTTTAATTGTATTTATATCAGCCCCGTTATTTAACATATGTGTTGCAAAGGTGTGTCTCAATATATGGGGGCTTTTTTTATTGTTTTTTGTGATGCTGCTAAGGTAAGCAATAACTATTCTGTAGACAAGTTTTGTGTAAATTTTTTTTCCTTTTTCTGTCACAAAAAGACTAGTATTATCAAATAGTTGATCCTTACTAATTAGGTAGTCTTTTATTTTTGTAGCAAGATTATTGGTAATTGGAATTATCCTTTCTTTATTCCTTTTACCTACAACTTTAACAGTGTTAACGTTTAAATTTATAGAATGAGTTGTTAAATTAGTTAGTTCTGATAGTCTCATACCAGTAGCATAAAACAATTCTAATATTAAACTATCTCTTTTTCCAATGAAGTTGTCTGGAAATAAATTTAGTGAGAATAAATCTTCTGTTTCTGTAGTTTTTAAAAAATAAGGTAGGGACTTACTAGTTTTTGGTGTAATGACAGTTGATAATGGGTTTGAAGAAATGATGCCGTTTTTTTTTAAATATTTAAAAAAAGTTTTGACACTTGAAATTTTCCTATTAATTGTTCTGTTGGAGTTTTGTTGTTCTTTTAATTCAACCATCCATGATCTAATTATAGATGAAGAGAGCTGGTTGGATGCGGTTACTTGGTAGGTTTTTGAAGAAAACTCAAAAAGTTGCTCTAAGTCCTTTTTATAGGCAGTAACTGTATTTATTGAATACCTTTTCTGATGTTGAAGAAATTGAATAAAAGGTTCAATGTTATTCATAAAAAAAATAGTTTACATTAATAACGTAATTGAATCCAAAAAGTTATCAAAGTAAACTATTTATAAGTTTGTTTAAAGCTATTATTCAGCTTTTCTCAGCTGTTCAACATAAATAGCTTTTATTCTTTCTGCTCTATCTATCACAGAAGGCTTGTCGAATTGTTTTCTGTTTCTAAGTTCTTTTACAACGCCAGTTTTTTCAAACTTTTTTTTGTATTTTTTTAACGCTCTTTCGATGTTTTCTCCGTCTTTTACTGGAACAATTATCATTATGTTGTGTTTTAATTAAATTAATTTTAAGGGTTGCAAATTTAGAAATATTTTTTAATTATCGTAGAAATTACTTTAAAATTTCTCTCGAAATCACTAATTTTCTATTCTTTCACTATTTTTTCTTTATAAACAGGGGTGTCATCACTATCTTTAATTACAATAAAGTACATGCCTGATTTAGTTGTTGTCAAATCAATTTCGTTGGTATAATCTTGTATTATTTTTTCACCTAATACCGTATAAATTTCAACAAATTGTTTAGTAGTATTCAGGTAAATTTTATCTTTAAAAGGATTGGGATAAACAGAAAAAACGGTTGCATCCGTATTGTTTTTTATAGCAGTTGGAAATGAAACCACTACTGTATCACAAGTAGAACAACCATTACCATCAGTAACACACCAGTTGTATATGCCTGGGCAAAGATTAATTGAAGAACCCGATGGGGTAAATTGATACCAATAAGGTGCTACTCCTCCAGTAGGAAACAACTGAATATCTCCATCACAACAAGAAGGGCAAGAGGCATCGGTAACATTTTCGAAAACTTGTATTTCAGCGGGTTCTGCAACAGTTACTGATTGGCATACCGTACAACCATTTGCATCGGTTACACATACCGTATATGTACCCGAGCATGAACCAAAAACTGTTGAATTGGTATCCCCATTTGACCATATATAAGTGTAAGGATAAGTTCCGCCCGAAAGACTATCTATATAAATACTTCCATCACATGAGCCATAACAAGAAACGTTGGTTACCACTAACGTAAAAGTGATGGGTAAAGGAGCTGGAACATTCAAATCAATGGAACAGGTATTGCCTAAACTATCAGTTATAGTCAATGTATAATTACCTGAGCATAAACCAGTAGGGTTTGGCGTAACTTGAACAGGAGTGGTATTCCACACACAAGTATAAGGCGGAGTTCCACCCGATATGTTTGTAATTTGCATAGAACCATCACAAAAGCCATTACACGTAGGAGGTGTAATTATCGCATTGAAAGTAAAAATACCACATGTAAAATCCGTTGTATCAATAACTGATATTTCAGTGTTGGTACAGGGTGATAATATTTCAGGAATTGAAAGAGTAATTGGAATACTTACAACGTTTGCATCATCTAAATTAAAAGATATTTTTATCCAACCTATTTGTGAAGTTGATGTGTTTTTATAGGAAATAAATGCGTTATTCATATTTGTAGGGCCGAAACATTCCATACAACCGTAATTACCTATATTATAGATGGTATCGTTTAACCAAACATTATTACCAGTACAAATTAATGTATCGCCTAAATTATAATAATTTACTACTACTACACCTCCAAAAACATAACTTGTATCGGCACAAACTTCGAAAATAGGATTCAACACACGTAAGGAGGCATAATTTGCACCATCTATTATTGTTGGACCTTTATATAATTCTACTCGCATATCAGCAACACTATCACAATCAAGGTCAATTAAGGCATATTTAGTTTGGTTCATAGTTACCACCGAAAGGTTTACATTAGGATTAGAAATAACCTGACCGATAGCTGTATCACCTGCAATCAACTGAGCAGATGTGGTTACATTCGCAAATAAAATAGCGAAAAGAAGGGTTGCAACTTTAGTTTTCATGGCTCAATGTTTTAGTGAATGACACTTAATTTGGCAGAGTACATCAATTCGCCTAAATCGGATTTAAAATTAACAAAATATAGCCCTGTGTTCAGTAATTGGGTTTTAATCTCTTGCTGATTTCCTGTGTTTAAAATTTCACGATGAACTATTTTACCAGTTAAATCCATTACTTCTAGATAGACGTTATTTTCAAGGGGTAGGTTGTGTGTTACTCTAAAACTACCATTATTAGGGTTAGGTTACTAAAGTTTTCATTATTATGATAAGATGATATTCCATTAGGTAATACCGAAACTATAACACTATCAATAGTTTGATTGTTACAAACATCTTTAGTACAATAATAAGTAGTAGTAACGGTTGGTTTAGCAATTGGGTTTTCTAATGTTGTATCATTTAATCCTGCACTTGGATACCAACTATAAACAGCATCACTTAACATGTTATTACCTATTTGTACACTATCTCCCTGATTAATGGATTGGTCAACACCTGCATCAGCAACACTTACATTGTTCTGAACCAATTTTAAAGTAACATCTTCAATGTAATAAACAGCAAAATTATTTCCTGTGTCTCCTACGGTCAAGGTATCAATTGTGTTGTTATCACTAAAGTTACCAATGGTAATAAATTGTTCGCCACCATTTGCTTTATACACACCATTAATCCTAATCCAATTCAAAGTATCTGTTAACAAGGAGGCATTAGGTTGCTTTATTTGGGGTGTATAATTTAACAAAATTGACCCTGAATTATTGTTAATAGTTGTATCAGAAATAAAACAACCTAAATTAACGGCATATCTTGGTTTATTCATTTTGTTTACATAGAATTCTACATAATAACAACTGTCTTGTTTTAAACTATCTATCAATTGAACATGAATATACTCCCTATATGTTCCTGGTCCTTGATAGGCTATTAAGCCAACCATCCCAACACCAGTCCGAGGATATTGATACCCTCCCCCGTTATTATGAGAGGGGATATTCCATAAGGGGGAAAGTGAGCATGAATTATAATAATCAGAAGTTCCATTGGTTGGGTCAGTCCATGAGGTTACACATAAATCGACACTTGCATTATTAACCATATCAGGGCACTGGTCAATACTTTCAAAAGAATAATTAGGCACTAAATTCTGAGTGTATCCAACAGATACACTCAGAAAAAATATAACTAGTATGCACTTGTATTTTATCATTTTTACTTATGTAGAATACTCATTTTGGTAGAGTACATCAATTCGCCTAAATCGGATTTAAAATTAACAAAATATAACCCTGTGTTCAACTGTTGGGTTTTAACTACCTGTTGGTTTCTTGTGGTTAACATCTCACGATGAACTATTTTACCTGTTATATCCATAACTTCTATATAGACGTTATTTTCAAGCGGTAGCTGATGAGTAATGTAGAATGTACCATTATTAGGGTTGGGATAAATCCTCACATTAGTTGAATTACTAAATTCACTAACTCCAAGCGGAGCAACCACTACAGTAACACTATCGGTAGTGGTAACACTACACTGCGTTTTACTTACATAATAAGTAGTGGTTTCCAATGGGCTAACTGTTGGGTTTAAGGTATTTACATCGTTAATAAAAACATTGGGCGACCACACATAACTGCTTGCCGAATCTAAATTGTTGCCAATAAGCACCGTATCACCACTCGTAATGCTCACATCCAACCCTGCATCTACCGGTTTTATTTCTTCCAAGCTAAAGTTGTCCATATAGTAATAAGCTGATCTTCCATTTGGTGCACCAACCGATGCCATTGAACCGTTGCATAAGGTATCGGTTTGTCCATCCGGATGCAGGTTACCAATGGTAATGTAATTTTCACCCCCCGAAGCGGTGTAATTGCCTTCAATTCGAGTCCAGTTCAGTTTACCGGTATAAAAGATGGTGCTGTCTGCCATTACGTGGGGCTGTACATACATCAAATAAGGGGCTGATGATAAGGTGGGATCCATGGGTGTAGGCGAAAAATAGGCATCACTACGGTTGACCGCACAGTTATAGGTATCAGCCAACGAAATGTAATACGATAAACAATATTGCACCCCTGAACTTAAGGTAATACTTGTTTTAGCAATAACAGGTTCTCTATAGTTAGTATTAGAAGAGAAAGGAGGGTTTTCCAAAAAATATGTGCCTGCAGCATAATTCAGACCATGCTGAGGGGCTTGATGCCCAGCTATTGGCTCTACTTTATATGGGGTAAACAAATCTGGAGATCCCCATTCAGGGCCTATCCAAGGAGTAGCCGCTTCAAAATAAGGAAAGATAGTGGTGTCAATAGTTTCAAAACTACCATTTAAAATAAGATTACCATTGGTACTCATTTTATTGGTGTTGTTTGGGCTGTTACCAAAAGGCAATTCTATACAATCGTTAAAATTCATGGCAGTTTGTGTAAAGTTTGCTAATAAACTACGTGCCAATACGGTAGCATCTCCTCCCTGCTGCATACAGATACTACCAATGGTGGCTAGGGTGTTACTGTCGGCAACCGTTAATACATAAGTGGTGTCTAACAAACTGTTTAGCCAAATTTCGTTTACCGCTTTAATGTTGTGTTCGGCTACGTTGGTTGGCGAAATACTGCTGTTGGTGTTTTGTGCCGTAGCAAAACTGTTGCTACCAATCAACTCGTTGGTGGTACTTATTTTACCAATGTTTTGGGTCTGTTCTAAGGTAAAAAACGTACTTAACTCGTTATCAGCCATTAAATTACCTGTTTGGTCGGTTTTAATGAGGTGGAACGCCTGCCGTTTTTGTAAAAATTTATCCACGGCACTACCGTTACCACTATCCGCCTCATGTAACAAGGCTTTGGCATTGGCTAATGGATTACCAAACCTGCCAGTACAACTGGCAACAGGTGAGCCAGTGGCGGTATTTAAGCCTCCAGAACCTATTGAATAAACATCAGCAGGAGGGTTGTTAGACCCATTACTACACGGAAAAGTTTTAAGCCCACCGACAGCACAATTGGTAACTGCATTGGGTCTGCAAAACAGTTTGGAGTCAGTGTTAGCACCAGCCGTAAGTGAGGTAAACGTATGGAAACCTGTAATGTTGGTTGGATTATTAGCACCCCACTCGTTACCACTTGGGTTGGTGGCGTCACCTTGCTGCCCAATAATGGCACCATTTGCTAACAATAACCCAATTTGGGCATTGTTCATGGTGTTGCCGGTAAATTGCGAGAGGCTGTTGGGCTGGTTAAACAGTACACACACATCCACAAAATTAATAGTGTTACAGGTTACTAAACTCGACTGGCAGTTGTTTAAATAGATACCTGTAATCGTATTACTTGTACCTGTCGGTATAGTAGTGTTATTGGTGGTGGTAATGTTACCATTAGTAGTAACTACCGCACCGCTACAAGTGTTTAAACGAACAACCTGTTTGCTTTGGTTGGCATTAAATTTAACCGAAAGTTCGGTGTTGAGGTTTACATTTAACCCGTTGTTAACGTTCTCGAACAACAGGGCATTTATTTCGCTGTTACGAACCGTGTTATTGGCAACGTTTACTCCTCCTGTAACGGCAGTACTACCCGATAAACTTTGCATCCAAATACCTTGGTTGCAATAGGTGCTGAAGCCAGTAACATCCAAATTATTGTTGGTCAATTGTATGTTATGACCATCTAATTTTGTATATAAACTATTGATGTAGATACCAGTAGCATTGTTGTCGATAGTATTATTATTAATTACATAATTTAACATTATGTTTGATTGTGTCAACGTAGAAAATATGGCTAGGCCAATATGTCCAATTTGTGGAAGAGTATTATTAAATACTGTAGAAGTGCTAGTGTTGGTTATCGAATTATTAATAAAATTGATGTTTCGATAATCTGTTATGTTAGCTCCTCTATAACAATTTATAAAATAATTACCATCTTTGGTATTAGTACCACCAATATTCATGATAAAACCAGGTTTAGTTTTAGCAAAAACACCAATTCCTTTCATTATACCTTTAATACTGTAACCAGATAAGTTAGCAAATGAATTGTTAACAATAGTCATATCAGCATTAGTAAGAACATAAACTCCAAAGTCTAAATAATCAAAAAGGTTTCTGTTTTTCGCTGAACCACTTACACCAATGGTTGCACTTACTTCATTCGTGTAAACTCCATAAGTACTTCTTGTATTTATTGGTGCAGGAGCAATTAAACTACCATAAGGGTACAAACTTAAATTGTCGTTAAACAGGTCATTTTTTAAGGTTGTAAATGAACCTAAATTAAAGGCTGTTAGATATAAAGAATTAGGGAAATTTCTACAGGTAAATATAGTATTACTTACTACCACATTTGTTGCAATTGTTCCAGGAAATGGGCTTTCTAGATGTAACCCAGTACCATTTCTATTAAATATAGAACTGTTAATGGTAACAGCACCGCCAGTTATCCAATGAATGGCTTTTTCGGCATCTTCAATAATGGTGTAATTTTGAACAACTAAATCAGCTTTTTGATTTACAGTAATTTCTTTCCAAAGCTTCGTACAAGAAAATAAATAGCATCCATCTAATGTTAACGAGTTGTTGGATTTAATATCAATCTGAGCTCCAGCCGCCATTCTAAATTTAACATTGGTATAGGTGGCAAGATTATCAATTGTAAATAAACCTTGTACTTCTACTAACGAGCCGTTGGGTATTGATACAAAAGTTGAAGTTGCTCCATTTGGCAGAGTGATGTTGGGTTTTTGGGTGCAAACTGTTGGGGTGCATGTTGCATCAACGGTAACAGGAATAGTCGCTGGACACCCATTTCCATCAGTAACAACCACATGATAAGTTCCAGCACATAAATTAGTGGCTGTTGGTGTTGTTTGATTAGAATTATCGTCCCAATAATAGGTGAAAGGCCCTGTACCAGAAGAAATATTTACAGTTGCTGTTCCATCACATGAATTACAATTATCGCTGGTAAACGAAGATGTTAAAACAGGCGGTTGATTTACTGTTACATTAACAACAGTAACGATATTACATCCACCGTTTGAGCTATTTATGGTAATTGTTCCTCCAGAAGGATTCCAATTGATAGAAGTAGTAGTTCCAGTAAATGAAGTTGTTCCATTATCAAAAGTGCCTCCAGTAACTGTCCAATTATTTGTAAACCCAGCAACTAAAGGTATGTCGTAAAAGTAAACATTACCATCGTTACAAACAGTTGTTGCACCATTAACAGTTAAAGGAGCTCCAGTAGATACACCTACTGATTGAGTAATTGTCTGACTAAATGTACCAAGGCTTAAAGTTAACTGCACATTAAAAGTTCCTGTCGAAGTATAGGTATATGTTGGATTAGGTAAAGTACTTGTTCCAACCCCATCTCCAAAATCCCACAGTAGGTTGTAGTCAGCCCAACATTCATCAACAAGAAAATCTACAGTGGAACATGAAGTTTGAGCAAAGGTGAAACTTGGGTTAATGGGAGGTTGAATAGCATCTATGAAGTTGGGAAGACCAAATCTACTTGTAGGGGTTTGTGTCCCAATAGTTAAAATTGGTCCATTAAAATTGTAGGCACAAGCATTGGGTGTAGAGTTATATGCGTTAGGATTACTAATTACAGCGAGGTGATTTTGTGAGAATACTGCTGCATAAATTTGGTTGTTTGGTCCTAATTGTAAATCAGGATTATTGAAATTGTATGTTCCTACTAAATTTTCTGTTGACATTGGGTTTGGATTGGTAACATCATATTGATAAATGTTACAGGTTATTGTGGGCGAATCACTTATATACAATAAGTTTGAATTAGGGCTGAAGGAAATACCATAACCTTCTCTATTAATTACTCTTGGATTACTTATAATTCCTGTACTGTTATCAAAATCAAATACTCTTGTATTCCCACCAAAACCTTCACCAGTTGTATGAGCAATTCTTGTGCCATCAGGGGATGCTTTAATTCCACCAAAACCAGCAATACCAGAAACTGGATACACATCAATAACAGGGTCTATTCCATTGGAAGTGAGCGAATAAACAAATAAGGCATTTTGAAAATTTGGGTTAGCATCATTTCTAGCACCATGTACAACAATCCAATAATCAATACCATTACATTTAGGAATTGCAGTTATCATTTCTGCTATATCTCCATTAGCACCTAGAGGTAGAGGCATTGGAGAATTTAGATTGGGATATATCAGACTAGAACCACTTACGGTAACTCTTGAAAATGAAAAATTTCCATTCATAGGACCTGTAAGACTATTAAAACCTTTTAAAGAAATTATATAAAATTGGTTATTTGGACTTGCTGGGTCAGGAATAATTAATGTCTGATGAGAAGTGCCTGAACCACCCGCACTCATAGTAGATAGCGAATGTATATTATTATACACTCTAGTACCATCAGTATAAAACATCAAATTGCCAGATGGGTCGCTCATACATGAACTAGCTTCACTTGTTGACATGGGGTTAGGATTATTTGTAATTGCTATAGGTGTGCCACTTGCAAAATTTAATCCAGCCCTATCACCAAAATACCAATTACCTTGCGTGCTTTGAATAGCTGAGCAATCTGAAGCAAAAATTTGTTGAGGCAGTGGAATTTGAGTAGTTCCATCACTTGCAGTTAATATTACTGTATAAGAACCTTGTACAAGATAAGTATGGTTAACTGAATTATTGGTTGATGAAAAAGGGAGAATAGTTCCATCGCCAAAATCCCAACTCCATTGGGTTGCGGTATATCCCACCCCAGTAGGAGTTTCAAAAGATACAGAAGAATTAATACAAACCGAACCTGGATTAATGGTAAATTCTGCTGTTAACAACGGGTCAACACATCCTGTAGCAATTAAACCAACATCGACATAATTAGTGTGAGATACCATCAATGTTCTTCTATTGTCAGTTTGAATAAAACCTTCCATACGCAATTTCTGGTCGTTTGTAAAATCTCGTAGGCAAAGGTCTTCACTATAATACATAAAATTATCCCATTGGTCAAAAGGATTGGTATTACAACCGTTAGAAGGAGACGGAGAACATGCCCAAGTTCCTTGTACACATGGGTCAGTATCATTTAAAAAATCATTTGTTCCTGTACATCCCCCTTGGAAAGTATGAATCAGAAATAAATAGTGACCTACTTCATGAGCAAGAACTTTACCTTCATCTTTTCTAAAAATTTTGCCTGTAGCTGGAGAATATAAATTAAAACCACCACCTAAAGATGGGTGTGTATTATCCCCAAAAACATCTGCCCGTATAACTACTCCATCTAAAAATACATCAGTTGTAAAATTTAACAATGGATAAATAGGGGTTGGAGCATAACCAAGCCAATTACCACTGTTAATATTATTTACCACATAAATGTTTAAGTATTTATCGTAAGGAAACTTATTTCCATAAGGAGGGTTACTGGCATAGTCATTTACTAAATTAATTAAAGCATCTTGTCCGTTTGCTCCACTAGGTGTAGAACTATGATTCGTTAAAACAGCATCAGTATATTGCATTACACCTGCACCTAACGGAGACCAAGGTATTGCTCCTTGAGGAGTTCCAGCAGATGCATTCCAAGTTTGACTTGCTAAACAAAATTGAATACGTGTGTTAGTCGCTCCATTTGCCTGCCCGTTATATGCAGTATATTGGCTATTAAACGCAATGTTAAGAGCATCAATTTGTGATACAATTTGATTATAAGATATTCCTAAAGCACCAGGATAAGCTTCAATTAAATGAACAACTACAGGTATTATATAATCAGCATCAACAGCAAATGTTTGAGTTTGATGTTCATTCACATACTTTGTAACGGCATCATTCATTAAATCAAACGATTCTTTTTGAACAGGGTCGTTTATTAGATTGTTGTAAAGAGAATCAAAACCGCACATTTCTTGTGCATTTAAACTAATGGCGAGCAACAGAATGCTCACAATGGAGAATACTTTTTTCATGGCTTGGTATTTTAGGGGATTATTTGACCAAGCTAAAACATTTTT
This sequence comes from Vicingus sp., assembly GCA_036171675.1. GTDB lineage: Bacteria > Bacteroidota > Bacteroidia > Flavobacteriales_E > Vicingaceae > Vicingus. Next base: position 54,397 of record JAVHRO010000075.1, on the reverse strand, counting down.
TTTATACTGCCAAATTTATTTTTATCTATCTATCTATCTATCTATCTATCTATCTATCAATAGTTTAATTAAAATCTTAAGGAAGTTCTAAAATCTCCAATCCCGAGAAATCGGGACAAGTCCTCCAATTTCTAATTACTTTAAAATTTCTCTCGAAATCACTAATTTTTGAATTTCAGAGGTTCCTTCGCCTATGGTACATAGTTTAGAGTCTCTATAATATTTTTCTACCGGGTAGTCTTTTGTGTAACCATAACCACCGTGGATTTGGACTGCCTCTGTAGAAACTTTTACCGAAACTTCAGATGCATAATATTTAGCCATAGCAGATATTTTGGTAACCTCCTGATGTCTATCTTTTAAATCAGCGGCTTCGAAAATTAGTAATTCAGCGGCTTCAATTTCTGTGGCCATATCAGCCAATTTGAATGCAATTGCCTGGAAATTATCAATAGTTTTACCAAACTGTTCTCTTTCTTTTGAGTATTTTATAGATGCTTCATAGGCACCTTTAGCAATACCTAATGCTAATGATGCGATGGAAATTCGACCACCATCAAGAATTTTCATTGCTTGAATAAAGCCTTCACCAACATTTCCTAAAACATTATCTTGATGCACTCTACAATTATCGAAAATTAATTCGGCAGTTTCAGATGCTCTCATGCCTAGTTTATCTTCTTTTTTTCCTGATGAAAATCCTGGAGTTCCTTTTTCTATTGCAAATGCGGTCATTCCTCTTGAATCTCCTTTATCACCCGTTCTTGCAATGACTACTGCTATACTTCCGGTAATAGCATGGGTAATAAAGTTTTTGGCTCCATTCAACACCCAATATTCACCATCTTTTTTTGCAGTCGTATTCATTCCACCTGCGTCAGACCCAGTATTATGTTCGGTTAATCCCCATGCACCTATCCATTGAGCAGAGGTGAGTTTTGGTAACCATTTCTTTTTTTGTTCTTCATTACCAAACATTAAAATGTGATTTGTACATAAGGAGTTATGAGCAGCCACAGAAAGGCCTATTGAACCGCAAATTTTAGAAATTTCTGAAACAACCGTTACATATTCATTATAGCTCATTCCTGAACCTCCATATTCTTGAGGAACAACCACTCCCATTAATCCTAATTCACCTAATTTTTTGAATACTTCAACTGGAAAGGTTTGGGCATTATCCCATTCCATCATTTTAGGACGAATATTTTTTTCGCCAAATTCTTTAATCATATCTGCAATCATGCGCTGATTTTCTGTGTAATTGAAATCCATTGTTGTGTTTATTAAAAATTAGTTAAGCTTATAATATTTTTTGAATAGTTTAAAAGTTCATTTCTTCCATTTAGAAAATCTAGTTCAACAACAAAACTAAATCCAGCAACAGTTGCTTTTTGCATTAATATTAATTCAGCGGCAGCTTTAGCTGTCCCTCCTGTTGCCAACAAATCATCATGAACTAATACGTTCCATTTTGGTTGAATAGCGTCAGCATGAATTTCTACCTCTGCTGAGCCATATTCTAAATCATATCGATAAGATAAAGTTTTATAAGGTAGCTTTCCTTTTTTTCTGATAGGAATAAAAGGAATGTTTAATTCATTGGCAATCATTATTCCAAACCAAAAACCCCTACTTTCAATACCAACAATGGCATCTAGCTTTAACAATTTTGACTTTTCAGCTATTGTTAGTACAACTTCTTTTGTGAGTTTTGAATCAAGTAATATAGGGGTAATGTCTTTAAATAAGATTCCAGGTTTCGGAAAATCGGGAATATCTCTAATAACTTTTTTTAGGGTATTCGATATCATTTTTAGTTGATTGTTAAATAGGGTACAATTTTACTATATATTTCGTCAGTTACCAAGTGAATTTTTTTAACATCTTCAATTTGATTATATTTTCCATGAGAATTTCTGTAAGCAATTATTGTTTTTGCCAAATTCCAACCAATGTATGGGTGCTTTTTTAATAATTCTAGGTCAGCATTATTAATGTTTAATTTTATGGGTTGTTTATTAATGATAGTTATATTTGGTACAATTTGATTATAGATTTCATCTGTAATTCCATATACTTCTTTGAGTTGTTCTAATTTTACAAAACCACCTAATGATTCTCTATACTTGATTATTCTTTTAGAAAACGATGACCCAATTCCTTTTAAACTTTTTAATCCATTTGTATCGCAGGTATTGATATCAATAGGATAGGAGTATTTTGGTTTTTCTAAAAATTTATCAGGTTTTGAAAAAGATTTGGAATCGAAACTATTGGTCGAATTGTTTTTTTGTTGGTTATCATATTTTATTTCTTCAGGTAATTGGATGTAGGGATAAAGCAAGGCGAAAAGATTGTCTGACATTCCATAAATTTTCTTCACATCTGATTTAACCCTAAATCGACCTCCTTTAGATTTATAGTTGTTTATGGTTTTTATCTGCCATTCTTTCAATCCAAGTTTTACCCATTTTGAATTTTCTATTTCATTAGGGTTGAATTTGAATAATGCTGATGGTAATTTGATGCTTTTTTTTGAAAATCGATTAAGACTATCAACTTTTTGTTGATTTTTTAAGTCTTTTTCAAAAGTAGAAATAGCGGCATCGAATTTTGAAAAATCAGTAAATTCGGAAGTTATTAAGTATTTGATAAATGGTGTTCCAGTTATTAAAACTATAATTAAGGACAACAGAAAAAGCACTCCTCTTTTCTCAGTTCTGGTAAAAGAAAAGTAGTCTTTTAAATTCATTGGAAGTTAAGATTAATAAGTCCGATTTATTTTTGTCGTTCTACAATGTCATCGTTTTCTGAAAATGAATCAGGTTCTGGCTTTGGTGATGACACAAGTATTCGATAAAAAAAATATACAGTAATAATAGATACAATCAATTCTGTTGTAACCATCATTATTAGTGCAGGTGTGTTCATGATGTAAATCTCCCTTGTTTAATTCGTTTTTTATATGCAATGAAAACTAAAAATGCAATAGCAAGCCAAAGTAGCAACAAACCAGCTCTTGAAATATTTACAAAAAGCATTTTAGTTTTAAGTTGTTCAATAACAGAAGCATCTTTGGTTTGAGCTAGTTCTTTATATAAAGCAACATTGGTTAGTTGGTCCCAAATACCAGGTATACTTCCCACAAAAACAGCTAGTAAAAATGCTGGTGCTATGTATTTAATAATAAATTTAAAAATGATAGGCACTTTAATGTCAGCTCCGTCCGTTATTTCTTTCCAACCTTTATTCATTCCAAATACCCAAGAAAATAAAATTATTTCGAATAGCGCAAAAACTACTAATGAAACAGTTCCTGCCCAATAATCGTACTCATCAAAAACGCCATAATTAAAAAATAAAACAGTTGGCAATCCTAGTAAAAATACAACACAACCAAAAGCTAGGGCTGAGTTTCTGTGTTTCCAACCAAATTCATCTTGTAAAAATCCCATCACAGGAGTTCCCATTGCTAATGAGGATGTTATTCCAGCAAAAAAAAGTAAACCGAACCAAGCAACACCTGCAGCAATGGCTAAAAAGCCACCCCATTGTTGAAACAAATAAGGCAAGGTTTGAAATCCTAGTCCTAACCCTCCACTTTTGGTCATTTCCATTACTTTATCTACACCTAAATAACCAACAGCTATTGGAATTAAAATGGCAGAACCGAGTACTATTTCAACAAATTCGTTCATCCAACCTGCACTCATTGCATTTAAGGCAATGTCATCTTTTTTCTTTATGTAAGAAGCATAGCAATGGATTGAACCCATACCTAAAGATAGTGTAAAGAATATTTGTCCAGCAGCTGCTAACCATACTTTTGCTGACCAAATCGAGGAGAAATCAGGAGTCCATAAAAAATTTAATCCTACAGTTCCATCATTAATAGCACCATGCTCTCCAGCCTGAAGTGTGATAGCTTTGTAAGCTAAAAATGCACCAAATAATATTAATAATGGCATACCTATTTTAGCAACTTTTTCTACACCACCACTTAAGCCTTTTGATAAAATCCATGTGTTGAGTACTAAACATATAATCCAAAAGATGATTGGTTCAACGGTAGTAAGAGAAACATAGTTTCCAAAGAAAGTAGCAACTTGTTCTTGGCTTTGTCCAACAAAAGAGCCAGAAATAGAATGCCAAACCCACGATAAAGTCCATGATTCTAAGTAACAATAATATGATGCAACAGCAACATTGGTAAATATTCCAAAAACGCCAATGTATTTCCAAAATTTACGTTTATCTATGCTATCCAATATAAATGGGGTACTATGATGTCCATATTGACCACCAAATCTACCCATCGACCATTCAACAAAAAGTAAGGGTAGACCCATTAATAAAAAACAAACTAAATAGGGTATGATAAATGCGCCACCTCCATTATTTATTGCTTGTACAGGAAATCTTAAAAAATTACCTAATCCAACAGCATTGCCGGCCATAGCTAAAACTAGTCCAACTCTTGAGCCCCAAGCTTCTTTTTCTTTTACCATAATTAATTCGTTAATATTGGTTCAAATATAATTATTCTTTATTAAAATGCTCTATAAATACAACCTCCAATATTATTTTCATTAGCACCAGTTACTGATGACAAACAATTTATTTCGTTTCTGAATCGAAGTACACCCAAAAATGCGAAAATAAGCGCCTCTTTGTATTCAATAATTTTAGTTTGAGGTAGTACTAAAATAGATTTGTTAACTCGTTGTATTCTTTCAATTAAAAAGGAATTGTATGCGCCACCACCTGTCACCAATATATTGTTATTTGCTGTGTTGCTTACTTTAGCTATTTGTAGAGCAACATGTTCAATGTAGGTACATAGTTTATCTGGAAGTTTAATATTGAAAGAGTTAATTACTGGGAAGACTTCTTTTTCAATCCATTCTATTCCAATTGATTTTGGTGGATTTAATGAGTAGTATTCTATGTTATTTAGTTGATCAAGCAATAAAGTATTAATAGTGCCAGCTCTTGCAATTTTTCCTTCATCATCAAAATCAATATTCAACTCGGATACCAATTTATTGAGCACAATATTAACGGGACAAACATCAAATGCAGTAGTTTGTGAATTTTGTTCAAATGAAATATTTGCAATTCCACCAAGGTTTAAACAATAATTGTATTCAGAGAAAAGATGCTTATCACCTATGGGTACTAATGGAGCCCCATTTCCATTTAACGCTAAATCGGTACTTCTAAAATCACAAATAACGGGTATTTTGGTAATAGAAGAGATATTAGCACCATTTCCAATTTGAACGGTTAATTTTTTATTTGGTTGATGAAAGATGGTGTGTCCATGCGAAGAAATAAAATCAATTTTATCTTTTTCAAGATGAAATTCATAGATAAAATTAAGAATGGTATGACCTATTAAATCACCTATTTCGTTGCTTAATAACATTAAATCAATACCCGAAAAGTTTGTAGCATTAGATAATTTGTCTTTAATCGTTTTACTGTACTTAAATGTTTTGGCATTAATAATTTGGGACGACCATTTTTTTTGGTCAGTATTGATTAAATCGCACAGTGCAACATCTATTCCATCTAATGAAGTGCCAGACATTATTCCAATAACACGATATCTTTCCATAAAGTTTGAATTTTTCAATTAAACAATTAAATTTGTACTCCTTCAAAAATATAAAAAATATAGCAGATGAATATAGAACTTACAGAAGAACATATTGCAGTTAGAGATGCTGCAAGAAGTTTTGCACAAACAGTGCTTAAACCAGGTGTAATTGAGCGAGATGAAAAACAAAAATTTCCAACAGAAGAAATTAAGCAATTAGGCGAGTTGGGTTTTATGGGAATGATGGTTAATCCAAAGTATGGTGGAGGTGGTATGGATACCATTTCTTACGTTTTGGCTATGGAAGAAATTAGTAAAGTAGATGCTTCTTGTTCGGTAGTTATGTCAGTTAACAATTCTCTTTTTTGTTGGGGATTGGAAAAGTATGGAACAGAAGAACAAAAACTAAAATACTTAGTTCCTTGTGCAAAAGGCGAAAAAATTGGAGCGTTTTGTTTGTCTGAGCCAGAAGCTGGTTCTGATGCTACATCTCAGCGAACTACAGCAATAGATATGGGTGATTATTATTTATTGAATGGCACTAAAAATTGGATAACTAACGGTGGTTCATCCTCATATTGTATTGTAATAGCCCAAACAAATATAGAGTTAGGGCATAAAGGAATTAATGCATTTATAGTTGAGAAAGGAATGGAGGGATTTATTGTTGGTGCAAAAGAAAATAAAATGGGTATTAGGGCTTCCGATACACACACATTAATGTTTAATGATGTTAAAGTTCCTAAAGCGAATAGAATAGGTGAGGATGGTTTTGGGTTTACGTTTGCTATGACTGTGCTTTCTGGTGGTAGAATTGGCATTGCTTCTCAAGCATTAGGAATAGCTTCTGGAGCTTATGAGCTAGCTTTAGCATATTCTAAAGAAAGAGAGGCTTTTGGAAAGCCAATCTGTAATCATCAAGCTATTGCATTTAAATTGGCTGATATGGCTACAGCAATTGAAGCTGCTCGTTTGTTATGTTTGAAAGCTGCTTGGTTAAAAGATCAACACTTAAATTTTGATAAGGAAAGTGCAATGGCAAAATTATTTGCTTCCAAAACGGCAATGGAAGTTACAACTGAAGCGGTTCAAGTGCATGGTGGATATGGTTTTGTGAAAGAATATCATGTGGAACGTTTAATGCGTGATGCAAAAATTACTCAAATTTATGAAGGAACTAGCGAAGTTCAGAAAATTGTGATTTCAAGAGCTCTTCTGAAATAGACGAAATAATGATTAATTGATTATTGAAAAGGAGCTATTTTAGCTCCTTTTTTTGTAAATGTTCACTAATCTTTTCAAGGTGTATACCTCTAGAACCTTTTATTAAAATTGAATTAAAGTGGTTGGTTTGTGATTCTAACCATAAAATAGCTTCATCGGTATTTTTTACTACCACAAAATGGGAGTTACTTTTTACGAATTGAAATTCATTTCCAACTAGTAAAGCTTGTAAGTTTAAGTGATGAATTTTATCAACAATTTTTTGATGTTCTTCGTAACTAACAACTCCTAATTCTAACATGTCGCCGAGAATTAATAATTTATTTGGTGCTATTAATTTTGAAAACGAATCAATAGCTACGTTCATACTTGTAGGGTTGGCGTTATAAGCATCTAAATACAAAGTAATATCGTTTAATTTGACTATTTGCGAACGATTGTTGGAAGGAATATAACTTTGTAATGCTTTTTTTATTAAGGCTAATTCAATATTAAAGTACTTTCCAATCCTTATAGCAGCTTGGATATTTGGAATATTATATTCACCGTAAAGATGAGTTTGAACAGTGAAACTATCTAAATCAAATGATAAAAATGGAGTTGAATTAACAGCAGAAATTTCATCATTTGAATATTCAATGGTTTTCAAACCTTTAGCCAAGTTAACAAGTAAATCGTCATGATGGTTTAAAAATATCGTTCCGTTTGTTTTGTTAATATAATGGTATAATTCGTTTTTTGTTTTAATAACACCTTCTTTACTTCCAAAACCTTCAATATGGGCTGTACCGATATTTGTAATTATTCCAAAATTAGGTTCTGCAATATTACATAGTAATTCAATCTCACCTGAGTGACTCGCTCCCATTTCTATTATTGCGATTTCACAATCTTTCGTTATTGAAAGCAACGTTAATGGTACTCCAATATGGTTGTTTAGGTTGCCAATTGTTGCAACTGTTTTATACTTTTGCTGAAGTACCGTAAGTAGTAATTCTTTGGTTGTTGTTTTACCATTCGATCCTGTAATTCCAATAAACGGAATATTAAATTGTTTTCTATGATAATTTGCAAGTTGCTGGAGTGTTTCCAACACATTTTCTACAAGTATATATTTAGTTGAAATATTGTATTTTTCATCATCAATAATTGAATAAGAAGCCCCTTCTGTAAGGGCTTCTTTTGCAAATGAATTGGCATCAAAATTTTCACCTTTCAACGCAAAAAATAGACATCCTTTGCATATTTTTCGAGTATCGGTACAAATTATAGGGTATTCAAGATATATCTGATATAATTCTTCTATTTTCATATACCAAAAATAAAAAACCTTCTGAAATTTTCAGAAGGTTTTTTATAAAGATATCAATTATAAATTGTTAAAATCCTAATCCAACTGGACTACCAACTCTTGTCATAGCACATCTAAACCCAATGTATGAGGTAGATTGATCTTCAACTAAATGTCTTCTCGTTCCTGGTACAGCCCAGTATGCTCTATCTTTCCAAGATGCTCCCTTATAAACTTTAGCTTTATCGCTAACTCGAGTAGTTTCTCCAAAGTCATACATTTTTAGTTTATTGTCTTCTTTATCAAAGTCAGGGTTAGAACCATAATCACCATTAGACCATGCAATGTTTGACTCCCAATCACCATCCAAATAATTGATGTTGTCAGCTTTTCTATAGTTTCTTCTTTCTTGAAGATTATCTAGTTTTGGATCAACGTTTCGGTAAATTAATCGACCTAAACTATCTTTTTCTGCAATGGCGCCATCCTCATCAAGTAACTTTGTTTTGTAAACATTACCTCTAAATGGTCTAAAATCTTCATTATCTTCCATCGACAAAGGTCTATATACATCCATTACCCATTCAGAAACATTGCCAGCCATGTTATAAAGACCGTAATCATTTGGCCAATAAGAATAAACGGGAGCAGTTATGTCGGCGTTATCATTCAATTTACCAGCTACCCCCATGTTGTCTCCTCTATCTCGTTTAAAGTTAGCAAGTATTTGACCTATGTATTTCTCATTAGAATTTCTAACGGCATGACCGTTCCAAGGATATAATTTTCTATCTGGTATTAATTCGTCAATAGTGTTACCAATTAATGAATAAGCTGCATATTCCCATTCAGCTTCTGTTGGCAATCGGTATTGCGGTAATAAAATACCATCTTCCATTCTAACATTTCTATATTCTTTATTTGGATTTAGATCTGGGATACCATCAACTCTTTTTCCACTTTCATATTGACCTACTCTATAGGCTTCAGTATTAAAGTTATCTTCATTGATTTGATTTGTAAAATGTTCAAATAATCCTTCTCTAATTAGGATTAACTCGTTTACCCGGTCTGTTCTCCATGAACAAAAGTCGTTAGCTTGAAGCCAGTTCACCCCTACAACTGGATAGTCTCTATAAGCTGGATGACGAAGATAAAATTCAACATAAGGTTCATTGTATGCCAATTTACTTCTCCAAACTAAGGTATCTGGTAGAGCTTTATGATAAACTTCAGGGTAGTCGGCACTAAAAACTCGTTCTAACCAATATAAATATTCTAAATAATAAAAATTAGTAACCTCTACTTCATCCATATAAAAAGAAGAAACTGTTACCGTTCTTGGTATGTTATTCCAATCGTAGTTAACTTCTTGTTCAACTCTACCCATGGTAAATCTACCACCTTCAATAAGTACAAGGCCTGGTCCAGTTTCTTGTTCTAAATAGGGTACTTTTTGAAAGCCTCCATTTTTTGAATTATTATATTCCCATCCCGTTGCACCAGATTGTTCTCTTTTACATGATGTAAAGAATAAAACAATAACAATAGAGAATATAAAAAATAGCGAATTTATTTGTCGGATTTTCATAATTTTTAAATTTACGTTTTGCAAATATATAATAAACTAAAAAGAAGGGCAACTTATTGTTCTGAATTTTCGTTTTTTAGGTTTACAATCAAATTGTAATCCTAAAGACAATTCGTGTGAACCAGCTGTTTTATTAGTAAGGTCTGATACGGTGATGTCATAACTGTATCCAAATTTTAATATTCCTGTCTGAATTCCTACTAGTGTGATTATAGCATCACCATTTCTATACCATACCCCCCCTATAATTGGCCCTTTGGAATAATACATACCAAAATTTATTTGTCTAAAATCTTGTTGCATTCTAAATAAGATGTTTGGAGATAATGTTGCAACATCGCCTTTTCCTTCAAGAGGAATAACAGCACCAGCATGAAAAGTGAATTTTTTAGGTAGTGGACTTTCACCTTTTATAACTGATTCATTTGGTTCGGTAAGGTGATGAACTGCAACACCAACAAAATATTTGTCGCTATAGCCCAAAATACCAGCAGAAAAATCAACATAACTTGAAGGAGCATCTCGCTTTACTTCGTTCGAGACATATACGAATCCTCTTCTAGCATCAATCATATCTCCAAAGGTAAGTTTACCCCAATCTACTGATTTTTGAGCCCATGTTGCCTGCAACCCTGCTTTAATTGAAAATCTTCTAGTTACGGGGAGTTGATAGGAATATATACCACTTACATTTGTGGTATTTAAGGTTCCTTCACCGGCTCTATCGTTGGTTACTAAAAGACCAATACCACCAGATAAATTATCAACATGTTGATCATATGATGCGCTGTATGTAACAAACGAACCGCTAATTCCAGGCCATTGATTTCTATAGTTTAACGCAACTCTTGGACAATTGGCAGAACCCGCAAACGCAGGATTCAAATATAAAGGGTTAGCGTAAAACTGAGTAAACTCTGGGTCTTGGCTAAATGCATCAATGGAAACAAGCAAAAATGCTGTTACTATTAATTTGTTACTTATAAAGTTTTTCCACATAAATAAGACATTTCATACAAACGATTTTACGTAAAATTGTTTTATGAAGTTCCAAATGTATTAATTTTGGAATACTTTTTAAAACAATATTTAAAAAAATGTTGCGTTTTTCTTTAACTTTAGTTTAAAATATAGGTTTTACATACAAATAAATTGCTCTCAAACCATAAAATAAAAATGAAATTACTCAAATTTTTGCTTATAATAATACCTTTTTCATTATTTTCTCAAATAACTACGATTAATGGCAAACTTGAATGGCAACCCAATTATGTAAATAATGGTTCGGAATTAAAACCTAAAACTTTCTTTGCATTTAAATCGGCAGGTTATGATGATAGTAAAGATTTTATGGTCTATGAATCTCAACAGATTAAACTTGATAATAGAGAAATTGTTGATGCAAAATTTATAAATGTCACTTTCGAAAATATTGAAAGTGATGAAGTTAATGGCGTTTCTGGTGCAAATTTTATTAAGTATGAATTGCAACTTTCATTTTCAAATGCGATAAGTAAAAAAAATAATTATGGCATAATATCTTTTGTCCCTATTATTTATAATCGTACTCTTGGGACTTTTCAGAGGGTGACTAGTTATGGGATTGAAATTATTACTAGTAGTATTAATCAGCAAAAAAAAAATAATTCTAGAAATTTTGTTTCAAGTTCTGTTTTGGCTTCGGGCGATTGGTATAAAATAGCGGTTACTGGGGATGGAATATTTAAATTATCCTATTCGTTTTTAAAAGATTTAGGTCTTGATGTTGACCATATTAATCCACAAAATATTAAAATTTATGGTAACGGCGGAAAAAGTTTGCCTGGATTAAATTCTACCTACCGACCAGATGATTTGATGCAGAATTCGATTTATATTGAGGGTGAAAATGATGGTGTTTTTAATTCCAATGATTATGTATTGTTTTATGGCCAATCTCCTAACGCAATTAAATTTAATACCAGTAAAAACAAGTTTTTTCATGAAATTAATTTATACAGTGATACTACGTATTATTTTATTACTGCATCAACCACCTTTGAATCGCCAAAACGAATCACATCGGTTTCTTCATCGTTAACACCAAACAAGTTTGTCAACACCTTTAATGAATATCAGTTTTACGAAAAAGATAATTATAATTTAATTAAATCAGGTCAGGATTGGTATGGCGAAATTTTTGATATAAAAACAGCATATGATTTTGCTTTTAACATTCCTGATATAGACCTTTCTAGTCCAGTAAGAATTTATGTGAGTGGTGCTGGAAGAAGTGAAAGTGTGAGTTCTTTTGTAGTATCATCAAATGGAATAAGTAAGTCAATTAGTTTTCCCTTAATCAGTTTAGGTTGTTATAGTTGTCAATTTGCTAATAATGGAGAGGATACCTTGAATATTATTCCTACTTCATCGTTGGTTAATGTTAAAATTAATTACAACAAACCCAGCTCTTCATCTATTGCATGGCTCAACGCTATTCAAGTAAATGCTAGAAGAAATTTAAAAATGAGTGGAAATCAACTTTTTTTTAGAGATATGAACTCTGTTGGCGTTGGAAACGTTAGTCAATTTACAATTACCGGGACTTCAGACTTAGATAAAGTATGGAATGTTACCAATCCATACAATATTGTCAATTACTCGTTTAATCCTTCAAGTACTATTTCCTTTATTACTGCAACGGATACGTTACAAGAATTTGTTGCGTTTAATTCAAATTATAATACCCAAGTTTATCCAGTTGGTAAAATAAATAATCAAAATTTACATGGATTAGCCCAACAAGACATGATTATAGTTGCTCACCCTAACTTTCTAAATCAAGCTGAGCAAGTTGCTCAATTTCATAGGGAAGAAGGTTTAAGTGTAATTGTAGCAACTCCGCAACAAATTTATAACGAATTTTCATCTGGTTCTCAAGACCCTATTGCGATTAGAAGTTTTGCAAAAATGTTTTATGATAGAGCGATACTTCCTGATGATTTGCCGAAATATTTATTATTATTTGGTGATGGTTCTTATGATAATAAAAATCGTATTTCAGGAAATACAAATTTTATCCCCACCTATCAATCTACCAACTCTTTGGCTTTTATTGGTTCGTTAGTTACTGATGATTATTATGGCTTATTAGACCCTAATGAAGGAACATGGTCACTTGGCACCGAATATTTAGATATGGGTGTAGGCAGATTTCCAGTAAAAAATGAGGACGAAGCAAATAATGTAACAAACAAGATTTTAAATTATAATAATTCGTCAACCATGGAGGATTGGAGAAATCAAATCACTTTTGTTGGAGATGTTGCTGGTGAAAAAGATTCGTGGGAAGGGAATATACACATGTCTCAATCAAACTCTTTAGCAGGTATGGTTGAAAGTAGTAATCCAGAATATAACCCTTATAAAATATTTTTCGACGCGTTCAAGAAAGAATCAACTCCTGGCGGAAGCAGGTTCCCTGATGTAAATAAAGAAATAGTAAAATCTTTTGAAAATGGTGCGTTAATTATAAATTATACTGGTCATGGTGGAGAGACGGGATGGGCGCATGAACGAGTGCTAACTGTTGACGATATTAACCAATTTAAAAACACTAAAAATTTACCATTGGTGGTTACTGCTACATGCGAATTTAGTAGGTTTGATGACCCAAAACGAACCTCTGCAGGCGAACTGGTGTTAATTAATAAAACAGGAGGAATAGCACTTTTAACTACTGTGCGATTAGTTTTTTCTACTCCTAATTTTGAGTTAAACAAAAGTTTTTACAACACGGTGTTTACTGATGTAAACAATGAAAAAAAATCAATAGGTCAAATCTTTATGGAAGTAAAAAATTTAAATGCAACCAGCTCAAATAATAGAAACTTTACTTTATTAGGCGATCCTGCATTAAAATTAGCCTACCCAAAACATGATGTAAAAACTACTACGTTTAATGGTACGGTAATTTCTTCAGTCATAGATACAGTAAAAGCACTTCAGAAAGTTACCATTGATGGGTATGTCCAAGATAAAAATGGAACCAAATTGAGTAATTACAATGGTGTAATTTATCCAACAATTTTTGATAAAAGCAAAACCATTACTACCTTGCAAAATGATGGAGGAACTGCTCCATTTGTTTTTGATTCCCAAATGAGTAAATTATTTAAAGGAAAAGCTACAGTTACAAATGGCGATTTTTCATTTTCATTCATTGTCCCTAAGGATATAGGATACAATTATGGCAAAGGAAAAATTAGTTACTATGCTGAAAACCAGCTCGAAGATGCGAATGGGTACTTTAAGGAATTTTATATTGGAGGAACATCTGATAATTATGCCGAAGATACTGATGGCCCTGATGTTGAACTGTTTATGAATGATAAGTCATTTGTTTTTGGTGGCTTAACCGACGAAAATCCTTCACTACTTGCGTATGTAAATGATCTGCATGGAATAAATATGGTAGGAAATGGAATAGGACATGATATAGTAGCTGTACTCGATGGTAAGACTGATGATGCGTTTGTTTTAAATAGCTATTATGAAGCGGATTTGAATAGTTATCAAAAAGGGATAATTAAATTTCCATTTACTAATTTAGATGAAGGAAGGCATAAATTATCATTAAAAGTTTGGGATGTATACAACAATTCTAAAGAGGTAATAACAGAATTTACAGTAGTAAAAGCAAAAGATGTTGTATTAAGTAGGGTCTATAATTATCCAAATCCATTTACTACCCATACGGAGTTTTGGTTTGAACATAATCAAGCCAATAAGCAGATGTATGTGCAAATTCAAGTCTTTACGGTTTCTGGTAAATTAGTTAAAACCATAGAAAAAAGCGTTTTCAACGAAGGGTTTAGGTCTACCTCTATAACATGGGATGGTCTTGATGATTATGGTGACAAACTTGCTCGAGGGGTATATATTTATCACCTAAAAGTTAGAGCTGAAAACATGTCTATGGCTGATAAATACGAAAAATTGGTGATTTTAAGATAACACAATAATATCATTACCTTATCGTTTTGATGGTTTAAAAATTATGAAGCAACTATTAAAATAGTGTATATTTGCTTTTCTTATAAAATGAATAAATGAAAAAGATTTTTTTAGGATTGACTTTGGGTTTAACTATCATCAACTTAAACGCACAAAGTACTTTAGAAAGAAGCGCCTTACAACTAAATACCATTACGACTGCGGTACCTTTTTTATTGATAGCCCCAGATTCTAGATCGGGGGCCTTAGGAGATGCTGGTGTTGCTACATCTGCTGATGCGAATTCTATTCATTGGAATCCCTCAAAAATGGCTTTTATTGATAAGGAAATGGGCCTTTCTATTTCTTATTCGCCATGGTTAAGAAAATTGGTTCCTGATATTAGCTTGTCGTATGTAAGTTTCTATAAAAAATTAGGTAAAGACCATACATTAGGAGCATCTTTAAGATATTTTTCTCTTGGTGATATTCAGTTTACAAGTGATCAAGGAGAATCTTTAGGTGACTTTAGACCAAATGAATTTGCAGTTGATGTAGCCTATGCAAGAAAATTGGGTGATAAATTATCAGGTGGAATTGCAGCAAGATACATCTATTCTAATTTAACTGGAGGAATAGATGTAAGTGGTGTAGGAACAAGAGCTGGAACATCATTTGCTGTTGATGTAAGTGCATTTTATACTAATCCAGAAATAAACTTATTTGGTCAAGATGCCATTTTAAATGTTGGATTAAATATTTCTAATATTGGAGCAAAAATTTCCTATACTGATGATGCCAATAAAGATTTTATTCCAATCAACATGAAATTAGGTCAATCGCTAACTTTTGTGCTTGATGATTATAATTCGGTATCATTGGTTACTGATGTTAACAAATTGTTAGTGCCTACGCCTCCTATTTACAAAATAGACGCTAGTGGCAGCCCAGTATTAGATCCTGTTACTAATGAACCTGTAATTGAATCAGGAATGAATCCAAACGTCGGTGTAATGGGAGGAATAGCCCAATCATTTTATGATGCACCTGGAGGAATGACTGAAGAGTTGAGAGAGTACAATTTGTCTTTAGGACTAGAGTATTGGTACAACAAGCAATTTGCAATACGTGCAGGATATTTTAACGAACATGTTACAAAAGGAAATAGAAAATACATTACCGCAGGGTTGGGACTTAAAATGAGTGTGTTTACGATAGATATGTCGTATTTAATTGCAACAACGCAAAACAATCCTTTAGCAAATACGCTTCGATTTACATTGATGTTTAATTTTGACGACTTCAACAAACAAAAAGAGGACAAATGATGAAAATCAAGGTTGGATTTGGGTTCGATGTTCATCAACTTAAAGATGATAAAGAATTTTGGCTGGGAGGAATTAAAATTCCACACACCAAAGGCTCCGTTGGTCATTCAGATGCAGATGTGTTAATTCACTCCATTTGTGATGCACTATTAGGTGCTGCCAATTTGCGAGATATTGGTTTTCATTTTCCTCCAACTGACATTAAATACCAAGGTATTGACAGTAAAATATTGCTTCAAGAGATTGTTATTTTACTTACTAAAAAAGGTTATCAAATTGGTAATATTGATGCTACCATTGCATTAGAAAAACCTAAGGTTAATCCATACGTACCAGAAATGAAATCGGTGCTGGCTCAAATTCTTAACGTAGATGAGGACGATGTTTCTATAAAAGCTACGACTACAGAAAAGCTTGGTTTTGAAGGAAGGGAAGAGGGAGTGTCGGCCTATGCAGTGGTTCTTATTGAAAAAAAATAATGAATTCATTGATTCAACATAACATTTCTTTAAAACCTTATAACACTTTTGGAATTGATGTTCAATCAGCTTCATTTGTTGAAGTAAACACCGTTGCTGAACTAAAACAACTTTTAAAAGATAACAAGGAAAAACTACTAATTCTTGGAGGTGGCAGTAATGTGCTATTGACGGGCAATTTTAATGGTTTAGCAATAAAAAATAATATTAAAGGAATCGAAGTACTTGAAAACAATAAAAACGAAATAATTCTAAAGGTTGGTGCTGGTGAAAATTGGCACAATTTCGTTATGTATTGTGTTGCAAACAATTATTGGGGCTTAGAGAACCTCTCATTAATTCCTGGTACTGTTGGTGCAAGTCCTATGCAAAATATTGGTGCGTATGGAGTAGAGGTTAAAGATACGATTGTATACGTTGATGCCTTGGAAATTTCTACACTTAGTATTAAAAGTTTTAATACTAAGGATTGTGAGTTTGATTATAGGAGCAGTGTATTTAAAACATCCCAAAAGGGAAAATATTTTATTACCAACGTTACATTTAAATTATCCAAACAACCTCATATAATTAGCTCCTATGGATCAATTGAGGAAGAACTAACAAGAATGAACATTGATTCCCCAAGTATTAGAGATGTAAGTAATGCTGTTATAAACATTAGAAAAAGTAAATTACCCGATCCAAAAGATATTGGTAATTCTGGAAGTTTTTTTAAAAATCCAGCTGTTTCTGCTGCAAAGAAAGACGAACTACTAAAAAATTATCCAGCAGTGCCACATTATTTACAATCAAACGGAAGTTTTAAAATTGCCGCTGGTTGGTTAATAGAAAAATGTGGATGGAAAGGTAAACGAATTGATAATTATGGTGTTCACGATAAGCAGGCATTGGTTTTGGTTAATTTTGGTGGAGCTACTGGTAAACAAATTTTAGATATATCGCAACAAATCATTAATTCGGTTAAACAACATTTTGGGATTGAGTTGGAGAGAGAAGTAAATATTGTATAAAAAAATTTGAGAATATAAAAAAAAGAGTACATTTGCAGTCCGTAAAAAAATAAAAGCAACCAACATGGCAAAAAAAGGAAATAGAGTTCAAGTAATTATGGAGTGCACAGAGCACAAGGAAAGCGGCATGCCAGGAACTTCAAGATATATTACTACAAAAAACAAAAAAAACTCTCCAGATAGAATGGAGTTAAAAAAGTATAATCCAATACTTAAAAAAGTTACTGTTCATAAAGAAATTAAATAAGAATAAGTTATGGCAAAGAAAACAGTTGCTTCGTTACAGAAAGCAGGAAAAAGTTTAACCAAAGTAATTAAAATGGTTAAATCAGATAAAACAGGTGCATATACTTTTAAACAAGATATCGTTCCTAACGATAAAGTACAAGAGTTTTTATCAAAAAAATAATTCACTGAATGGTGTAAACTGAAGCTTCTTTCCAAATAGAAAGAGGCTTTTTTTATTTAAAACTATGGGCTTTTTTAACATATTTTCAAAAGAAAAAAAAGAAGTTTTAGACAAAGGGCTCGATAAGACTAAACAAAGTTTTTTTTCTAAAATATCAAAAGTAATTGTAGGTAAATCTAAGATTGATGACGATGTTTTGGATAATTTGGAGGAAATATTACTATCATCAGATGTTGGTGTTACAACTACCTTAAGGATAATTGAAAAAATTCAAAATAGAGTTTCAAAAGATAAATATTTAGGAACAGCCGAATTAAATCAACTATTAAGAGATGAAATAGCTTCATTGCTTGAAGAAAATAATTCGGGGAATTATTCTGATTTTACTGTTCCTGCACAAAACGAACCCTATGTTATTATGGTTGTTGGGGTTAATGGAGTTGGAAAAACGACTACGATTGGTAAACTTGCTTACCAATTTAAAAAGCAAGGAAAATCAGTGATGCTTGGTGCTTCTGATACGTTTAGAGCAGCGGCAGTTGATCAACTTAAAATTTGGGCCAAAAGAGTTGATGTTCCTATTGTTGAACAAGGTATGAATGCCGATCCTGCTTCAGTTGCTTTCGATACACTTCAGTCAGCAAAAGCTAAAAATGTGGATGTGGTTATTATTGATACTGCGGGCAGATTGCACAACAAAATTAATTTAATGAATGAGCTTACAAAAATTAAAAATGTAATGCAAAAAGTTATTCCAACTGCTCCTCATGAAATTTTATTAGTGTTGGATGGCTCAACTGGTCAGAACGCATATGAACAAGCAAAACAATTTTCTTTAGCTACTGAAATTAGTGCGTTGGCAATTACAAAACTTGATGGTACTGCAAAAGGTGGTGTTGTAATAGGTATCTCCGATCAATTTAAAATTCCAGTTAAATACATTGGAGTGGGTGAGGGTATGGAGCACTTACAAGTGTTTAATAAAATTGAGTTTGTTGATTCTTTGTTTAAGGAATAAATGAATAAATCTGTCCTATTTTCTTTTTTGCTATTTAGTTTTCTTTTTTCTTTTGGACAAGAGAAAAAACAATATAAAATTGGAGATTTTGCTCAAGGAGGAATCGTTTTTTGGGTAGATGAATCTGGAAGCAAAGGATTAGTTTGTAGTATTTCAGACTTAGGTTCAGCTATATCATGGGATACTGAAGTTGATTTCAACGGTGATGCAGCGTTTCCACCAGAAAGAAATACCAAATCTGTTGCAATTTTAGATGGTGTTTATGCTGGAAAAAAGAATACCAAAGCAATTATAGATTTTGTTGGTAATTCTATCAAACCTTATGCAGCTCGCATATGTGATGAATTAATTTTAATTATTGATAGCAATATTTATGACGATTGGTATTTACCCTCACGTGAAGAATTAAACTTGATATATATAAATCGTACTATTATTAATGAGATAGCCTTAAAACACAGTGGTGATTCTTTTGAAAGAAAAAGGTACTGGAGTTCTACCGATGTTGATTGCAGTGAAAAACCTTATAGTGTAACTGATAAGGTACATCTAGCATGGGGACATGATTTTTCACTAGGTGGCAAAAAGTATCAACTACCAAGTAGAAAATATATGCCTTATACCATAAGAGCAATTCGATCGTTTTAAATAATTATAAGTTTCAATAAAAAAAAGTCCTCTTGAAAACCAAAACCCTCAAAAAAAATAAAGTCAATGTAATTACATTGGGATGTTCAAAAAATCTATTTGATTCGGAAGTTACCATGACCCAATTAAAAGCGAATGGCTTTGAAGTGGAGCACGAATCAGTACAGAACGATTCGTCTATTGTAATTATTAATACATGCGGTTTTATTGATAATGCCAAACAAGAATCTATCGATACCATTTTGGAATATGCACAAGCAAAAAGAGATGGATTGTTGGATAAATTATATGTTACTGGTTGTTTATCAGAACGATATAAAGAAAATCTTGAGAATGAAATAAAAGAAGTGGATGCTTTTTTCGGAACAAGAGAGCTCCCCAAATTGCTGAAAACATTAAATGCCGACTACAAACACGAATTGATTGGCGAACGAATAATTACTACTCCTAGTCATTATGCGTATTTAAAAATTTCTGAAGGTTGTGACAGACCTTGTTCGTTTTGTGCAATCCCATTAATGCGAGGAAAACACATTTCAACACCAATAGAGGAATTAGTTTTACAAGCAAAAAATCTTGCTAAACAAGGGGTTAAGGAGTTGATTTTAATTGCCCAAGAACTTACATTTTACGGCTTAGATATTTATAAAGAACGAAAACTTTCAGCTTTATTAGAAGAATTGTGTAAAGTTGAAGGAATTGAATGGATTCGTCTGCATTATGCATATCCTACTGGATTTCCGATGGAGGTGATTGAAACTATGAAAAACAACCCAAAAATCTGTAAATATATAGATATTCCATTACAACACGCGTCAAACAATATGCTGAAAGCGATGCGTAGAGGAACCACCAGAGAGAATACAACAAAATTGGTTAATGATATTAGAAAACTAATTCCAAACATTGCCATTAGAACCACCTTTATTGTTGGCTTTCCAGGAGAAACAAGAGCAGATATTGACGAAATGAAAGAGTGGGTAAAAGAAATGAATTTTGATAGACTTGGTGTTTTTACCTATTCTCACGAAGAAAACACCCATGCTTTTGGGTTGAAAGACGATGTTTCGGAAAAAGAGAAGCAACGAAGAGCAGCCGAAGTAATGGAATTACAGCAAGGAATTTCGTTGGCACTAAATGAAAGTAAAATTGGAAAAACTTTTAAAGTATTGTTTGATAGAGTAGAAGGCGATTATTTTATTGGAAGAACTGAATTTGATTCTCCAGAAGTAGATAATGAGGTGTTGGTAGAAAAGTCAACAAATTTTGTTCGAATTGGTGATTTTGCTATGGTTGAAATTACTGGCGCAGACGATTTTGATTTGTATGGAAGGTTGAGCATCTCATAACCTTCCGAAGTGGAGAAAGCAAAATGAGTATTTTTTTATGACTAGAAACAAATTTTTTTAATTCCATAGTATAGATTAATGAATAAGGAAACTATTACATATCAACAAACCGGCTATTTCTCTAAATTAATCCTAGATTATTTGGAAGAAAAAGAAGAGTTGAAACCTTTTTATAATCATAGTTGCGATACCGAATCATTTGCAAAAATGATTGAACAAAGAAAATCAATGCCAATTGATAGAGGTGTTTTGGTTCAGTCGTTACAAAATCAATATCAAGGCGTAGCTATTTCTGAATTAACTCATGCAAACATACAAAAGCTTTCCTCTGAGAATACTTTTACCATAACTACTGGACACCAATTGAATTTGTTTACAGGTCCACTTTATTTCATTTATAAAATCATTTCGGCAATTAATTTAGCCAAATCGCTAAAAAATAACTACCCTGAGTTTGACTTTGTGCCTGTTTATTGGATGGCAACCGAAGACCATGATTTTGAAGAAGTTAACCATTTTAATTTATTTGGGAATAAAATTGAATTAAAAAAAACACAGGAAGGTGTGGTTGGAAAAATGCAACTAACTGGAATTGATGAGGTTTTTAATCAATTAAAATTAGTCTTAGGAAACAGACCTGAATCAGAAATAATTTTAAAAACATTTAAAGATTTTTATTCCGAAAAAAACACTTTTACAGAAGCTACCAGAGCATTTGTAAATCATTTTTTTGGAAAATATGGATTAGTAATTATTGATGGAGATGATAACAACTTAAAAAAACAAATGCTTGAAGAGTTTAAGGTGGAGTTAACTCATCAACAAAATGTTAAAATCATAAATGAAACTACAGCTAAATTAGAATCTTTAGGATACAAATCTCAAATTACTCCTCGTGAAATCAACTTGTTTTATTTGCAAGAAAATTCCAGAGAACGTATTTTTTTTGAAGATGGATTATATCGAGTGTTGAACACTTCCATTTCTTTTTCTGAAACAGCTATTATTGCTGAATTAGAGACTCATCCAGAGCGATTTAGTCCGAATGTTGCACTTCGTCCAATGTATCAAGAAAAAATATTACCCAACTTGGCATACATCGGAGGCGGAGGCGAAATAGCGTATTGGTTTCAACTGAAAGAAATGTTTGATTCAAATAAAATTTCATTTCCATTATTGATACTCCGAAATTCTGCTTTAATAGTTGATGAAGGAAGTAAAAAGAGGTTAGATAAATTAGGTGTTTCTGTTCATCAATTGTTTGGAGACACTGATTTGTTTATCAATCAGTTTTTGAAAGAAGGAGCTGAAGATGTACTTGATTTAAAAAATGAAGAAAATGAATTAACTTCCATTTTTAATGAGATGATAACTAAAGCGGAAAAAATTGATGCTACACTTAAACCTATGATTAGTGCGGAACTTCAAAAAACATTGAAAACCATAAAAAATATTGAAACTAGGTTGATAAAAGCTGAAAAACAAAAAGAAGAAGTAACCGTAAATCAAATCAAAAACATTAAAGAGAAACTTTTTCCAAAAGGTTCTTTACAAGAAAGACAAGATAATTTATGTTTACTTTTTTTACTCTTAGGTTCTAATGCTATCGATGAAATGGTCGGGCAATTAAATCCATTAGAGCAAGAGTTTAAAATTATTGAAATTGGGAGTATTAAAAAATAACGAAGATTAGAAATAATGGAACTATAATACCAAAAATAATTAATAGTAATTTTTGTAAATCTTGTATCGTTTTTATGTGCATAAAACGTGTTAATTAAGTTATTTCAAAACAGTTACATGTCCTGTTCTAGATTCTTCAGTTTTATCGGTCCAAGTTATTTTAGCTAAATAAAAGTAGGTGCCATCAGGAACGATTTTACCTTTGTACGTTCCATCCCAAAATCCTGTTACATTTTCCCACGAAAATAATTTTTCACCCCAACGATTAAAAATTTCACAAGATAATGTGGCAATATTATCACCTAAAATAAGGAAGGCTTCATTTGTTGAATCATCATTTGGAGTAAATACGTTTGGTATATAAACTACATTAGGAGATTGAAAAAGTAGAGTTGTTTCGTAGGTATCCGAACAATATTCATTTGAACTTGTTAAAGTAACAGTAAACTCTCCATTCGAAGTATAAAGATGTGCAGGATTTTCCATATTACTAGTCGATCCATCACCAAATTCCCAACTAAAACTAGAACTATTGGTTGAAGAATTAGAAAAGTTTACTTCGATAGGAATGCTAGTCCCATAGGAATAATCTGAACTATAAGATGCATTTAAACTATAATCATAAATAGTAAAAAATGCAGTATCAGTTCCACAACTATTGCTAACTTCTACATAAATATTATTTGCACTGCTAAAACTAGCAGATGCAGTAGTATTGCCAGTTGACCACAAATAAGTAGTTCCACCCGAAGCAGTTAACGTAATGATTTCGTTGTTACATAATATGGAATCACCCATTATTGAAGCAATAGGAAGTGTCTCGTTCGTAATTATGATGGAATTATTAACACTAAAACAAGAGTTGCTTAAAGCGACGGAGTATGTTCCAGCAGTGTTAACAGCTATGGTAGATGAAGTATCAGAGGTATTCCAAAAGAAATTTCCTATACCAGTTGCAGTTAATGTAATAGTTTCTCCATTACATAGTGTGTTGGTAGTTGAAGAACTTTGAAGTGATAATATGGGTGCAGAAATTACTGTTAAATGTACCGATTGTGAATCACGATAGCAGTTGTTATAACCAATTACATAGTAATTTCCAGTGGTTGAAATAATTTGAGTTGTACTGGTATTCCCATTAAACCATAAATAGTTGGTTGCTCCACTTGCAGTTAAGGTGGCTGTGTTTCCACTACAAATACTAGTGTCAGTAGTTGACAAACTCAAATTTATTGTTGGTGCATCCGTTATTACAATATTATCCGTTGAATTACCACAGAGAGAAGTGCTTGTTACAGAATAATTTCCTGCAGAAGAAATTACAATGGATGATGAAGTATCAGAAGTATTCCATAAGTAATTATGACCTCCACTTGCTGTTAAAGTAATAAATCCACCACTGCATAATTCTCCCGAAGCAGAAGAACTTGTAATTAAAATGTTTGGTGCAGATTCAACATTGATAAAAACTGATTGAGAATCGCTGTAACAGTTGTTGTAACCAATAACATAATAATTACCTGTAGTATTTACTATTTCAGATGTTCCAGTATTACCGTTGTACCAAGTATAATTTGGGGCTCCACTTGCAGATAGTGTTGCTGAATTTCCTGTGCAAATTACAGTATCAGAAGCCAATAAATTTAAATTTAATGTTGGGGAGTTAGAAATAGTAATAGAATCTGAGGAGCTTCCACAAGAAGATGTGCTGGTAACATAATATAAGCCAGCACTAGAAATACTAATAGAGCTAGCAGTACTTCCAGTATTCCACAAATAATTACCTGTTCCTACCGCAGTTAGTAAAATATTACTGCTACTGCATAATACAGTTGACGCTGAGGTAATATTAACGTTTGAATTGTTGCCACTTATTTGTATAAGTATACTATCTTTTACTGGTTCACCACAAAATGTTGTTCCAACAAGATAAAGATAGAAATTAGCTGTATCTATTGGAGATGCTGTATAATTTGTAGAATTGGTGGTAGGTGATGAGAAAATTCCATGTCCACCATTCCATTGAATGGTTGTAATATTTCCAATCGTAACGGAATTTAAATTAATAGTTTGACCAGCACAAATTGATGGGGAAGAGGTAGTTATATCAACCAAACTTAATTCGATTGGAGCAGTACATCCGTCATTTGCATATGATGCTGTTCCTCCCCAGGTAAAATCTACTCTTCCTCCATCTGAAGCCATTGGAACACCAAAAGGGTCAGTTAATTGAGATCGATCGTAAGTTACCGCATCGGAACATCCTCCAGGTGATGAAAATGACATATTAAGTGTTCGAAGCCCTGAAGGGTTGTAATTAGCAAAATGACCTGCAGTATTTCCTGAGCATTGAAAAATAACGTAAAGCGTATCATTTAAATTGGCAAATGAATTTGCAGTAACATCAAAGTCAGTGCTGGAAAGTAATATTACTTTTGATTTGGCAGGTAAGATGTTTGCTGTAGGTTCTAAAAGTAATCCACATCCAATAATGCTATTATTTAAAGCAGCGACCTTAGCTGCAGTTGTAGCATTTTTACATATCCCTAAATACGTGTTTGCAGCATTTGGCCATGTTACATTTAGATTAGTAACATTTAAGTTGGAAGGACCAACCACAAATCGAACCATTTCATTTTCGCCTTCAACAATTCCACAAGCATCTACTAAAATGCTTTCGATTTCAAAACAAGTGCTTGGTGTTTGAGCCTTGGAAAAAGTAGTAAAAATTAAAAAAACAATAACGAATAAATTAGTCTTTGCGTTAATAAACATTAGTAAACTAGGAAAAAATTAAGATGGTTTCGGGAAATTCCCTCTAGGTTATCAAACTTAATTTTCAATGCAAAGATAAGAAGTTAAGTAATTGGTTGATGTTAAGGTAATATTAAAAAATCTTAACAATTGTTTATAAGTAGCTTTTTTCCTTGTTAAAACTTAAACTCTCAAAAATATTTTATTCCAAATCCAAATTTTATCTTTGCAGCATGGAAAAGATTATTATTTTAGATTTTGGTTCACAATACACTCAATTGATTGCACGAAGAGTTCGGGAACTTAATGTTTATTGTGAAATACATCCACATCATAAAGCACCAATTCTTGATGAATCAATTAAAGGAATAATTCTTTCTGGAAGTCCATTTTCAGTTAGAGACGAAAAATCACCCAAACCAGATTTGTCCATTTATAGAAAAAAGTTACCGTTGTTGGGGGTTTGTTATGGTGCTCAATATTTGGCCCAAAGCACTGGAGGTGAAGTTTTGCCTTCAAAAATTAGAGAATACGGTAGAGCAAATTTAACTTTTGTTGACCAAAATCACCGCTTGATGAAAGATGTTTCGAATAACTCACAAGTTTGGATGAGCCATGGCGACACCATTAAAACATTGCCTTCAAACACTAAAATTTTTGCTAGTACTACCGATGTTGAAGTTGCAGGTTATGAATTTGTAGGAGAAAAAACATACGGCATTCAATTTCATCCTGAAGTTTACCACTCAACAGAAGGAACGATATTGCTTAAAAATTTTATCGTTAACATTTGTCAATGTGCTCAAGACTGGACACCAAATGCTTTTGTTGAAACAACCATACACAAGTTAAAACAAAAAATTGGAATTGATAGAGTTGTGTTGGGGTTGTCAGGTGGTGTAGATTCAACTGTTGCTGCGGTGTTATTGCATAAAGCTATTGGAGAAAATTTATATTGCATTTTTGTTGATAATGGATTGCTAAGAAAGAATGAATTTGAAAGTGTTCTTGATCAATACAAACATTTAGGGTTGAATGTAAAAGGGGTAAATGCAAAAAATAAATTTTATATTGCATTAGCTGGATTATCTGATCCGGAAGCAAAACGGAAAGCTATTGGTAAAACTTTTATTGATGTTTTTGACGAACAAGCACATCTCATTGAAAATGTAAATTGGTTGGCTCAAGGAACTATTTATCCTGATGTTATTGAATCCATTTCAGCAACAGGTGGCCCCTCAGCTACCATAAAATCTCATCATAATGTTGGTGGTTTGCCTGATTATATGAAATTAAAAATTGTTGAACCGCTTCGTTTACTTTTTAAAGATGAGGTTAGAAGAGTTGGTAAAACATTAGGATTGAGTGATAGTTTATTGGGGAGACATCCTTTTCCAGGCCCAGGTCTTGCTATACGAATACTTGGTGATATCACACCAGAAAAGGTACAAATTTTGCAAGAGGTTGATTTTATTTTTATTGATGGGTTGAAAAAAGCTGGATTATACGATCAGGTATGGCAGGCAGGTGCAATATTGCTCCCAGTACAATCAGTAGGAGTAATGGGTGACGAAAGAACGTATGAAAAAGCTGTAGCCCTCAGGGCAGTCGAATCTACTGATGGAATGACAGCAGATTGGTGTCATTTGCCTTATGAGTTTTTAGCAAAAACTTCAAATGAAATCATAAACAGGGTTAAAGGAGTTAATAGAGTGGTTTATGATATTAGCTCCAAACCACCGGCTACAATTGAGTGGGAATAAGTAAAATAAACGTTTTAAAATAACTAATTTTAAAAATGTCTCTAATAATTAATTAGATGAAAATAACAAGAGTAATCTATATCGTAGCAATAATTTTCAGTTTTCAATTTTCTATTGAAGTTGGTTTTGCACAATCTGATTTGTTTGAAGTGCATCAAATTAATGGTAAAAATTATTACATTCATCTTGTTGAGCAAGGAAATACATTATATTCTATTCATCTCCAGTACAATGTCCCTATTGAAGTTATTCAACAAGAAAACCCTTCGGTTAATGATGGATTAAGTATAGGAGAAAAAATTCTTATACCAGTTAAAAAAAATACGGAGGCAGAATTTCAACCAATTGATGGTAATTATTTTCTGCATAAAGTTGAGAAGGGTAGAACGTTATATTCCTTAGCTAAGGAATTTAATTTACAACAAAAAGATATAACTGCGTTAAACCCAGGAATTGATGAAACAGGAATTCAAGAAGGTCAGTTGTTAAAAATTCCTATTAAGGAGCCCAAACAATCAGTTCCCATTCCAAATCAAAGTTTGCCAGAGACCCATTATTTAACGCACGTAGTTAAAGCTGGAGAAACACTCTATTCATTAAGTAAATTGTATCAAGTTTCAGTTGATTCCATAAAATTGGTAAATAAAGGTTTGTTAGATGGCTTAAAAGTTGATCAAACCATTAATATTCCTCGAAAAAAGATGTTGAATGTTTTAACAAATCAACAATCTCAATTGATAAAAAATAGCGTTGAAATGGTAAAGAATTCGGTTTCGACAATACCAGTTAATGAAAAAAAAGCTACTTATAAAATAGCATTGTTGCTCCCTTTTTATATTGAGGAAAATCAGGAAATTCCTGTCTCTCAACTTGAAATGAAAAAAATATATCCAAAATCAACTTTTGCTGTTGAATTCTATCAAGGATTTTTGTTAGCACTAGATTCCATTTCTACCAAAGAAACCAGATTTGAAGTTTATGCTTACGATAGTAAAGGACAAGATTCCATTAAAATGATTCATATTTTGGCAAAGCCTGAACTTGAAAAAATGGATTTAATTATAGGCCCACTTTATGCTAGTAATTTTGAAAGAGTGGCAAAATTTGCAGCCAAGCATAATATTGCTATTGTTTCACCTGTAAAACAAACTAATAAAATTTTGTTGAGTAACAATCAGGTT
This sequence comes from Vicingus sp., assembly GCA_036171675.1. Classification (GTDB taxonomy): domain Bacteria; phylum Bacteroidota; class Bacteroidia; order Flavobacteriales_E; family Vicingaceae; genus Vicingus. The sequence goes on along the minus strand of JAVHRO010000075.1, from coordinate 26,087 downwards.
TTTAAGGCTGTTCCGTCACGAATTTCTGCTGTAAATCAAATTGTTAAACTTGTGATAGATAGTTTTAGTCGAGATTATTTAGTGGCATTTCAATATCAAAATAATGCTGAAAGTGCTTTGGTCGATTCCTACATTAAGGAATACAATACTAAAGTTTTACAAAAAAATGATACTTCTCGTTATTCTTCAATAAAAAAGGTGGTGATCTCTAAAAGTGATGATGTTATTTCACAACTAAAACTTAATGGAAATAATGTGTTTTTTATCCCTACTGTAAATTCAATGTTTATTACCAATTTATTCATTTCTTTAAATTCCAAGCTATTGGCGAAAGATTATAAAAATTGTAAAATAACACTTATTGGATTAGAAGAATGGTTGCAATTCGACAATATCGATATTGAATATTTTCAAACATTAAATGTACATGTGCCTATTAATCAGTTTGTTGATTATGAAGATGAGCATACCAAGATTGTAGTAAAAAAATACATAAAACAGAATGAAACATTTCCTACAAATAATGCATTTTTAGGATTTGACCTTGCTAGTTATTTTGGTAAAAATCTTATTAAATATGGAAGTGTATATAGTGATGAAGGTGAAAATAATAAGCAAATTTCTACACAATTTAACTTTTTTAAAACAGGAGTTGAGAGTGGTTATGAAAACCTATTTACACATATTGTTAAATTTGATAATTATTCCTTAAGATTGGTTTATTAAAATGTTGGGGAAAAAAGAGGAGATAAGGCTTGATATGTTGTCATCTGAAGGTAAAAACGTAAATGATTTTTCTGATAAAATTAAAATCAATAAAACCAAGTTTTTGGTAATATTCAGAAAAGTGTTGGTTGGATTAAAAACCGAAACGGTAGAAACCAAACAAGCCTCAATAATTGCGTTCAAATATGTTTCTAAAGGAAAAATAACAAAGGAAGAGGAACACGAGTTACGACAACAAGTTTATGACATTCTAAAAACACTAGGAATTGCTGTTCCATTTGCTTTAATACCTGGAGCAAGTGTGTTAATACCATTTTTAGTAAAAATTGCACAAAAAAAAGGTATTAATTTATTGCCTTCGGCATTTAATGATAAACCAAAACTTTAATTAAAAAAACTATTTTATGCTGTTATAGTTCATCTTTTAGTTCCAGTAAGAAATTTTTTATTTTTTGAAGAGATTGAACCAATTCAACGGTTTCTATAGTTTCTTTTCTATTATTTTTAAGCTTATTTTTTGCTCCTTCTAATGTAAATCCCCTTTCTTTTACCAAATGATAAATAATTTTAAGGTTATCAATGTCTTGAACAGTAAATAATCTATTTCCCTTATTGTTTTTTTTAGGCTTTAAAATATCGAACTCTTTCTCCCAAAAACGAATTAACGATGAGTTAACCGAAAGCATTTCAGCAACTTCACTAATGGAGTAATATAATTTAGAGTCCGTCATGAAACAAATATAGAGAAAAAATATATAATTTATTTAAAATACTTAAGCGTTAATTGCGATCCATTAAAAACTGCATATGAATTGTATTTAATCCATTCTCCAAGGTTTACATAAGTTGAATGATTGGTTAATTTAATTTCTAAAGGTAAATGCCTATGACCGAAAATAAAGAAATCGACGTGGTCTTTTTTTAAATATTCTTTTGCAAAAATGGCTAGCCATTCATTTTCCTCGCCAAGAAACTGTTCGTCGTAATTAACGTTTATTTTTCTACTTTTTTTACTCCAGTAATTAGCTATTTCCATCCCAAAATTAGGATGTAGCCTAGCAAATGCCCATTGGCAAAGTTTATTAGCAAAAATTTTCTTAATCAGTTTATATCCATGGTCGCCCGGTCCTAATCCATCTCCGTGACCAATAAAAAACTTTTTTCCATCAAACAATTTAATTACATTGTCTTCAATAATATTAATTCCTAATTCTTTTGGAAGATAATCAAATATCCACATATCATGATTTCCACGAAAAACATTTATAGTTACTCCTTTGTCGGTTAATTCTGCAATTTTTCCTTGCAGTCGAACGAATCCTTTTGGTATAGCGTGTTTGTATTCAAACCAGAAATCAAAAATATCGCCAACAAGATAAATTTCTTTAGCATCAACGCTTATTTCGTCAAGCCATCTAACTATTTTTTTTTCTCGAATTAAACTTTCATTATAATTGGGAGCTCCAAGATGAAAATCTGACGCAAAATATATGTTTTTTCTATCGTTCATAAATAACGATGCTAAAGTAATTATTTTGATTAAGATGGAACTTAAAAATCAAACTTACGAACCATTTCAAAAGGTTTAACTAAATTTAAATTAAAGGTAAATCTAATTTTTTCGATATATTTTAATTGATTTAAGTCGCTTGACAATTTAATTGGAAAGTATATTTCTACCATATTTGGAATAAGAATTAACGTGGCTCCAAAACCATACGCAATGGGCGATACCTCGTCAATTTCATCACCTTTATAATTTGTTGTAATATAACCTGATAAACCAAAATCGGCGTACAAACCAATATATTTTATAGGTAAATTACTTTTTAAATTAATAGCGTTCATCCATTTATTTGCACTAGAAATGGTTGTATAATTTTTAAATCCTCCATCGGTAATCATGGCTTGTTGATTTAAATGTCCATCAATACTGTTTCTTCCAAGTAAAATATGTTCGTATAAATAATCTGAATTTCCACTTAAATTGTAATTAAATCTAGAGTTTGAGTTGTTGTTGTACAAGAATCTTCCGACAAAAAATCTTAAATCTAATCCTGTTCCGTTTTTCCGATAAGCAAATTTATATTTGGCTTCTAAACTAATTTTCACAAAGTCAACTGCTTGTTGAATGTTGGTAGTTGCTAAATAAGGATTTATTGGGTTTTTACTTCTTATGCCAAAATTTATTTGGTTAACATAGAAATTGTTTAGCTTCAACGTATAATTAACTTTTCCTTCGTTGTTTTTGTTAAATTGAGCAACTTGTTCAAATATCGTAATGTATTCATAATTCAAAAAATATTGTTTGAATTGCCTTGGTTTACGTTTTTTAAAATCAATGTTAATTTGTGGCGCAAGTTTATAATATTGTAGCGCTTCATGTTCAAGAGAAGATGGTTTTGTAAATGATAAATAGCTGAAAGACGACGATTTTATTCCAATTGCAAGGTCTTGAAAGATAGTTGGCGGCGTAATATGAAAAAATGTGTTGGCGTAGCCATCAATATTTTTAGAGCCAAACCCATACATTGGGGCTAACACATATTCGAATTTTTTAACAGGAATTGTGGAGTTATAAATTGCAGCACCCAGCATAAATTTATCGTTTGAATTCCATCCACCTATTGGGGTATAAAATAATTGAGTTCGATTAGGGTTTTCTATACTTCCTAAAAATTGCAAACGAAGTGGTTCTGTGGTTTTAAACCATCCTTTTGTTTTTAAGGTGTTATTTTTTCGTGAAATTTCTGGTATATCCAAATTTGCATCAATTTTATAGGAATCGTATTCACCAATTTTAAAAGGCACAAAAGCTTTATTACCAATTGGTTCGTACCACTGAGTGTGGGTAATGGAATCATTTTTTATTCCTGAAATCGAAAATGGACCATTTATATTGCCTTTGTTTTTTATTTTTATAACTACATTTTCAGGTGAAGTGGTGTCTTTTTTGGAAGAAATAATTTTATAATCTACTTTATGGGTTGATTTTATCATGCCATCGAAAAACCAACTCAAGTTTTGTTGACTTTCAGTTTCAAACACTTTTCTTAAATCGTTTGGTTGTGGATGCTTAAATTTCCATTCTTCGAAATATTTTTGCATGCATTGATCAAAAGTTTTGTTTCCCAAATACGCCATTAAATAATCGAATGTGATGGCTGTTTTTGCATATACTATTCCTCCGTAATTTAAAGGGGTATAATCAGCTGAGTGGCTTTCTATTGCTTGGTCTTGGTTTTTTCGGGCATTAATTAAATAAGCAATTTCGTATTGCGATTTGTGTGCGTACTGCTCCATATCAAAAAACTTAAGTAGGCCTTTTGCCGATTTAAAATCTACCAACTTTGCATCAGGAAACTTGGTTTCGATATAGCGATTTTCGTTCATTGAATTTATTCCTTCATCCATCCAAGGATGGTCTCGTTCATTACTACCCAAAATTCCATAAAACCAATTATGACCAACTTCATGCATTATTACAGTCTCCAACCCAAAATCGCTACCAGATTCGCCAATAATAGTAATGTTGGGGTATTCCATTCCACCACCGGCACTTAAGGCACCATCAACCGCTGTAACTTGATTGTAGGGATAGTCGCCATTCCATAATGAATAGTAATAGGTAGCATCGTTGATATAGGTGATGCTTTTTTCCCATAAATTAGCTTCATTATTCGTAAACATTGCCCAAGTGGTGACTTTTCGTTTACTATGAGGTAATTCTACTTCTCCTTTTAAAACGTGATATCGTTTGTCGGCAAACCATGCAAAATCATGCACTTTTTCCTGATGATAATGTAACGTTTTTAAAGTGTCGTTAGAAGGTGGAAAACTCATGTCAGTTGAGATGTAATCTGTTATTTTGCTTGTTTTTTCAACTTTTTGATTTAGCCACTTTAACTCTTCTTCACCATTTACCAAATCTCCTGTAGCACCAACAACATAGTTTTTTGGAAGGGTAATTTTTACATCAAAAGTTCCAAATTCTGAATAAAATTCACCTTGGTCTAAATAGGGCATTTGATGCCATCCTTCTTTATCGTAAACAGCAGGTTTTGGATACCATTGAGAAATTTGATAAGATTGGTCAATATGGCCCATTCTAGAAAAAACACCATAAGGAATTTTTACATGAAAAGGAGTTGTAATCTTTATCGTTTCACCAGGTAATAGAGGCTGTGGAAGAAAAACGCGACAAATGTCCTCGTGGTCATTGGTAATTTCCCACTCTAGTTTGTCGTCATCTGACTTAAATTCTAATCCATCTATGAATCCTAATTCGTCCTCTTTGGCATAATATAATTTTGTATTTCCTTCTTCAAGTTTTTGTTTACATAATGCTGATTTATAATTTTTATAGCCATTTGGCCAAAGATGGAAATAGATAAACTCTAGTTTGTCGGGTGAATTATTTGTATATTCGATTGATTCTGAAGAAACTAATTCATGGGTAATGTCGTTTAATTGAACATTAATTTGATAATTTACTTGTTGTTGAAAGTAAGGAACTTCTTTTTTTTGGCAGTAATTAAATTTGACAAGAAAAAATGATGGAATAAAAACCAAGAAATATTTTAGCATTATTTTATTTTCTCTTTAATCATGGAGGTTAAAATATCAATGGCCACTTTATTTTCCCCACCAATTGGAATAATTAAATCTGCATATTTCATGGTTGGTTCAATAAACTGGTTATGCATTGGTTTAAGTGTATTTTCATAGCGATTCAATACTTCCTCAAGGTCACGACCTCGTTCGTTTATATCTCGTTTTATTCTTCGAATTAATCTTAAATCAGCATCGGTGTGAACAAATATTTTAATATCACACAATTTTCTTAATGCTTCATTGGTATAAATCAAAATTCCCTCAACTATTAAAATTTCTTTAGGATGAACAACTGTGTAATCGTCAGTTCTAGCATGAGTTGTGTAAGAATATATGGGTTGTTCAACAGGTTGGTTGTTTTTTAGGGTTTGAATATGGTTAAGCAATAAATCAAAATCAATAGCATTTGGATGATCATAATTTATTTTTTGACGTTCTTCAAAACTTAATTGAGTATTGTGGTTATAATAAGAATCTTGCATTAAGATTGCCACATTTTTTTCAGGAACAACATGTGCAATTTTTTGAACAACTGTAGTTTTTCCAGAACCTGTTCCACCAGCAATACCAATTATTATCATATCTAGTTATTTAACGAATGTTGTTATTATTTAATTTGCCAATGTTTTTGATTGTACAATTTGGGTTAACAATTCCTTTATAAGAAAGGTCATAATTGGTTCCGCATTTTTGGCTATTTGTTGCACTTCTTCATGACTTATTTCAATAATTTTACCTTTAACACCTAAATCAGTAATTATAGATAGTGCAACACATGGTAATCCCATATGATTTGCAACTATTACTTCTGGAACGGTACTCATACCAACGGCATCAGCTCCAATTATTCTTGCATATTTATATTCAGCTGGTGTTTCATAGGTTGGACCTGATAATGCAGCATAAACTCCCTCTTGCAATTTAATGTTGTTTTTTAAAGCGGTTGTTTTAATTATGTCATTTAAATATTTTGAATAGGGTTCACTCATATCTGGGAAACGAGGGCCTAGTTCATCAATGTTTTTTCCCCGTAGAGGATTGTCTGGTAAAAGATTAATATGATCAGTTAACAGCATAATATCTCCAATTTCAAAATTTTCATTAACACCGCCGCTAGCATTGCTTAGTATTAATTGTTTTATTCCTAATGCATGTAAAACTCGGACTGGGAAAGTGCATTTTTGTGTAGAATAACCTTCGTAATAATGAAAACGACCTCCCATGGCAACAATCGAGACGCCATTTAACGTTCCAAAGATAAGTTCTCCGTGATGACCTTCAACAGTAGAAACTGGGAAAAATGGAATTTCTTTGTAAGGAATGGCCACTTCTACTTCGATTTGGGTAGTTAAATTTCCCAACCCACTTCCTAAAATTATTCCAATAATAGGTTGAATAGTTGTTTTAGATTGTAAATAGTTTTTAGCTTCGTGTATTTGCTCTAACATATTTTAATATTTTGTTATCGAATTCTTCTTTATCTTTTCCATGAAAGTAAACTTCAATGGGTATAAAAAAACAAGGAAATTCTTCTAGTTGATTTTTTATTTCTGGCAAAGATAATCGCATAAAGTCTTTTTCGGTAGTAATTATTATTTTATTATTACCATATAAATCATGGTATGCTGATTTTATTGATGTGATATCGTTAGAAGTAAAATTATAATGGTCAGGAAATTTGATGTGCTCAACATCGTTAAAATAGTCTTTAATGTAAAGATAAAGTGGAAGAGGTTTTGCAATTCCAGTAATCAACAATACCGTGAAGTTTTTAAGTTTATCTATTACGAACTCCTTGGCTTTATTTGTGAAAGGAGTAATAGTGCCGTATTTTGTGTAAGAAAAAAATATTTCTTGGTATGGTTTAGGGTTTAAGTCAAGTTTTATTCTTCTTATTTCTATAGGAGATAGCACATCGGGAGTTTTAGAAACAATAATAACATCTGCCCTTGAACTCCCTATAGCAAACTCTCTAAGTCGCCCCGAAGGCAAAATAATATCATCGATATATAATTTACTATAATCGGTGACTAAAATGTTTATTCCTGGATTTACAGCCCTATGTTGAAAAGCATCGTCAAGTATAATTACTTTAACATCAGGGGCTGATTTTTTTAATAATTTAATTCCTCTTACCCGGTTTTCATCTACAGCAACAATGAGATTTTCAAATTTAGATTTATATTGTAACGGTTCATCGCCAATGTCATATACCGTTGAGTTATCGAGTGCTAAAAAAAATCCTTTGCTTTGTCTTTTATAACCTCTGCTTAAGGTAGCTAATTTAAAATCGTTCAACAATCGTATTAAATATTCTACGTGAGGAGTTTTTCCAACTCCACCTACGCTTAAATTACCAACCGATATGACAGGAAAATTAAATTCAGTTGATTTTAAAATATTTAAATCGAACAATTTATTTCTTATGAAAGTAATACATCCATATATCAGCGAAATTGGATACAGAAATAATGCAACTAACTTATTCAATATGTTTAATTTAAAGCATAAATTTTAAAGATAATAATTCGAATTTCAAATATTAAATCATTGTTCTACGATAAAAAGAAGCAAAATTAACGGCATCTTAAAAGTTGTCGTAATCTTAAAGTTTCAAAATTCAAATTTCAACTAGTAAAAGTAGTTATTTTTCCAGTAAATCTGTTTTCTGATAGCTTGTTTCATGGTTTTGGTGATAAGAATAAACAAAGCAGTAAACAGCACAATACAGATTGATATATTACGATTTATGAGCAAAGTTCAATTGAAAATCAAGCCCAATTGCACTCGGTATTATACAACATAAAAATACACAGCCATAAAATGGCAAAAACTCCCTAATAAAACAAACACATGAAATATGGCATGATTGAACGTTATTTTTTTTATACTATATAAAATTGCACCAATGGTGTATGCTATGCCGCCCGCAAGGAGCCATTTTAATCCAATTGGAGATAAATTTTCGATTAAGGGTTTTATCGCAAAAACAATCATCCACCCCATAAATACATACATTAACGTAGAGATTAGTTTAAATTTACCAGTAAAGAATAGTTTTAGAATTATACCAATTAAGGCCATCCCCCACGAAATGCCAAAAATTATCCAGCCATTGGTATCATAAAGTGTAATTAGTGTAAATGGTGTGTAGGTTCCAGCTATGAGCACATAAATGGCAGCATGATCAAAAATTTTTAATCGCTTTCTTAATACAGGTTTTTTAGCATGGTGATATAAGGTTGATGCGGTGTATAACGCAATTAAACTCAATCCGAATATGCTAAAACTTACTATATGTAGTCCATTACTAAGTTCTATTGAACGGATAACCAATAAAGGTAAGGCTATAAGGCTTAAAAGTATTCCTACAGCATGCGATAAAACATTAATTTTTTCTTCTTTTGGGGAATAATCGTTCATTTAAGTGATGATGTAGTTGATTTGTCATGTTGCTGTGTTGGTAAATAAAATGTAAACAACACAAATAGATGTTAAAATTACCAATTTAACAGGAGTTTTAATAATTTTGAGACATGAAAATCGTAAAAAATAATAGTATCTCAGGCAAGCATTTAAAGCCTATATTATTGGATGTTGGTTACAAATTATCGGGGAATAAAAAACCTGTAGTAATTTTTGCACATGGGTTTAAAGGGTTTAAAGATTGGGGTCATTTTAACTTGGTCATGAATTACTTTATTTATCACCATTTTGTGTTTGTGAAATTCAATTTTTCGCACAATGGAGGGACCATAGAACAGCCTATTGACTTTCCTGATTTGGAGGCCTTTGGGAATAATAATTACACTAAAGAATTAGACGATTTAGAAACAGTTATTGATTGGGTGGGACAAAACCAACTTGTTCCTAAAGAAGAAATAAATAGCCAAGAAATATATTTGATTGGACATAGTAGAGGAGGTGGAATTAGTGTCGTAAAAACAAGTGAAGACACTCGTATCAAAAAACTGGTCACTTGGGCTGCGGTTTCCGATTTAATCAACAGATTATCTCCGCAACAAATGGAAGCATGGAAACAAAATGGAGTAATTTATGTTGAAAATGTTAGAACTATGCAACAAATGCCCATGTATTATCAATTCGCTTCCGATACATTAAATAGCATTGAGCGATTAACCATTGAAAATGCTGCAAATGCGATAAAAGTTCCCCATTTAATTGTACATGGAACCCATGATGAATCGGTACGTTTGGTTGAAGCAGAAAATTTAGCTCGTTGGAATAAAAATGCTGAACTTTTTATCGTTGAGGGTGCAAATCATTCATTTGGAGCAGTACATCCTTTTAATAGTGACCAGTTCCCTTTTCATTTTCAACAGGTTATTGATAAAACTATTGAGTTTCTTCGAAATTGAGCTAAAACAACTAAAATAATCAATTAATTTTCTTTTTGGTTGTAAGGGTCAATCCCCATTGGATCGTACACTTTTGGACAAGAGGTAGAAGTTTTCTTTAAAATCATAAACCGTACACTCAAAATAATTGGTCTTGAGCGGGTGTTAAAATAATTGTGCGTGGATTTGACATGATTAAATTCGTAAATGGCGAATATTGGTGTTTGAATGGTTGGCATTATAATAAGTCGTTTGCCAGTTTTGAAACCTACTCCAAACATGTAATGAATTTCACCAACAAAGTCGGATACAAATTGTTGTGGAGAGTTTAAAATTGTTCCGCCATTACTCCTGCTTTTTATAATAAAATAATCAGCGTTTAAGCCCAATGAGTTAACTAAAAATGTTTTACTGTTCATATCATAGCTATGTCCTATATTATAATGTAACGACAATGCATGGTCGCTGTATGAACCCACAGTAGAAGTTATTAAATAGGGATTGTTGTTTAATAAAGTGGTCGATTCAAAATCTTCTCCTCCACGAAACCATTTATACGACAAACCAAAATCGTGGTAATTGATTATTCGTCGGTTGTTAATTTTAAACATACCAATTTCGGCATAAAAACCTATTTTTCCAGTTGGTTGGGCAACATATGTTTGACTATAAGATTGATTTAACGTATCGGTAAAATTAACAGTTTCATTATTTTTTAAATACGGAAGCATGAAGGTTAATCCAAGTCCAAAAAACCAACCCTTATCTAATTTTTCATCACCTGTTCGGTACAAACCTCCAGAGTTGTTCCCTGCTTTATAGGTTTGTGCTTGAATCGAAATAGCGCAAGCAAATAGTGCGATAAATAGGATGGTTTTTGATGGATTAAAATTTTTTAGTGAAGTCATAGTTTAGCAAGTTGAAGTTGTAAATTTAATAACTATAAAATAAGGTATTATATTTTTTTCTTTTTCCAATTACCATATTTTAAATACAATAAAGAAAACAAGCCTAAAAATCCAAAATAAATAAACTCTGAACACCAAACCAAAGGTAAGCTCGATTTTATTGTAATAGCAATATAATAAGCAGCACTTAAATAAATTACAATGTTTGTAGCTTCTATTAATAACGATGTTCGTGTGTTTCCAGTGCCGGTAACTCCGCTAAACAAAATAAAAGAAATGGAGAAGAAAAACATCGTAAAATTGATTACCTGTAGTGTTGAGGTAGTTTGGGTTACTAAACCGTGATTGTTGGTGTAAAAACTCACTAAAAATTCAGGAATGAAAAAGCTGATACACGATAGCACAAATGTAAACGATAAACTCATCCACATTATTTTTTTAATCACCGTTAATACTTCATTACTCTTACCTTCACCAATTAAGTTACTAACTATCGTATTGGTTGCATTACTAAAGCCAAACAACGGAATCATTAAAACCATATAAATGCTTCGAACAATGTGTGAAATAGCCAATTCGGTTTCTCCCATTTTTTCAATAATCATAAAAAAAATGAACCATGAGCTTAACGATAAAAAATTTTGAAGCATTATTGGGCTGCTAACACTAAACAATCGTTTAAAAATGTGGGAGTTAAATGATTGGAATTTGAACAAGTCATATTGTTTTAAGTCGATATATTTTAAGGTATAGATTATAATAAAAATGGATGCACATATTTCTGAAATTACCGATGCTAAAGCGGCACCTTCAACACCCATTTTGGGAAAACCAAAGTGTCCAAAAATTAAGGTATAGTCTAACATTACATTAACCAGCATCATTATTACTGTTATATAACTTAGTATTCTTGTTTTTGTAATTCCAACATAAAACGCCACAAACGTATAGTTTAGAAAAGCTAAGAATATTCCCCAGATGCGAATTTGAATAAATTGATTGGCTAGAATTTTAATGTTTTCGGAATGAGTTATTACATTAAAAAAATGGAGTGAATAAAATCGAACCATGATAAAAATCAACACAGCAAAAGGCAAAAGAAAATAAAAAGTGTGATCAACAATACGACCTATTGGGTGATAGTTTTTTTCTCCATTTCGTCGTCCAATAATAATTTGAGCACCGGTGGTAAACCCCATACCCGTAATTATCAATACAAAGTAAAAAATACCTGCATTTCCGGCAGCGCCTAATGCTGAATTACTTACTTGTCCTAGAAAAGCAGTATCCGTAACATTTACCACATTTTGTGCAATCCCACTAATAATAATAGGGTAGGCTATTTTCCAGATGGATTGGTATGAAATGAGCTTTGACATTATTGTTAGCCAGAAAATTATTGGTTAATCATAAAAACACTAAAGTGTACATTTCCATATTTTCTAATTGAAGAAAAGTGAGGTAAGGTAGATAAATTGGTACGTTTATCATGTTCAATAATTAACCAACCTTGTTCTTTAAGAGTGTTAAATTGAAATACCAATAGTGCGATTTCATCAATATTTTTTAAATCATATGGAGGATCAGCAAAAATAACATCATATTGTTTAGGGTGGTTTTTCAAAAATTTAAAAACATCCGCCTTAAAGGGGTTAATGGCTGTTAATTTAAGGTTGTTGGACGTTTTTTTTAAAAAGTTGTAACAGTTAAAATTTTGATCAACCGAATTGATAAGTTTAGCACCCCTAGAGGCAAATTCATAACTAATATTACCAGTGCCACTAAATAAATCTAATACTTCAACATCGTCGAGGTAAAAGTTATTTTCAAGAATATTAAACAACGCTTCTTTGGCAAAATCTGTTGTTGGTCTGACTGGTAAATTATTTGGGGCAACAATGCTTTTCCCTTTATGTGTTCCTGAAATTATTCGCACAAGTATTGGTTGAATAAGGAGTAATAATAATGTTTAGTAATTTTTTCAAATACGTAGCTGTATTTTAATTCATTTGGTGTTAACGTAAAGTTAATGGTTTGTATGTATTTATTAACCATGTCATATATAGCTGAGTTTTTGTCGACCGCACCAATTAAACGAATTGTAGCTTCTGTGTTTTTAATATTTAGTTGGTTTAAAACAAACAATAAATAGTAAATAAAATCTTCGCTAGTTTGGTAATTAAACGAATTGTACAATTCTAATGATTGATTATTTATAGCAATAATTTGAAAAGATAGAGGTAACACATGAACATCTATTAACGAAATGGCATTATTTTTTTTGGCATAAAGTAATGACGATTCAATCAATGCGGTTGAAAAATGGTGAAAGATTACATTATCGATTTTATTAAATACGTTAATTAGAACATTAGGAACACTGTATACATTGTAGGCACCAAGATTTAGCAAGTAATCAGTCAAAAAAGCATCATCCTCTTGTTTTGAAAAATTAAATTGATGATAATTTTTTAATTCGTCGGGTTTGAAAAGTGGTTTTGGGATTAGTGTTGAGCGATTGTTTACATAAGAAACTACGAACTTATGGTAGCTTTTTTTGAGCATACTTGAACTTTCTAAAATTTCTGAAACAGGGTTTAATAAAGAATAATCGTTGTAAACATCGTTAAACAAATAACTTTCCAATCCTATAAATGAGCTGGTTTGAGTGTCAAAAATTGTGTAAGTCAATCCACTTCTATCCAATTGTAAAAACAACTGATAGCCAGAAGTTTTGGACTCAGAAAAAGATTTGTCAAAATTGCTAATATGTGGTTGATATGAAGCCATTGTTATATTTTTAAAAAAAAAGGATATGAACTTCATACCCTTTTGTAAAAAATATTTTATTAAAAATTAATCCCAGTTTCCATTAATTGAAGGTTCTGTCATTGAGCCAAGGGTTAGCGATTTGGTCATATCAATACCTTCATTATCTGTTTTTAAACCTTTTAAGATATCAATATACGTAGCAGAAACTTCGAAAACTTTAACTTTCACTTTACCTTTTTCTACTTCACCAGAGTTGATTACAAATTTTTTACCACCAGAAAAAGGTATCACATCTAATGAATCAACAATTTTTCTAAAATTATCTTTAAAAATTTCTGATTTTACAGCTATTTTACTGGTGTCACGAACAATAATACCAAGTCTTAACGCTTTTGATTCTTGACCAATTAAACTATCAGGTATATCACCTATTGCTTTAACAACCACTAATGAATCGTTTTCTAGAAAATCTCTAAGCTTTTCAAAAGAATTTGCATATTCTCCACGCACTTTCTTATAATTTATTTGAGCTTCTTTTATTTGTTCAAGACGTTCAATAACCACCAATTTTCTATTTTTAACTTCTTTTTCTAACTCAATTTTACTAGAAATACTGTAATAAACTAAATAGCCCATAAATAATGATGCTACAATAAGAACAAGCTGAATAACTAATCTCATAAGTAAATAATATTATTGTTGTTTTTTAATTACTCACAAATCTACAATTTTTTTTATGCTCTTGGTAATCTATACTTAAATTTATGCAGCTTTAATTTTAATAGTTGATTAACGGTACAATATATAGAATTAACGGTAACTTTAAACTTTAGTTTGTTCATGCACAACTTATTTTTTAATGCTCTTCTTGCCAATTTTGGTCATAAGCCAACAAAAAACCAACAAAAGGTAATTGGCGAATTAACAGATTTTTCATTTTCTCAAGTTAAAAAACACGCTTTTGTGCTTAAGGGTTATGCCGGTACTGGAAAAACTTCAATAATTGGTGCATTGGTAAAAACATTACCTGATTATAATTTTACCCCAGTCTTATTGGCACCAACTGGTAGAGCAGCTAAGGTGCTTTCTAATTATTCTAATCAACCTGCATTTACCATCCATAAAATGATTTATCAACTTCGCTCTGGTGGCGATGGTTTTACTCGATTTAGTATTAAGGAAAATAAATTTGAAAATGCTATATTTTTGGTTGATGAAGCGTCAATGATTGGTGATGGTGCTGGCTTAACTTCGGCAAGTTGGGGTGAAACAAAAAGTTTATTAGATGATCTACTGAATTATGTGTATGCTGGAATTAATTGTAAGCTAATATTGATTGGTGATGTGGCTCAGCTGCCTCCAGTTGGAATGGAAATTAGTCCTGCGCTGGATGAAGATTTTTTAGTTCATAGCTATCATTTGAATCTTGAATTTTTTGAGTTGAATGAAGTGGTTCGACAATCTAAAACATCTGGGATACTAAAATTAGCCACTTCCATTAGGGATAAAATTTCTGCTAAAAATTTTCAATTACCATTGCTTCACTTAAAAAGTAACTTTAATGACGTGTTTAAGATTTCTGGATTGGAATTGGAAGATGCCTTAAATGATTCTTACTCCAAATTTGGTGAAGAAAATTGTATGGTAATATGCCGAAGTAATAAACGGGCTAATTTGTTTAACCTACAAATTCGTGCACGAATAAAATGGTTGGAAGAAGAAATTGCTGCTGGTGATTTTATGATGGTGGTTAAAAATAATTACTTCTGTCTCGATGATTCTTCTAAAGCTGGTTTTATTGCCAATGGTGATATTGTGGAAATTTTAAGAATAAAAGGGATGGAAGTGCAATATGGATTTAGGTTTGCTAATGTTACGGTTCGGATGATTGATTATCCCAATGAGCCTGATTTAGAAGTTAAAATTTTATTAGAAAGTATCCTTTCCGATTCAGCATCACTGCCTGCTGCACGTTTTAGGGAATTATACGAAGCAGTTTCTGAAGAATACGGTTTTGAGCCTAACAAGAAAAAACGAAATGAACTCATCAGAAATAATCCGTATTACCAGTCGTTACAAGTAAAATTTGCTAATGCAGTTACTTGTCACAAATCGCAAGGCGGACAGTGGGATGTAGTATTTGTAGAACAAGGATATTTAACGGCTGAAATGATAAACCTCGAATATCTTCGATGGTTGTACACTGCAATAACTAGAGCAAAAAAAATACTTTACTTGGTTAATTTCAGTGATATTTTTTTTGAAAATAAGGATTAATGACCATTATCTGTTGGAGTCCCAAACTCTTTAACGACTACTTTTTTCCTGTTTTCAATGATATAGAAAGAAACATAAACTCCATCTTGCGTGTTTTTAAGCGTAATTGGAATATTATTTCTACTTAACTTGTATTTGTTTCCAAGAATATTTTCGTCCATGGTAATGGTATAGTCGCTATTTGGCAAGTAAAATGAAAACTGTCCTTTTATATCGGTTAAAGTGTGATAGGTTTTTCCGTTGGTTGCAGTAATTTTTATACGAGATAAATCGAAGGGTTTAGACGTGTCAGCAATAGCAATTTTTTGACGATCTAACACTACGTCACCATATACTTTAACTCCTCTAACAAATGGGATGTATTGCTTATTGTTGGCAATTATTTGTAATGAATCTTTTACATCAGGAAACCATCCTTGCATTTCTTCAAGGGCTTTTACAAAAAATGGATAGGTCTCTTTAGGTATATTTTTTATTTCAGCTTCTCCTTTGTTGTTTGTAATAACTTCCTTTGCTCCTAATCGAATCACTACGTTTTCAATGGCTGGTTCGTCTTTATCTTGAATACTATTTCCGTTAATATCATAAAAAGAAATAAATTCTAATGATGCCGTTGTATTTTTAATAAATGGAATAGGGATTCCAAACTCTTTTCGCACTGTTGCACCTACCGTAAAATTTTGAGTGTAATTTCTTAACGGTTCGTTTACTTCAATTGAAGCCAATGTGTCGGTAGTGTAGAATGTACCATATTTACTGGTATTAAAGGTGTAATTTCCTCTCAAACTAAATCGCCATCCAGAATTGGTAAAGTAAAATATTTCAGGAAAAATACCGATGCTATGGTTAGAGAATACATTGTTGTAATTGTACACCAAATTTGATTCTAACACCAAATGTTTGTTCTTAAATTGATGCTGATTTTGTAATGATAACCTCACATTTTGAGGTGTAATGCCATTGTAAATTTGGGTTTGAAAAGCGTTAGTAGAAAGTGCACCATAGTTATATCGTGCAGAAAAATTCCATACATGATATCTTAACAATGAAGAAAATTCGAAGGAGTAATAATTTTTTCGCTGAGGCAAATCAATAGGGTCGCTATATCCTGTTTTTATATAGGTAGAAACCATAAAGTTATGTAAAAAGTTGTAGGTTGAATACTTGAACGTTATCCCTCTACTATGTATTCTACTAGACAGATAATCACGGTAATCGTAATAAACTCCAGGTTGGTACGAACCTTTTGGCGTTTTTGTTGAAAAAATAAGACTGTTAAATAGTAATTCTTGTCTGTAGCTTGGCAAACTTGAATAGGTGTTGTAAGTTTTTATGTATTGATAATTGTTCGACATATACGTATCCCAATTATCATTTATTTTGTAACTTGACCTATGATTAATACCTAATCTGCTAAATGAACCAGAACTAAAATTTTTGTCGTTATACCTCGAACCTAAATTTACTTTTAATTTTTTATCCAAAAACTGGCTTGAGTAATTTCCACCAATTAAATAGCCGTAAAATGGGTCTGGTGATGTACCAGGATTATAGTCTTCTCGTGCTGTTAAGGCACCAATAAAGCTAAAAAAGTGGCGAAGTTGAATGTTGAAGTTTGGGAGTAACGAGAATGAGTTAATAGATTTGTTCGCATTGTACGATGTTTGGCGACCAAACTTACCCGTAATATTAAAATATTCGTTGTGTTTATAGGTGTGAAAAATGCCATACGACTCTGTTCTAACTGGACCAAAAAACCCAGGAGATTTAACGTAGAATACGCCAGTTTTATGTTTTTCCAGATAAGAATAAGAAGCTTTTACACCTTTTCCATAACCCGAAATTCCAATTACATTTCCGCTAATTTGACCAACTTCGATCGTTTTTTTGTCGTCGAAATACCCCACGTACCATGGCGAATTTGTTAAAAAATTATTGGTATAATAATTTCGGTTGTAATTGAGTTGAGTAAAATAGGAGATACTTGCTTTTTTGTTTATTTGTTTAAACCCACGCAGATTTAACGACATAAATGAATTTACATCTAATAAATTTTGAGCGGTTGCCTCCACAATCAATGGTAAATAAGGATATCCGTATTCTTCAACTTTTGTTTCGTTGGGTAATTTTATAAAATCTACTTTGTTACCTTTTTTAAATGAACTTGCTTCAAGTCCTTTCGGCTCAGTACTATTAATATATAAACTGTATTTTTTGTAGTACATATTGGTATTTGGGATGTAGCTATTTATCGGTATTTTTTTAAAATTTCGGTCTTTGGTGGTAAGTAATGAAGCTCTGTATTTTAATGTGGTATCTCTATGGCTTTCCAAAGTCATGGTATAATTTGGATTGTTAATTACCACGTCATTTGTGTCGGTTAGAATTAAATCACCCCTGAGGGTTTTATAGCTAACAAAAATATCTTGTTTATAAGTTCCTGTATTTTCAACCTTGTAGGAGAAATCTTTTTTCGTTTCGTCGTTTTTAAAATAAAATGTATTGCTAGGCTCCACACTTACGTTCCAAGAAATTTTCTTTTTTGTACGTAGTGTAAAGAAATTATTTGCTAATTGTTGATTTTCGAGGTCGATGATAAATGCATTAACAATAACCTCGGTGTTTCCATTAATTAATTTATTTGGAATTAAAATAACTGGGACAAAAAGTGTGTCTCCAGCTGCTATTACGTAGGTCGTTTCAGGTGCTATTATTTGGGTCCAACTTCCTGGGTAATTTAGGTCTAAAGTAAATTTTATTAAGTCTCTTGAATTGTTGTACACTTTTAACACGTTGGAGATAATTTCACCCGACTTTAGTTCAATATCTTTTTTGCTAAATCCGGTAAGTAATTTATCGGTTTCACTACCGTCCAATTTGTTGGATGTACTATCTTTTTTAATTGTTGTTGAATCAGGATTTGGTGCAGAAGTATTAACCAAATTGGTATCTGTATTCAATAAATCTTCAACCGGAGTTGCCATTATTGAATCGTTTTGTGAGAATGCCGTGGTGCAAAAAAGCAAATTCACTAACAATGTTAGTGCAAAAGAAATAATATGAATAGTTGATTTAATGTTCAATTTATCCTATGGGTTTTCTTCTAAATGAAATTTTATATTCAATTGATAAATTCCTGGGTTAAATGAAAATGAAGGTTTAACACGTAGGTCAATATCAAAATTGAATTCATCATAATTTGATAAATAACTTCCGGGTCCATTTACATTTAAGCCGCAACTACCAGCTGGGGTTATAGGTAATAATGGAGCTATAATGTCTATAATATCGGCATTGTTAGTAAATGTTTGAAATGTTCCATCAATAGGAGAAGTTGAACATGAGTTTCGAATTCTTATTTCAAGTGAATTAATAGGAGGATTGGTTCCTAAACCACTTCCATATTGATTTAATTGCTCCCACTCAGTTAGAGGTGTCCCTCCGCCAGGATTGTTATCAATAATCATTACCAAGCTCCAAGAACATAATGGGTCAGGAACTGCTTTGTCTTCCACTTTTATTTTCACCTTAGCAACGCTATTTATGATTATACCACCATAATAACTGGTAAAATCTTCAAAAGAAAGTAAGGAGTTGATAGAAGTGTTGGGTGTTATTTCCACCAATCCACAGTGAATTTGAGCTTCAAGTAATGTTGTAGCCAGAAATAATAAAACGAATATTAATCCTTTTTTGATAGAAAGCATATTGTAGAATTATTAAAGGATGTAGAGTTTCCCCCACATCCTTTAAAATAATTACTTACTAATTCTTATTGATCTTCTAATAAAATGTATTGAACATACATGGTATAAACACCTGGCTCAGCATATGATCCAGGACCATTTACAGTTACTAAATCTTGAAATAATACAGCATCAGCATCAGCAGCATTAGGGAATACTGCAGGTAATCCAGGTAAAATTCTATAATCAATTACATAGAAATAATCTGAATTAATACCAGTTTGAGTTAAATAGCTTCCACCTGGCAAGAAATCAGCACCAACTACGCCTGATGTACCTGCATGACCACCAATGTATTTATCAACAGTTGTTGGAGGTGTGTTAGTACCTGCATTTACATACAAGCTATTTCCACCACTTGGAATGGTTGCTGGAGAGAAAGCTTGGCTATAATCAGGATAAGTACCTGTAGCGGCACCAGCACCATTATTTGGTTGTGCTTGTCTTAACTCCAATAAACTCAATGGAAGATCAGGAACAGCATTAGGGTTGTTGTTACCATAATCAATTTGTTGATCCCAGAATTCTGGACCATTTGTACCAGTTGAGCGACCCACTGCATATAAATCCCAGCTAACTGTAGAACTTACTCGTAATACTGTAGCACCATACTTTGTAATACCAGCATAATATTCATTAATTTCATCAAATACGAATTCGATTTGATCTGGAGTGGTCATGTCCAATTGTAAAACTGGCTGAAGATCCATTGTTACAGTTACATCTTTTTCATCGATTAACTGTGCTTTTAAACTACTTGCTGAGCCTATCATTAGTAAGGCTCCGCACAAATACGATAGTTTTTTCATAATTGTTTGATTTAAGGGTTAGTAATTAATTTTTAATTTATAGTTGTTGTTTATTTAATTTCAAAATTTAGTTTAGCAGCCTGAATTTCTTCAGAATTTTCATAATCAAGCACGCCAACTGCTAAGTAGGGGCCTTTTTCAATATTTTTTGGTAATACAAAGCTGAAATCACGCACTAATTCGGGAACGATGGTAAAGGTTTTAACATTTAAACGTTGTTGTTTTCCTGTTTTTAAATTGGTTAAATCGATATACGATGTACAAAATGCAATTCCATTTCCTTTGTTAGAAGCCTCAATAGCAATAAATTTGGTGGTATCTTTTTCGGAATACGTAAAGTTGGTTATTTCTACATTGTTGGATACCACATTGGGTGGATTTTGATACACAAACACGCCAAAGGCAAAAGTAGGAATAACACCTAGCGCAACTGTGTTTTCAGATTTTGACGCTGGTTCTAACTTTTTTCTAGGATCTTCTTGTTCTACCATAATTACACTCCAAGCCGCCTTGTTTCCTTCTTCAGTTGTTGGAACGCTCACTGTAAATTTTACTTCTTTTTTTTCTCCAGGAGCAACTTCAATAAAAGTGGGAGATATATTTAACCATTTAGATAGTGAATACTTACCTTTTCCAGGAGCCATAAAGCTGCTTTTTCCTTTACCATTCATGTTAAAATCATAAATGTTGACCTTAAATTGTTTGGCTTTTTCGGTGTCGTTTTTTACGGTTATTTTATAGGTTTTTACTTCACCCGACTTCATGGTTAAATGAAAATGAGCTGGAGAAACTGACACACCTTTAGTTTGATAATCATTTTCAGTAGGTGCAGTTTTATTAGGAGAACTTATTGGATTAGAAGTTGGGGCGGTTGCAGTAGTGGTATCAGGTGCTACCATTAAAGTAGAATCTGTCTGTGCTTTAACAGTTAAAAATCCAAAAGAGAAAAGTAAAAATATCGTAAATAATCTTTTCATTCTATATAAGTAGTTGAAGTGTTATTTTGCTAATGTACTAGTTTAATTGGACTTTACTAATACGTTAGGAAAAAAAAATGGTTACTTTATTCAAAATCACATTGAATTACTTATGCCTGTTGAGTGGCAATGCTTAGTCTAAATTTATAAACACGCTTTCACTTTTCTTTCATGAGCTTGTTTTGCTTCTTTCGTTGATTGATTGCCTTCAAACAAGATTTTACAATCGCCATTTTTTAAATTGTTTAATTCATCCATAGCTTTGTCAGACTCGGCCTCATCTTCTGATTCGAGGATTATTTTTTCCAGTTGTTTTTGTTTTTTAACACAATCACAAAACGACATTCCACCTTCTTCAACTGTTGGTTGAGCATTGTTGGCTTTCATGGCTTCTTGCAAGGTCATTTCTTTAGAATCATCGACTGCTTCTTGATACACACCCGTAGAGCTGGTGTCGGCAGCAGTATATTCAGCATTGGGGTCATCAACTTTAATCATAGTTGAATCTGTAGGTAACGTATCATCTTTATTAATGTCGGAAGTACAAGAAAATAAGGCGATTGTAACAATCGAAACGAATAATATCTTTTTAATCATAACCAGTTTTTTGATTAAAAGTAGTAAAAAAATATGAGTTATTTAGAAAAACTTTGAAGATCGGAAAGTTTTTTGTAAACACCAGGAAGTTTTATGAGTTCTGCATGAGTTCCACGCTCAACTATTTTTCCTTTTTGAATGACCAAAATTTCATCGGCATGTTGAATAGTAGATAATCGGTGAGCAATAACAATTGATGTTCTGTTTTGCATTAGTTTAAATAAGGCATCTTGCACTAATTTTTCTGATTCTGTATCGAGTGCAGAAGTGGCTTCATCAAGAATTAAAATCGCAGGATTTTTAAGCACAGCTCGAGCAATGCTAATTCGTTGTCGTTGTCCACCCGATAGTTTTCCCCCTCTATCACCAATGGTTGTTTCATATCCATTTTCCATTTGCATAATAAACTCATGGGCATTGGCAATTTTTGCAGCTTCAATTACCTGTTCTTTGGTGGCATTTTTTGTTCCTAATATGATGTTGTTGTATATGCTGTCGTTAAACAAAATGGATTCTTGCGTAACAATACCCATTAAACTCCTTAAATTGTTGAGGGTTAAATCTTTTATGTTAATATCGTCAATTAAAATTGCACCAGTTTCTAAATCATAGAATCGTGGCAACAAATCGGCTAAAGTAGATTTTCCGCCTCCAGATTCACCAACAAGAGCAATAGTTTTGCCTTTTTCTATGGTAATGTCAATTCCATTAAGAACGGATTGTTGTTCGTATGAAAAATGTACATTTTTATACACGATTGATTTTGAAAATTGTTCAATTTTTTTAGGATTAACGGGGTCAACAATTAAGTTTTTTACAGAAAGTACATCTTCTATACGATCGGCAGAAGCAGCACCTTTTAATACGATGGCATAAGCAGTAGAAAAAGCTTTTACTGGGCTTAACAATCTAGCAAACACGATGATATAACCAAAAAATTCAGCACCACTAAAAGCAGAATCTCCTTGAAGCACCAAACGACCTCCATAAAAAGCCAAAACAACCATAACTGTGGTGCCTAAAAATTCGCTAAGTGGTGAAGCTGAATCCGCTTTTCTGGCCATTCTAAGGGTTAATTTTGTGTGGCTTTCGTTTAATTTATCAAACTTTTCAGCAATGTGTTCTTCGGCATTAAAGGCTTTTATAATTCGTAATCCGCCTAATGTTTCTTCTATACTTGACAAAATCATCCCCATCATTTCTTGAACTTTGGTGGAGGAGCGTTTTAAACTTTTTCCTAGTTGTCCAATAATAAAACCGCTTACAGGCAACAAAATCATAGCAAATAGGGTAAGTTGTGAATTCATTACTACCAAAACCACCACCGATAAAATAACTGCTATCGGTTCTCTAAACATCATTTCCAACGAATTTAGAATAGACCATTCCACTTCTTGAACATCGGAAGTCATTCTTGACATGATGTCTCCTTTTCGCTGTTCAGAATAATACGATAAAGGTAATTCTAAGGTTTTTTGATGTATTTTTTTTCGCAAATCTCTAACTACACCTGTTCGTAATACAGAAATATAATACAACGCCAAATACCGAAACACGTTTTTAAGCAAGAACAAAATTCCTACAATGGTACATACAAACAATAAGGCTGCAACCTTGTCGCTACTTTCAATTATTTGACCTAAGGTATAGTTATAATAAGTTTCAACGTATTGTTTAGAAAATTCAAAAGCAGGCTTGGAAGTTACAGGAATTGTTGACGATTGATTGAACAACAAATTTAAAAAAGGAATAAAAAGCATTACGGATAGCAATTCAAAGATTACCGATAGAATGTTGAAAATAACGTTCAAGATGGCGTAAAATTTATAACCACCTGCATACTTTAATATTTTTGCAAAACTTTTCATTTGGATTAAATTAAATCAACTCCAGTAAAGTTAAAAGGAGAAATTAACCGCAATTCCTTTTTTACTTCTTCGCTTACGTTTAGTGTTTCGATAAAATTTGCGATAGAGGTAGCCGTGATTTTTTCGTTGGTTCGGGTCAATTCTTTTAATGCTTCGTAGGGTTTTGGATAACCTTCTCTTCTCAATACGGTTTGGATGGCTTCGGCAGCAACGGCCCAGTTGTTTTCTAAATCGGCATGTATTTTTGCTTCGTTAATAATTAATTTATTTAAGCCTTTTAAAAGTGAAGCTAAAGCCAAAACGGTGTGACCAATTGGAACGCCAACATTTCGTAAAACGGTAGAATCGGTTAAATCTCGTTGCAAACGAGAAATAGGCAACTTAGCCGACAAGTGTTCGAAAATGGCATTTGCCAAACCTAAATTTCCTTCCGAATTTTCAAAATCAATCGGGTTTACTTTGTGTGGCATTGCCGACGAACCAATTTCGCCTTCCTTAATCTTTTGTTTAAAATAATCCATCGAAACATACGTCCAAACATCGCGATCTAAATCAATTAAAATGGTATTGATGCGTTTTAGCCCGTCGAAAAGTGCCGCCAAATTATCGTAATGCTCAATTTGTGTGGTAGTTTGCGAACGGTCTAAGCCCAAATTGTTATTTACAAAATTGTTGCAGAATTCCACCCAATTGTAATTTGGGTAAGCTACATGGTGTGCATTTAAGTTGCCTGTTGCACCACCAAATTTTGCCGAAAAAGGTACAACTTTAACTTGTAAAAGTTGTTTCTCAATACGTTCTACAAACACGTAAAACTCCTTGCCCAATTTGGTTGGAGAAGCAGGTTGTCCGTGTGTTTTTGCCAACATGGGAATATTTGCCCATGCTGCCGATAGTTCTTTTAGCTTAGCTAAACAATCGTTTAACAAGGGGTAATAAATAGCGATTAAAGCTTCTTTTATAGAAAGCGGAACAGCGGTGTTGTTAATGTCTTGCGAGGTTAAACCAAAGTGGACAAATTCTTTGTAAGCGGAATTGATGCCCAACACATCAAATTTCTTTTTGATAAAATATTCAACAGCTTTTACATCGTGGTTGGTTACTTTTTCTTCGTCTTTTACCGACAACATATCAGCCTCCGATAAGTTTTGGTAAATGTTGCGAAGGGCAGGGTAAAGGCTTTTATCAAAACCTTGTAGCTGAGGTAAAGGCAATTCGCACAAGGCAATAAAATATTCAATTTCTACACGAATACGGTATTGTATCAATGCCGCTTCCGAAAAATAGGGAGCTAAACTTTGGGTGGTTTTTCTATACCTTCCGTCGATGGGTGAAATTGCTGTTAATGCCGAAAAATTCATTTTATTATCCAATTTTTGTAAGGATACAAAAGTATTATTTTATATCGAATATTTCTTGTCGTTTCGAGCGGAGTTTGACTCTTTCGCCAAATGAGAAATCAGATTAGAATAAATCAGAGTGAGTACCTGTTCTAGCAAGTGTAATCAGTTTAATAGTATCTTGTTGCTCCCACACAAGTAACCAATCGGGTTGTATATGGCATTCCCAAAGCCCTTGATATTTGCCTTTCAGTTTGTGTGGTTTATAGCTAGGTGGTAGTTTGCCGCTTTTCTCTAAAAGTATAATCACTTCTTTAAAAAGTTGCAGTTTTAATCCTCTTTTTTCGGCAAGCTTAATGTCTTTCTTTACTTTATTAGAATATTCTATCTGATACATTTAGATACCCAGTTTTTTAAATAAATCAGCCGAATCTTTAGCTTTATTTATTCCTTTACCTTTTTGGATATCAGCTATAACTTTTTCTGTTTCAGCATTGTATCTGGTTTCATCTGTTTCGATAATTTCCACACCTTTTTCGCCAACAACAAATGTTTTAATGAAATTTAAAAATACTTTACCAGCATTGGTTTTTTCGTTTATTTTAAAAGTTATTGTTGTCATACATTAGTTGTTTTTATCGCTTACACACAAAGTTATGAAAAAATTGGCAGATGATAGTGTTTCGTTTTTTTTAGGAAAAATTTCACTTTTTTTGCCACGAGTTAAAAAAAAACTCGCGGCAGCATGGGGAATAAAATCAATTAATTGTTTGAAAATCGGCTGACCGACAAACTTTTTTTCAATATCTTTGGAACTCATATCTTTTGGGTTTAGTCACGCAAAAAGTATGAAAAAAAGGGCTTACTGTTAAAAGTAGCCCTTTATCTTTAAAATATTTTGTCGGTTAGTAGTGTAAAAAAATATTGATAATCCAGTTTTATAAGTTTTGTTAAGAGCTTTTACTCTTGCAATTTTAGTGAAATGGAACTCGTACTTTTTTATTAGCCACGAGTTAAAAAAAAACTCGCGGCAGCAAGGGGACCGCTTCGCGGATAAATTGTTAAATAGATAAATTGTTAAAAAGCCCGAATAGC
>JAVHRO010000074.1:0-14401 GCA_036171675.1 Vicingus sp. | reverse complement strand
TTTTACTCACAATCAGCTGTTTATATCATTTTTGTATAGTAGTTTAATCGAGAATTCAAATTTTCCAATCAAAAAGTGTTGTTTTCTATAATTTTCTTTCAGAAAATCGAACTGACATTTTTTTTATTGAAAATTCTACCAAATGCACAACGGGTTAATATTATTTTATTCGATTCCTACCTTTTTCCATTTTCCCAAATTCATCTGTAGGTTTAATGAAGTCCTGAATATAGATGTAAATCAGGGTCAACTTGTTGAACGTATGGCGAATGAAGCCACTCATTATCGTATTCGAAAGAAAATATTTCTTTTCCCCTTAATAATTCAGCATTCAAAGTACCCATGAATAGGGGGCTTTTTATACCAATCCAGTCGGCATAAACAAATAGAGCTCTTTTTTTTCTGGTTTTGTCATGACTTATTTATTTTTAGGAGCTCTTTCTCTGACCATAAGTTTAGCATCTTGAAGTTTTCTTCCTAAAACATCATCTTTTCCCACTAATAGTAAATCTTTTTCTAACACAAACACTTGGATAACAGATAGATAAGAGCCTATACTAACTGTTTCACTACCTTTTTCTATTGAAAAAAGAGTTTTTCTTGCAATGTCCGCCCGTTCGGAAACTTGATTAGTGGTCATTTTTCTCCTAAGCCGAGCAAGTTTAATATTTTCACCCAATTCGATTAAAATTCGCTTTGTTTTAGGTAGTAATATGGTTTTTTTGTTATTCATAATGTTCATTATATTGTACAATATGTACAAAATATGTATGATATAACATACGTTACGTTAATTTTGTTGTACGCTTTTGTTATTTTCAATTTTCAACCAAAAGTCCATCATCATTTGAGCAGCTTCATCTTCATCTATTTTAATCAGACTTTTAAATATCCTAACAAATATCATGTTTGCATTGATATTTAATGAATATATTTGGTTGCAAAATATTTTTGACAAATATATCATCTTAAAATTTTATGACTAAAGTAAATGTGAAACTGAAAGTTAATGGCGATGACTATGAACTTGCGGTTAATCCAAACAGAATGTTGGTGGAAGTGCTACGGGAAGACCTTAAACTCACTGGAACAAAAATTGGTTGTAAAACTGGCGACTGTGGGGCTTGTACAATATTACTTGATGGTAAGTCGGTTTGTTCTTGCATGACTCTAGTTGTGACGTTACAAGGTAAAGAAATTACGACCATTGAGGGGGTTGGTCTCAGCTACGACAAGTTACATCCTATTCAAGAAGCATTTGTAAATGAAGGTGCCGTTCAGTGTGGATATTGTACCCCTGGTATGATTATTTCTGCCAAAAATTTGTTAGATAAAAACCCAACACCTTCTGAATTTGAAATACGTAAAGCCCTATCTGGTAACTTGTGTCGTTGTACTGGATATGGTCGAATTGTAAAAGCTATTAAGGTGGCTAGTGAAAAAATGAATAACACTCAGAAATAAGTTTACAAATGGCTATACCTAATTTTACCTATTTAGCACCAAAAACACTTAAAGAGGCATTATCCATGCGCATCAGCCACGGTGAAAAATCCAGTATTATGGCTGGTGGTACCGATTTACTGATTAAGATGGCACATAGGAATTATCGACCTGAATTTGTTATCGGATTAGATTATATTAAAAATATTGACTATGTTCGATACAATAATCATGGAGATTTGGCTATTGGTCCAATGACCAAACTTTCTTCAGTCATGGATGATGAAGAAGTGATGAAACATTTTCCTGCATTAGCTCATTCTTCAAGTGTTACAGCTACCGTTCAGATACGGAACATGAGTACCTTGATTGGAAACATTGTGAATGCAGCACCTACTGCCGACAACGCAACTCCTTTATTGGTGTATGATTCGAGAGTAATTATCATGAGTGAAGCTGGTGAACGTGAACTTGCATTAGAAGATTTTTTTGTTGGCCATGGTACCTCTATTTTAAAACCTAACGAACTTATAAAAGAGATTATTTTACCTTTACCAGCAAACAAAACAGGTTCTAGTTATCAGAAAATTTCAACTAGAAGTAAGGTTGATATTGCTGGCGTTTGCGCTTCGTACCTTCTTTCGTTAGATGATAAAGGATATATAAGCAAAGCTCGTATTGCTTTAGGAGCTGTGGCTCCAACACCAATTAGATTTTATGAGGCAGAAAAATTATTGGAAGGCAAAAAGCCTACAAGCGAATTATTCAAGGAAGCTGCTATCATTGCGCGTAAAGCTACCAATCCTCGAAGAAGCCAATATACAGCCATGCGGGCATCTGCGGAATACCGCATTGCCATGATTGAAGTATTGACCATTAGAGGTTTAGAAGCGTGTTTGGAATCAGCAACAAAAAAGAAATTGTAAGATGAGCGATAAAAAAATTACTAATAGTTTGATAGGGGCAAGTATTCCCCGTATTGATGCACCCGCTAAAGTGACTGGAAAAGCACTCTACGCTGGTGATATTCTACTTCCTGGAACCTTGCATGGTAAATTGCTAAAAAGCACTGTAGCCCATGCACGCATCAAAAGTATTGATATTTCATTGGCTTTGGCTTTGCCTGGAGTCAAAGATGTAATTGTTGGAAAAGATACACCATGTGTTAAATATGGTAACTGGCGCTTGTTCCCAAATACTCAGGACGAACTTCCATTGGCAGTTGATAAGGTTCGTTTCATTGGTGATGAGATTGCAGCCGTTGCCGCCATCACGCCTGAAATTGCAGAGGAAGCCATTTCGTTAATTAAAGTGGAGTACGAGGAGCTTCCTGCCGTGTTTAATATTGACGATTCATTAGCTCCTGGAGCACCGTTGATTCATGATGAAAATAAGGAACTAACTACCAATATAAGTCTTGATAGAAAAATAGATGTGGGCGATATTGAGCAAGCATTTAAAGACGCTGATTATGTGCGTGAAGATAGTTTTGTAGTACATCCGCATTCACATGCATACATGGAACCATGCGCTACTATTGCCGAAACAGATGCCGAAGGAAGAGTAACCATTTATACTTCTACACAAACACCATACATCGTTCAGTGTTTACTGGCTTCTACGTTGGGTATTCCTGAAAATTTTGTACGTGTTATAAAACCAGCAATTGGCGGAGGTTTTGGAGGTAAGATGGAATTACGTACTTGGGACTTTTGTGCAGCATTTATGTCGCGAAGAACTGGTCGCCCTGTACGTTTTGTATTAAACAGACAAGAAGAATTTGAGCTTGGTCGCAGACGACATGGAATGAAAATTAAATCGAAAGTAGGGTTTAAAAAGGACGGAACCCTTGTAGCAAAAGATTTCGAAGCGTATCTCGATGGAGGAGCATACAATTCAATGGGACCAACAGCAACCTTTCTTTGTGGAAATTTTGGTGCGATGCTGTATCGTTATCCGGTTTACCGTTATCGTGGATATCATGTTTACACTAATCTTCCTCCTTCAGGAGCAATGCGCGGATTTGGTGCACCTCAGGCAATGTTTATTTCAGAAACGCAAATGAATATGGCAGCTATTGATTTAGGTATTGATGCGATTGAGCTTCGTATTAAAAATGCGATGGTAACAGGCGATAAAATAGAGGGTGTAACCACCATTTCGTCAGCCGGATTTGTTGAATCACTTGAAAAAATTGCTTCAGCAACCCAATGGAAAGAAAAGAAAAAAAATCTACCGCCAAATAAAGGCATAGGCATAGGATGTTATAGTTTTATTTCCGGTGGAGTATTTAACTGGTTCAATACACAATACCATTTCTCAGCTTGTGAAGTAAGAGCTTATGATGATGGTACTGCGCATTTGTTTACGATGTCTTGCGACATAGGACAAGGTTCCGATACGGTGCTTCGTCAAATTTTGGCAGCCGATCTAGGCATACCTGTGAATATGATTCGTTTAACGGCAGGCGATACCGCCATGACTCCAAAAGGAGATTTGGGAACATGGGGAAGTCGCGTTACGCTGATGAATGGTAATGCCATATTAGATGCATCTAAAAAGATAAAAAATGAACTTGCGAAAATCGTTTCAGTAAAATTTAACCTTAATGTAATTCACGATGTAGCTTTTGCAGATGGAAGAGTTTTTGCTAAAGCGAATCCTAAATACGGAATGACCTTTGGAGAGGCTGTTACTATGTGGGTGAAGATGAATCGAGGTGAAGAATTGACTGCTCGGGGAGTTTATACACCACGCGATAAAGGATTAACGACTCCTGCATACTCGTTCGGTGCACAGGTTGCAGAAGTAGATGTAGATCCAGATACTGGAGTTGTAACGGTCGAAAAAATAAGCACAGCTCATGATTGCGGTACCGTAATAAATCCTTTGGCAGTTGAAGGTCAGCTGGAAGGCGCTATTCAAATGGGTTTGGGCTACACGCTTAGTGAGCAGTTTGCAATGAAAGATGGAAAAACATTAAATACTACTTTTCTTGATTATAAAGTTCCAACAGCACAAGATATGCCTGAAATAGTTTCATATAAAATTGATACTTACGAAAAGGAAGGTCCGTTTGGTGCAAAAGAAGTTGGCGAAGGATTGGTTATACCAACAGCTCCGGCAATTGCTGATGCAGTGTTTCAAGCAACGGGTTATCGTTGCAAAGATTTACCGATAACTCCAGAAAAGATTTTAAGATCACAGGGTAAAATGTAATCTTAAGTTGGAATAAATTAAAAAGCTTCACCAAATGTGGAGTTTTTTATTTTTAGGTGGTTTTTTTATAACTCAACACAGCTAAACCATTCACTACAAAAGCGTAGGCTAATATTTTTAAAGTTTGTGGCAAAATATCTGTAAAACCTGCACCCTTCAGCATCACCATTCGCATTACTTGAACATAGTATTTAATGGGGTTAAAATCGGTAATTCGTTGTGCCCAAACTGGCATACTTTCTATTGGCGTAAATAATCCGCTCATTAAAATAAAAATAACCATAAAGAACCAAGCAATAAACATGGCTTGTTGCTGTGTTTCGGTAAAGTTGCTAATAAACAATCCGATACCTAATATAACCATAATATAAAAAGAGGTATAGCTATACATAAGTAACAAGCTTCCCAACATAGGGATATTAAAAACAAGTTTCGAAATGATTAAACCTATGGTGAGTAGTAACAAACCTAACAAATAGAAGGGGAGAAGCTTACCAATAATAAATTGATATTTTTTTATAGGGGTAACATTAATTTGTTCTAAGGTTCCTATTTCTTTTTCTCGCACAATATTCATGCCTGATAAGAATAAGGTAACCATGGTAACTAACAAAACCAGTATACCTGGAACCATATAGGTCTTGTAATTTAGTGTTTCATTAAACCAAAATGAAGGAATGGTAATAAGGTTTTGAGGTAGATAAACCAACTCATTAGGTTTTAATAATTCAACTTGAGCATTTTTGTTAAAATCCATTACAATTTGGTTGATGTAAACGTTTTCAACTCCTGCAGCAGCTCCGTCTATTGCATTGATGGAAACAGAAAGACTTGTTTTTTTATCTTTCAATAAATCTCGCTCAAAGTGATTGGGAATTTCTAAAACCACATCCACTTGTCCTTTTTGCATGGCTGTTTCTGCAAGTTGATTTGAAGAAAAATTGGTTACGACATTAAAATATGTGGAGGCATTAAATTTCTCAATTAATTCTCTCGAAAATGCGGTTTTATCATTATCGATGTATGAGAATTTAATGTTTTTCACCTCGAATGTTGCTGCATTAGAGAGTATAAGCAATTGAATCAATGGCATGATAAAAATAAGGGGTAACATTCCCTTATTTCTAAAAATCTGTTTAAACTCTTTTTGTATGATAAAAAATATTATTTTCATTTTATCACATTTAGAGTTTTAACTTCAAAGGAGTCTATCCATTCGCATGGATAATTATTATAATCTATAAACTCCATTTTTAAATTTTCAAATTGATTCATTTTTAAATTAATTTACTCCAACCTAATTTTATATTTTTTAATACTCAATCCTACAAAAAAGAGTGTCATACCACAAAGAATGATTGTTTCTTTCCACAGAAAACCGATGCCAACACCTTTTAACATAATTCCTTTTAAAATTATCACAAACCATTTTGCAGGTATAATGTTGCTAATAACTTGTAAAGGCAGCGGCATACTAGTAATTGGAAAAATAAACCCAGAAAGTAAAATGGTGGGTAACATCAGTCCCATCATGGAAATCATCATGGCAGTTTGCTGACTATCCGAAATGGTAGATATTAAAATACCCAACGCTAAAGCTGATAAAATGAACAACATGCTTTCAAAACCAAGCAAAAATAAGCTTCCTCGAACAGGAACTCCAAAAATAAATATACTCAACAAAATAATTACGGTTGCGTTAATCATGGAAAGTAAAATGTACGGAACTACTTTTCCCACAATTACTTGAAATGGTTTTAAGGGCGATACCAATAAAATTTCCATGGTGCCTAGTTCTTTTTCACGAGTAATCGAAATGGAAGTCATTATGGCTGAAACCAACATCAAAATTATAGTCATTACACCAGGCACAAACATAAAAACACTTTTTAGTTCTTGATTGTAAATCATGTGCGACTCGGTTGAAATCAAATAGGGAGCAATTTTATCCTTGTTTATCTCATGAAGGTAATTTTGTAAAATGGCATTGGTGTACCCAACAATTGTATTGGCGGTATTGGGTTCTGTAGCATCGGTAATAACCTGAACGATTGCTTTGTTTTCTCTTACCAATTTTTCATTAAAATTTTTCTCAAAATTGATAACAGCTTTAATTTTACCTTTCTGAAATGCTTTTTCAATAGCCGCTTCATTAACTACCAATTGAACACTAAAATACTTGGACGCCGATATTTTATTTATAATTTCTTTAGTTGCCACATCTTTAGAATGGTCAAGAATAGCAATATCAACGTTGTTGATTTCGTTGGTAATAGCAAAACCGAACAACAAAATTTGAACAACTGGCATTCCAAAAAGTATAAACAACGAGCGTTTATCTCGAAAAATGTGGTAAAATTCTTTTTTTATGAAACCTAAAAATCGTTTCATCCTCGGGCTAATTTTAAAAATACGTCATTCATATTGCTCACATTAAATTGCGATTTTAAATTCTTTGGAGTGTCTAACGCTTCAATTTTACCATCAACCATAATTGATACTCTATCACAATATTCAGACTCGTCCATGTAGTGTGTGGTAACAAAAACGGTGGTGCCTTCGTTGGCAGTTTTATAAATCATTTCCCAAAATTGTCTTCTGGTAATTGGATCAACCCCTCCAGTTGGCTCATCCAAAAAAATCACTTTTGGGTTGTGCAGTAATGCTACTGAAAAAGATATTTTCTGCTTCCAGCCTAACGGCAATGAACCTACCAGTTGATTAGCAACATCACCTAAGTTCAATTCTTCGATGAGTTCAATTGTTTTTTCTTTGATGATTGGTCGTGATAACCCATATATTCCACCAAAAAAGGTAATGTTTTCTTTTACGGTTAAATCGTCATATAACGCAAATTTCTGACTCATGTAACCGATGTTTTTTTTGATGTCTTCGGTGTGATGATACACATCAAAACCTGCAACAGAAGCATTCCCTGAAGTGGGTTTAGAAATACCAATCAACATTTTCATGGCAGTAGTTTTTCCAGCACCATTGGCTCCTAAGAATCCGAATATTTCACCTTGCTTTACTTCAAACGAAATACTATCTACGGCAGTAAAATCACCAAATGATTTGGTTAAATTTTCAACTTCTATTACGTTTTGTTTTCCCATGTGCTATTTTGCCAATTCCATAAAAGTATCTTCTATAGTAGCTGCTGTTTTTTGAATAATTACATTTTTCAATCCTTTAGTTTCTAAATATGCTTTTAGTTCATTGATTTCAAAACCATTTCTATGGTCGGAATAATGGACAAATTCGCCAAAAGGATACACACTATATTGATACTCAAATTCTTTTAAATAAATAATCAATTGGTACATGTTATCAGCTTGAACATTAAAAATGGTTTTTGGATAATGTTTTACTATTTCTTGAGGGGTATCAATTTGTAAAATTTTTCCATCTTGAATCAACGCTATTCTGTCGCATAATGCAGCTTCGTCCATATATGGAGTAGAAACCAACATCGTAATTCCTTTTTGTTGCAAACGTTTTAACATTTCCCAAAATTCTTTACGCGAAACTGGGTCAACACCTGTGGTGGGCTCGTCTAAAAACAACACTTTTGGTTTATGAATTAAAGCGCAACACAAAGCCAATTTTTGTTTCATTCCGCCCGATAAGTCTTTGGCTCTTCTACCTTTAAAAGGTTCTATCTGAATATAAATATCTTTAATCAACTCATAATTTTCTTCAACGGTAGTGCCAAAAATTGTAGCGAAAAAACTAAGGTTTTCTTCAACCGTTAAATCCTGATAAAGCGAAAATTTACTTGGCATATAACCCACATTTTTTCGAATGTCTTTATAGTTATTAATAACATCAAATGCTGCAACAGTAGCTGAGCCTTCATTGGCAATTAAAAGGGTCGTTAAAATTCTAAAAAGGGTAGTTTTTCCAGCTCCGTCAGGACCAATTAATCCAAATAGTTCACCATTTTTTACATCAAAAGAAATATCGCTTAACGCTTGAACATTTTTAAATGATTTACTGATATGTTGAACTTGAATTCCCAAAACTTAGTTCGATTTTTTATTAAAATATTTAGGAATAATGAATGAGAATAGTGCAATTATTATCCATATGCTCACTCTAAAAAGCATGGCTATTTTGCTTTCGTTTGCAGCGATATCACTTAAAAAGTTTAAATAAATAAAGACACTTGAATGAGCGATAAGAATAAACCACATCATCAATAATTGCAAGTTGCTTTTTCGCCATATTAAAAAAGCTGTAATGATGGAGATTACTCCAAAAACTACGTTGTAAGCAACCAACCATGTTAATACGTTATATTCTTTGGTGTCAATACCAAGCAATACTTTTGAGCCAGCAAAAACGGATATTAAACCGATAAATAAGGCAAGTACTGCTGCTATTTTTTTTGCGTTATCCATAATTATTTTATCCACATTTCGGCAGGCATTCCTATTTTTAAACTGCCATCGTTTTTCACATCAATTTTAACGGCGTAAACAAGGTTAACACGTTCTTCTTTGGTTTGGATTATTTTTGGAGTAAATTCTGCTTCAGATGCAATCCAAGAAATGTTTCCTTCGTAACTTTTCATTTCATCTACAGAATCTACTTTAACAGTTACTTTTTGTCCTAGTTTTATGCTGGTCAATTGTGTCTCGCTCACATAAACGCGTAATTGCATTGTGCTTAAGTCGGCAATTTTATACAATGGTTTACCAAAAGTGGTAATTTCAAAAGGCTCGGTATATTTCACTAAAACAGTTCCGTTTACTGGATTTTTTATCTTGCTTTTTACCAATTGATCTTGCAATTGTTCAATTTGAGCATCGATACTTTTTAATTCATTAATTTCCGAAGAATTTTGAATTTCGATACTTCTAATTTGTTGGTTTAGCATATCGATTTTTCCATTTACTTCGTCTAATTGTTGTTGTGTTGAAGCTTCTTGTTTTAGTAGGTTTTCAATCCTCTTTTTTGAAATTTCGGCAGTGTTCAATTGGGCTTTTAATATACTAATTTGAGACAATACTCCTGCTGACTTTGCAATTACTACATTTTTTGAAGCCAACAGTTGTTCTTTTTTTAAACTTAGTTGTACCGTATCAATGTAGCCAACTTGTGCATCTTTTTGTAAAACTTGACCTTCTTCAACTGAAAATTCGAGCAATTTTCCGTTACTTTCTGCCGAAACAGTAGTTTCTGTGGCTTCAAAATTTCCGTAACCGTCAGCTTTACCATTGCCTTTATTACATGCTGTAAAAACTGTTGCTAAAAGTAGTATTCCAATTATTGTGTTAGTTGTTTTCATTTTTATTTTTTTAATTCTAACTCAAAAGTTTTAAACTATTGAGAGGTTGAAGTTTAATATTTATTTTTCAAAATCGACGATCATTTTAGTGTCAATTTTTTTTTGATGAAAAGTCCAAAAATTATCTTTATCATCAAACCATTCTATCAATTCTTCTCTTTTTAAATTTGTAGCTTTTTCTGAAAATAATGTTTCGAAAGATGAATGTTTGCAATCTCTTAAATCATTTACAAAACCATGGTGAACAGGATTAAAATGGATGTAATAAATAAGTTGTTTGAAATAAGTATCGGAATCAATTAATTTTCTTGAAAAATTTGGAATAAACAAGCTTCCCATTCGATTTTGTTGTTTGTTAAAAGCTTGAGTGTAACTACTGAATAAATTTGAAAATTGTTTAGAAAGGACTTTAGAATAATCTAACCTTTTCGAACTTTTCGAAAGTTCTAAACTTTCGGAAAGTTCGAAAAGTTTAGAATTTTCGGAAAGTTGAGAAAGTTGTTCTTCCGATTTTATCCTTATTGCAAAATGAAAATGATTAGGCATCAAACAATAAGCGAAAGTGTCAGCAATAGGATTAATGTATTTAGCATAACGTTCCATGAAAAAATGGTAATTACCTTCGTTAACAAATAGATTCTCCTTACCATTTGCATGATTGTAGATGTGATAATATTTGTCTGGTTCCAATAAAATTTTCATTTCGTTTTTTTAATTCTAGCTTCTTAAAAGTTTTAAACTTTTAAGAAGCCTAAGTTAATTTCCTTTAATTGTATTGTAATTTACTTTTGCCAAAAGCAATTGAATCTGATGAGTGCTTAAATTACTTTCGGCTTCAAACAAAGCAGTTATTTCTTGAGTGTATGCAGAAGGAGTTATTGTTCCGTTTTTTAATTGAGCATCAGAAGCATCCACAATTTTTTTCTGTAGTTCGATAATGGTTTTGTCCGACTCAATTAATGAAGTAATTTTATCAATTTCCGATTGTTGTTGAGTTAATTCGATGTTGGTATTGAGTTTAAACACTTCTTGCTGATTGTCGATAATTTCTTTGTTTACCGCCAACGACATGCGTTGTTTTTTATTGATGTTCCAATCAAAAATGTTCCAATTAAATTTTAGTCCTACCAAATAATAAGGTTGAAACGTATTGTCAAGCATGTTTAACCCAGGGTTGCCATAACCTGTGGTGGCAAATCCAAACAATTTTGGGGCATTTTTCTTTGACATTAATTGCTCCGATGTCTCAATTTGTTGTTTTTGCAACTGAAACAATTCCAACTCTGGTCGTTTAATATCGTTGCTAGTTTGATCATTTTTGGTTGGATTTTGTAGCGTCGTATTTGTTGCAATTTCTTGTCCAATTAACTGAGATAAACTCGCTAACAAACTTTTGTTGTTTTGTTCAACTTCTGTAATTCGTTGCGTTACTTTTAAAAGTTCGATATTTAATACATTACTTGCACTTGGTAAAATGGCGCCAAATTCAATTCCAGCTTTTATCTCGTTTAATTTACTTTCTAAAAGCAATTTGTTTTCATCCAATAACTTTTGTCTTTCTTGCAACGATAAAATAGAAAAATACAATTGATTGACCTGTTTTTTGAGCTGGTAAATGTTCACCTCCAATTGTTTTTGCTCCGTTTTTAGTTCGTTATTGGATGATTCCAAACTTTTACTAATAAAACCACCGTTATAGATAAGCTGATTTACCGAAAGTGTTGCTTTGTATTGGTCTTTGTTTGGAGGCTCTACAGCAAACATGGGGTTGGAGATGGTTACATGTGTTACATCCGACTGGTAGGTTGCTTGAGCATCAATATCGAGTGTGGGTAATTTCCCTTTTTTGATTGCAGAAGCGTCTAACTCACTTTTTATAGTGAACAACTCCTTTTGTTTGGATAATGGAAAATTGTTGTTTACCAAATTATAACATTGATCTAATGTAAGCTCCTTTTGGGCTTTAACTCCAATTGAAATAAATAAGATAAATACGGTTATTAATTTTTTCATGATTCAACTTTTATGGCATTAATAATAAAATTAGCCACTTCATTTTTACGTGCTTCCATCATAATTTTATAGGCTTTATCATCTAATTTTGTAAATCCTTGCAACAATGGTTTTCCTATAAAAGGAAACACATTCAGTGCCATAATATTAATGAATAACTGATTAGGGTCTATTGCTCTAATTTTACCTTCTTGGATATTTTGCAGCACTTGGGTTTTAAAAACTTCGATGTTTGGAAAATTTTTTTCGGATACCAATTTTTGCAAAAATGCTGGGTTGGAATTTAATTCCTGTATAATAAAGTTAGGTAAATAGGGGTGTTTTATAATAAATGAGATGTAATTGAACGAAAAACCACGAATTTTTTCTTCTAAGTTGG
This sequence comes from Vicingus sp., assembly GCA_036171675.1. Classification (GTDB taxonomy): domain Bacteria; phylum Bacteroidota; class Bacteroidia; order Flavobacteriales_E; family Vicingaceae; genus Vicingus. The sequence goes on along the minus strand of JAVHRO010000074.1, from coordinate 2,054 downwards.
TATCGGCATTTATAATTTTATTGAGTTGAGGAGCCATTAGTGTAAATGCTTGCATAAAAACGGCTTCAAATAGCAATTGTTTACTTCTGTAATAGTAATGGAGCATGGATTTATTAATTTTTGCCTCATCTGCAATTTCTTGCATTCTAGCACCGAACAATCCTTTGCGTTGAAATATTCGTTTCGCCGCTTCTAGTATTTCGGATTCTGTTGATGTATTATTTAATTCAACCATAAAGTTTAACCATTTGGTTGACAAAAGTAGAAAGAATTTTTAACTAAAAAGAGGTTTGCTAATTTTATTTTGTAGCAATACTAAAATAACTATCATTTATTCTTGAAATTCAGTAACAATACCTAAAGTCTAGGTAGTTTTTACATTAATATATTGTGCATAAATAGGCTATTTTTAATGATATTAAGCCTTATGATGTCTTGGGAAATCAAAAACCAATAGTGGGAAAGTTGCTCTTTCCATACCTACCTTTTTATTATAATTTAGTTGAAAAAATAAGCGTGTTGAACTAAACTATAAAGCCATGAAAACTACACTAAAAATTATGATTGCTTTAACTGCACTAATTTACATAATCCCATTTACAGTAAATGCACAAAGCACCATAGCCGGAAACAATTCAAATTTAAATACCAATTTACCCGACAATAAAGCTTGTTGTAAATACGGTAAACAACAACAAATTTCTTACGAAGAGTTTATTAACCATTATGGAGTTGATGATACCAGTTTGGCTATTATCAATATTTATTTCGATAAAAGAGAAAATAGTGCTGCTGGTAGAATTACCATATTACCATTGGCTGCAGTTGTAACAACGGTAAATGCACCCATTGGTTTGGCATTAATGGCAATAACAACTCCAATTGCTTTATCAGGAGCTTATACCCGAATAAAATACAATAGAAACCATTTAATCAAGGCATTGGTAAATTATCAAAACGATGATGTGATGACGGCTTCATTAAAACATAAAGTGGTTAATTATTTAGAAACAAAAGTTGATTATGAACAAGAAGAAATGAAAGCCATTAAAGGTGTTCAATTGGCTGCTCAATAAAAAAATAGGATTATGAAAACAGTAGTTAACTATGTTTACTCAACATTTTATCAAAACAAAAAAAATGTGTCGTACATTGAAATGGTTTTTATTTCCTTTACAACCGTGTTTGTTTTGTTGTCGTTAATAATTTTTTTAACTTTTTAATTGAATTAGTTCGTAAAGTTTATTACCAAAAAAGTTAAGTAGTAATACTTAAAAAAATAGAGTAAATTTAAGGTTGCTAATACAGCGTTTACTTTATATCTTTGGTAATAAACTTTATATGTTGAATAAAAAGAACGTTAACAATTACCTTCCAGAAAAAATTAAGCAATTACTTAACTTTTTTGAGGCGTCGTCAGAGGTTATTCTTATTTGCGACATGGGTTTAATTATACAATATGTTAATCATTCTTTTACAAAAAAAACAGGGTATAAATTAAAAGAAATTGTGGGGGTAAGTTATAAGGAATACAACCCTGATGGCACTAAAATGCTATTGAACAAAAAAAATTGGGACAAATTATTAAATGGAAAAAATATTAAAATTATTTGTAACAACGTAAAAAAAAATGGAGAAAATTATTTTTTAGAAAAAAGTGTTATACCCGTTCATTCAAAAAATAATACTGGAGAGGTTACTCACCTTATCTTTTCTGGTAAAGATAATACCGAACAAATTAATGCCATTAATAAAATACTTGTGAGTAAAAAAGCATTAAACGAAGCCAATAAGATTGCAAAATTAGGTTTTTATAGATTCGATATTAAAAACAATAGTTGGACCTGTTCAAAGGAACTCCATACTATTTTTGGAATTAATGATGGTTTTCCAAAAAATTTCAATTCGTGGATAAGCATCGTCCATCCTGAGTTCAAAGAAACAATGATTCAGTATTTTAATGAAGAAGTACTAGGTAAGAAAAAAATTTTTGATAAAGAATATAAAATCATAAATTTAAAAACAGGTATTGAAAAATGGGTGCATGGACTTGG
>JAVHRO010000073.1:0-3093 GCA_036171675.1 Vicingus sp. | reverse complement strand
AATACTTATTAATATCTTTATGCTCATAACATCTTAACTTATATAAAGTCTATTGTTGGAAACAATAATTATTTTAGCTTTGCAGACGAAAACCTGTTGTAAATGATTTTAGTTTATTCACATAAATTAACCCACCGTACCAAATATATCTTTAGGTTGATTTTTAAAGATATACTTCAAACTGAAGTGTCGTTTACCGACGACAAAAATGAATTCGAAACTAGTAATTTTCCAAAAATAAACTACAGCAATCATAAAACCGATACAGGCATATTTTTTAAACCGTCGTATTTGTTGTTCGAAAATGGAATAAAGGAGCAAGAAATAGAACTCTTTGAGCATAATCATAACAAATGTTTTTTTAGAGTTAGTACAGATTCGACCATGCCTTTTGATGTATTTGCTGCTAGTTTTTATTTAGTAACTCGTTATGAGGAATATTTACCTCAAATTCGTGACCAGTTTGACAGATTTACTGCTTCTGAAAGTTTAGCGTATCAGCAAAAATTTTTGAAAAAACCATTGATAAACATTTGGGCAAACGAAATTGCGGAAATTGTAAAAACACGTTATCCTGAATTTGAATTTCCCCAAAAAAAATTCAACTACATTTCTACCATCGACATCGACAACGCTTATGCCTACAAACACAAAGGTTTGTTGCGAATTATTGCTGGATTATTAAATGCACTGGTAAAAAGAACCGATTTTAATGACCGTTTGAATGTGCTATTTAATAAAACAAAAGACCCATACGATACGTACGATGAACAATTTGAAATTCATCGAAAATATAATGTGCATCCCATCTACTTTTTCTTGCTAGGCGACTATGGGTTGAACGACAAAAATATCAACGTAAAAAACAAAAAATTTCAATCGCTTATCAAATCCTTGGCCGATTATTACGAAGTAGGAATTCATCCATCGTACAACTCGAACACGGATGTAACCATTTTAGAAAAAGAAATTAATCGACTGAAAAACATTACACATCTCGATGTGAAAAAAAGCCGACAACATTTTTTAAAACTTACCCTGCCACTCACTTATCGAAACTTAATCGATAACGATATTTTTGAAGATTATACCATGGGATACTCTGGTCAGGTTGGATTTAGGGCCAGTATTTGTTCCCCATTTTATTTTTATGATTTAGATACCGAGACTCAAACCGATTTAAAAATAATACCATTTGCCATAATGGAAGCTACCTTAAAGTATTATCTAAAAATGAATACTGCCGAAGCCAATAAGGAAATTAGTGAGTTAATTAATACCGTTAAATCGGTTAAAGGAACATTTGTAAGTGTTTGGCATAACGAATCGCTTTCTAATCAAGGTGTTTGGCAAGATTGGAAAGATGTATATACAACTATGCTAAGCAAAATGAATAATTGATAATTAACTGTTAACTTTATAAACTTTACACTTTTAACTAATTGAAAATGGAAATAATAAACTTAGGTGCTCAACACTCTATCTTTAACCAATTTATAGCTGAAATTAGGGATGAAAACATTCAGAAAGACAGGATGCGATTTAGGAAAAATTGTGAACGTTTGGGTGAAATATTTGCATATGAAATAAGTAAAAAATTAACATTTCAAGAAAAAGAAATTACCACTCCATTAGGAGTATCTAACATTTCGTTAATGAATGAACAACCGGTTTTATCTACCATTTTAAGAGCTGGATTACCTGTTCACCAAGGATTAATTAATTATTTCGATAAAGCTGATAATGCGTTTGTTTCGGCATATCGGAAACACCACAAAGATGGTAGTTTTGATATTGAGCTGGAGTATTTGGCCAGTCCCGATTTAACCGATAGAACCGTAATATTATCAGATCCCATGTTAGCTTCGGGCTCTTCAATTGTGGTTACTTACAAAGCTTTATTACAAAAAGGTAAACCAAAAAAATTGCATGTGGTAATTCTAATTGCCAGCACCATGGGTTTGGATTACGTAAAACGATTTTTACCTCAAAATACCACCATTTGGGTAGGAGCAATTGATGAAGAATTAACGGCTCAATCGTATATTGTGCCTGGTTTAGGCGATGCTGGAGATTTAGCTTTTGGTTCAAAAGAGTAAGTCAGCATAAAATAAATATATATAAATATAGATTTTTATATGTGTTTTATTAACTTTGCTCATAAAGCCTCATTAAATGTCATCTGTTGTCGAAATAGCACTATTATTGGTTTTTTCTGCCATTAAATTTTTATTTGCTGCCGGATATTTACTTACCGACAAAGGATTTCCGTATTTTCAAACGGTGCTAATTTTACTAGCTGGTGGAACCATTGGGGTGTTGGTGTTTTATTATTTCAGTGCTTTTGTAAATCGGTTTATCAACCGAATGATAAAACGAACTAAGCCACGAAAAACGTTTACCAAACAAAACCGATTTATTGTAAGCATAAAATCAAAATACGGGCTTTACGGAATTGCTTTTTTAACACCCATATTTTTTTCCATACCCATTGGTAGCTTTATTGCAGCGCGTTTTTTTTCAAATAAAAAAAGTACCGTTCCAATGCTGTTATTGGCGGTATTTTTTTGGTCTGTGTTGTTGCCTTTAATTAAATTGTATTGGTAACCACTTTGCAATTGATTTTCTCATAAAAATAGACTAGCTTCGTTTAACGCTTTGTAAAAAACAACTTACCTTGGATTGAGCGAAGAGATGCACTTATCCGTGTAGATTTGTGCTTGAATGAACAAATTTTATATAAAAAGTTGTGTATGTAATTAAATAATTAGATATTTATCTAAATATATAATTAAATCATTTTATAGACCACATCCATGAATGAAGTTTTTAAAGCCATGAATGACCCCGCTCGGCGCGAAATTTTAACAATGCTCCGCCAAAGCGATATGACAGCTGGCGAAATAGTCGCCAAGTTCAATATGACGGCTCCAAGCATTTCGCACCATTTAGACAAATTAAAACGTGCTGGATTGGTTACCACTATAAAAAAAGGTCAATATGTGCTATACGCTATCAATACAACTATTGTAGACGATTTAAGACCGTTGCAAGGTAAAAAAACAAAAAAAAGAACGTAACAATTTGTATATC
>JAVHRO010000072.1:0-14893 GCA_036171675.1 Vicingus sp. | reverse complement strand
AATACAGCATAATTATGAAAAATTAAATATCAACACTAATTTAAACTAGAGCCTAAAATAAATCTATCTGATTGGTTTTGATAGTGTTAAATTTTAGAGATGGTTTTTTAGGTAAGAAATGATACGCAATAATACCACCGATTAAATTGGTTAAGAAATTAGCAACAGAGCGATGTATAGAATGTCCTACTTGGTAATTATTTTTAATTCATCGTAGTCAGTTTCAATAAAAGAGCGTTTACGGAGTAAAATTTTATGGCAAAAGTTGGTTTTTAGTTTTAGTGGACCTTTATCCTAATTATTGTAGAAGCCCTATTTAACAGTAGTTATAAACGATGTGTTTATTTCTGATAATAGTAAAAAATGCAATATATGAATATCAAGAAACCATTAAAACTATCGACGCCCCATTTACTTAAACTAAATTAAAGCTTAAATGGATTAATTTTTAACCAATTTAAAAACCTTACTACCAAACGAATTGGTGAATTTTATGAGGTAAACTCCTTTAGAAACAGTATTCGTATTTAATGTTTCTGTAGCATATTTTACTTCTTTTCGAATGATAATTTTTCCAAACATATCTATCAATTCCAATTTTGCATTGTGTAACGAATTACTACCAAGATTAATATTCACCAGATCTTTTGTTGGATTTGGATATAGATTAATAGTATTTAACGTTGATAACTCGCTAACGGAAACATTCCATTGTGTACCATTATAAAGAGTCAATCCTCCAGCTTGATTTCCAATTATCAAGTCCAGGTATGAATCAGCATTAACATCAACCAATGTTAACGAAGAGTTTGTACCTTCGAAAATTGATAATAAATTGGTATCTAACTTGGTAAATGTCCCTGATAAATTACCATCAATATTGCCAAATTTAAATATATGACCACTTGAAGAACCAGAAAACATTACATAACTACCCGCCACATCGACCAACCATGGAATACTATTGCCTTGATAAAACATAGGGTTTTTGGTTGAGACCCTCCCCAACGAATCGGTTATTTTTGTAAAAATCGCACTACCTAATGTTCCTGTATTTTGATAATACGAAAAATAGCCATTTTCCTTTCCTATCACTAAATCAAGTTTTCCATCACGATTTAAATCTACCAATTGAGGCGCAGCGTAATTTCCAACATCGATAGATTGATATTTTGGTTGATTTAATACAAAAACAGCTGGATTTCCTGTTCCTGCAGTATTTATAAAATAATGTAAATTACCAAAATAATCGCCTATGAACATATCGTTATCACCATCGTTGTCTAAATCTCCAAAAGTAGGTCGTAAACCTAATACAGGCTTATTCCCAATTAAATCTAAATTGATGGAAGAAATTCCAGCAAAATCATCATCAATTAATTTATAACTTGGAACAATATTGGATCCCATGTTTTGGTATAATGATAAGGATGCTTTGTAATGCAATACAAGCGAGGTGTCCAATTTCCCATAATTTCCAATCACCAAATCCAATAAACCATCTCCATTGTAATCAAAAAAAACAGGATTAGATCGTTCACCTACTTCAATCATTTCCCCTTGTAAAAAGTTTTTTTGTTGAAAGCTAAAATTGGGTAAATTGTTGGAGCCATTGTTTAAATACAGCCATAATCCTTCAGTATTTTCGCAACCGTTATAACAATTATTAGAAACCAGCAAGTCTTTTACATTATCATTATTTACATCCAAATAAAAAGCAGCAGGAAACATATTCATTTCAACTTTTAAAGTGGAATTCGTATTTGCAGGAAAAAGAGGGTCTTGAGCAATCATGTGAGAAGCAATTAAACCAGAAGAGATATCGCCATTATAAAGAGCAGTAAGGTTAAAATAAGAAACATCGCCTAAAACTAAATCTTTAGCATTGTTTGCATCTAAATCTAAGGTTAGTAAAGTTGAGCCACTATGCTTTTTATAAACATCACCTATTGTTGCATCATCAATAATTGCTTGTCGCTGTGGATTGGAAATATTGTAGTTGCATGTATCATGAAGTGTCATACTATTGTTCGATAGGTTTTCTGCAAAATACCCCCAACACTTATTCGACAACATAAACCTTAAACTATCACAAGTTCCGTAAAGCTCTTTAGAAAGGTTCTTATGGTATTCTATATACGAGCCTAAAATACTAAAAGTAAGTATGTCTAAATCTCCATCACCATCAATATCATCAATTGCAGGAATATCGGTTGAACTGATGTATAAATTAATTGGATTATTTAGGCCATCGTTGGGTAAAAAATCGGAGTACACAAGGCTAGTCGTTAATTGAAATGATAAATGTCCACCTTGAGAGGTATTTTTGTACACCGCTGCTCCTCCAGATGAGTATGAAAAAATATCCATTTTGCCATCACAATTGTAATCTCTAAAAAGTACCCAATCGTGAAGTTGTGGCAGACTATCTCTATAATGTGGAGCGTAAACATAAGATATGGTATTCGATATACCTTGATTAATAAAAATGGATAACTTATTTCCAGCTCTATCAAAAATAACTAAATCGTTAATTCCATCTAAATTTAAATCAACCTCCGACACTTGAACATGATTAATACCACCCACCCAAGGTTTTAAAAGTTGAACATTTGTTTTATCGAAAACTTGAACAGAGGTATTTATCTCAAAATTTTGTTGACAGAAACTATATTTTAAGAAAATTGTATTAAAAAAAATAAATAAATACGTAAAATATCGCATACTAAAAATATTGGATTATCTCCCAAATATACTGAATTTATTGCCCCAAAAGCATTCATAAAAGTAATTAAACATTATATTGTTAATTATCTTTTGAAATTCTATATTTGCAGGCTTATAAATTTAAAGAATATATATATTTAAAAAAACATGCAAAACAAAGGATTAATAACAACTTTTACGATATTATTTGCTATAGCAGCACTGTATTCATTATCGTTAACATTTGTAGCTAACAGCGTAGAAAGCGATGCAAAAGAATTCGCAAACGGTAACAGTGATTTAGAATTTGCTTATCTAGACTCCATGTCTTCGGAAGTAGTATATCCAGGTATTGGATACACCTATGGCGAGTTAAAAGCTAAGATGTTAAATTTAGGTTTGGACTTAAAAGGCGGTATGAACGTTACTTTAGAGGTTCAAATTGACGAAGTGGTAAAAGCCCTATCTTCATACAGTAAAGACAACGCTTTTAATCAAGCTATACTTGATGCTAAAAAAGCTCAAATAGAAACCCAATCTGATTTTGTAACACTTTTTGGAGAAGCTTATACTTCTAAAAATCCAAATGGAAAATTATCATCCATATTCTATACCTTAGATAATAAAGAGAAGCTATCTCCAAATGCTACTAACGATGAAGTTTTAACCTTTGTTAAAAAAGAAGCTGATGATGCAATTGATCGTTCTTTTAATGTATTAAGAACAAGAATTAGCTTGTTTGGTGCTGCTCAACCTGAAATTCAAAAATTAACTGGCTCTGATAGAATTTTAATTCAATTACCAGGTGTTAAAAACAAAGAAAGAGTTCGTCAATTATTACAAGGTACTGCTAAATTAGAATTTTGGCTAACGTACGAAAATCAAGAAATTTATCCCATGTTAGAAAAAGCGGATAAATTACTTGGAACCGCTAATAAAATTACTTCATCCAATGATTCAACGGCAACAGATTCAACAATAGCAATTGCAAAAACAGATACCTTATCAAAAGATACCACAAAAGCAAAAACGGCTTCTTTATTAGAAAAAATTGATGAAGGGAAATCGGATACCTCAAAAACAGATGCTGCTGCAGAAAAATCGTTTGCAGAATACTCAAAAGAGCATCCTTTATTTGCAGTAATGAGACCAGCAATTTATCAAGATGATAAAGGTCAATACTTCCCTGGTCGTGGTCCTGTGGTTGGTTATGTTGCCATTAAAGATACTGGAAAAGTTAACAATTATTTGTCTAAGCCTGAGGTAAAAGGATTATTTCCACCAAGAATTAAGTTCTTATGGACAGCTAAACCTTATGACGACGAAAAACGATTTTTACAATTAATTGCTATTCAAGTTGATAACCGAGAAGGACACGCCATATTAGAAGGAGACGTAATTATTGATGCCTCCCAACAATTTGACCAATTTAGCGGCTCACCTCGTATTGATATGACCATGAACGGTGAAGGAGCTAATAAATGGAAAAGGATAACTGGTGATAACATTGGAAAATCTGTTGCGATTGCTTTAGATAATTTAGTGTACTCATTTCCTACAGTACAGAGTGAAATTGCTGGTGGACAATCAAACATTACTGGAAACTTTGATATTGAAGAAGCAAAATTAATTGCCAACATTTTAAAAGCTGGTAAATTACCTGCTCCTGCAAAAATTATTGAAGAAAATGTGGTTGGACCAACGTTAGGACAAGAGTCTATTGATAAAGGGATGTTATCTTTTATCATTGCATTATTTGTTGTGTTGATTTACATGGTATTTTATTACGCCAAAGCTGGCGCTGCTTCAGTTGTTGCATTAGTTGCCAACATGTTCTTTATCTTTGGAATATTAGCTTCTATGCCTCAATTAATCGCATTAACTCTTCCTGGTCTTGCTGGTATAATATTAACCATAGGTATGTCGGTAGATGCTAACGTACTTATTTTTGAACGCGTTCGTGAAGAAATAAGAGCTGGAAAAGGACTTAGAACATCAATTACTGAAGGTTTTCAACATGCCTACTCTTCTATTATCGATTCAAACGTAACTACCATACTTACCGGAATTGTATTATGGATTTTTGGTACTGGTCCAATTGAAGGTTTTGCTAAAACCTTAGTAATTGGTATTTTAACTTCGTTATTTACTGCCATTTTTATTACTCGAATAATTTTTGAGTATCAATTAAATAAAAATAAAGTAATAACTTTTTCAAATAAACTTACTGAAAAAGTCCTTCAAAATGCCAATTTTGATTTTATTAAACATAGAAAAAGATACTATATTTTATCTAGTGTTATCATTCTTTTAGGATTAGGTTCTTTAGTTACTAAAGGTTTGCAATATGGTATTGACTTTAAAGGTGGACGTACCTATGTTGTGCGTTTTGACCAACCCGTTTCTACTGTAGAAATTTCTGATAGATTAAAAAAATTATTTAACTCCACACCAGAAACTAAAACATATGGTGATAACAATCAAGTTAAAATAACTACAACATATTTAATTGATAGTCAGGAAAATAATGCTGATGAGCAAGTAGAATCTAAATTAAATGAAGGATTAGCTGCATTAAATGCTAAATACGAAATAATGAGTTCACAAAAAGTGGGGCCAACGGTTGCAAATGATATAAAAACATCTGCAGTTTGGTCTATTTTAATGTCATTAATTATTATGTTCCTTTACATCTTATTTAGGTTTAAAAAATGGCAATATGGTATGGGCGCAATGTTGGCATTATTCCATGATGTTATCATTACGATTAGTATGTTCTCGATATTCTATGGTATTTTACCTTTCTCATTGGATATCGACCAAGCTTTTATTGCTGCAATATTAACGGTGGTTGGTTATTCAATTAATGATACGGTTGTTGTTTTTGACAGAATGAGAGAATTTATTAATGAATTTAAAAAACGTGACGAGGGTGAATTGATTAATGAATCTATCAATACCACATTAAGTAGAACAATAAACACATCTCTTACCGTATTTTTTGTATTGTTAATGATGTTCATTTTTGGTGGTGAAGTTATTAGAGGATTTTGTTTTGCCTTGTTAATAGGTGTTTTGGTTGGAACTTATTCTTCTATTTTCGTTGCAGCTCCATTGACTTACGATTTTAGAAAGAAAAGAATTGAGGAATAATAACTTTTAATAATGTACTGAAAAAGCCCTTTTTACTATTGTAGAAAGGGCTTTTTTATTTAAAAGCAAAGTAGTACTTTTAGAAAAAATTAATACAGATGAAAATATCATCAACTACCCTCGAAAACATTGCAAAATTAATTCATTGCGAGTTTATTGGTAATCCAAACCATTCAATAACAGGAATAAATGAAATTCATTTAGTTGAACATGGCGACATCGTTTTTGTTGATCATCCAAAATATTATGATAAGGCATTAAAATCAAAAGCCACAACAGTAATTATCAATCAAAAAGTTGATTGCCCAGAAGGAAAAGGGTTGATCTTTTCTGAAGATCCATTTCGTGATTTTAATTTTTTAATCAACTTTTTCTCTCCATTCGATTTTAACAAAAATTTAGTTTCAGACAGGGTAGAAATTGGTATAAACTGCCAAATACATTCTACGGTAACCATTGGTAATAATGTAAAAATTGGAGATAATTGTTTACTATTCCCTAATGTAGTTATCTATGATAATTGTGTTATCGGAAATAATGTTATCATTCAAGCAAATAGTGTTATTGGTGGACATGCATTCTATTACAAAAATAGAGGCGACCAACGAGAAAGATTAAATTCTGGTGGAAATGTGGTAATACAAGATTATGTTGAAATTGGTGTTTGCACAACAATAGACAAGGGGGTAACTGGCTCTACAACAATTGGAAAGCATACTAAAATTGATAATCACGTACAAGTTGGTCATGATACCATTATAGGAGAGATGTGCATTATAGCATCACAAGTAGGTGTTGCTGGATGTACCGTTGTAGGGAATAATGTAACCCTTTGGGGACAAGTAGGAATTCCAAGCGGCATACATATTGAAGATAATGTTGTGGTTATGGCACAATCAGGAGTTACAAAAACATTAGAGGCTGGAAAATCATATTTTGGAAGTCCCGCTGAAGAATTTAGAAAAAAAATGAAGGAATTGGCTTCAATTAGACAAATACCAGATATAATTGCTCAATTAAAAAAAGGTGAATAAGTCAAAAAATATTACCAATCGATTGTTGTTGGATAAGTTTAAACTTGACCAACTATTAGAGGTTACCAAAGGAATCAACAACAACATTCCTCAAACCGAACTTTTACAACTTTACAAAAAAGTCTTAATCGATGAATTGAATATTGGTAAGTTATTACTTTTCAGTTTTGACGGAAACCAATGGAATCAAGAACTTTGTTTCGGGTCAACCTGCTCCATTATTAACGCTGAACGTGATTTAGTAGGTATCACTGAAATTATAGGAATTCATACGTTAGACAATCCAAACTTACAAGATTTTGATGTAATAATTCCAGTTTTTCATAAAGCAAATCCCCTGGCATATCTACTCATTGGTGATTTTGCTGAAGAAAAAATTGAAGTAAGCCCGATAATAAAGCACCTTACTTTTATTCAAACATTCACCAATATTATTATAGTTGCTATCGAAAACAAACGATTGTTTAAAAACAATTTAAAACAAATAGCCATTCAAAAAGAAATGGAATTGGCTTCAGAAATGCAGTCGATGCTTTTTCCAAGTCAATTGCCAAACAACGATGAAATTGAAGTTGCAGCTAAATATCAACCACATCATTTGGTGGGTGGTGATTATTATGATTTTATACAGTTAAATAGAGACGAAATTGCATTTTGCATTGCCGATGTTTCTGGAAAAGGAGTTCCTGCCGCACTCATTATGTCCAATTTCCAAGCTAGTTTAAGAGCATTAATTAAAAGAACCTCTTCATTATCAGAATTGGTAACAGAATTGAACGAAAATATATTGACCACGGCTAAAAGAGAAAAATTTATTACAGCGTTTATTGGTAAATACAATATTCAAACAAGAAACTTGCAATTTATAAATGCTGGGCATAATCCTCCCTTGTTACTTGTCGGACATAAATTTATTGAATTAGACGAAGGATGTACCATTTTAGGAATGTTTAAAAAGCTTCCAACTGTTACTGAAAAAAACATTTATATTCCTAAAGAATCGATTATAATGTGTTATACCGATGGAATAAACGAACAACGTAATAGTAATTCGCTCGAGTACGGATTATCGCCTTTAAAACAGACCATTTTAAAACACAAAGAAGATTCGCTAACCGTAATGATTAAGTCCATTTTTGATTCATTAAATGAGTTTAAAGGAAGCGTTGATTATGCTGATGATATTGCTTTACTTGGAATCCGATACAAGTAACAAAGAATCTCTATGATAAACGTCTATTGCTACAATCAATGCAATAAAACCCCAAAATGGTACAGAAGCTTTATCGGTATCTAAATAATTGTTCATGAACCCATGAATAATATAGGTAAACAACCCCAACAAGGTAAATAAAACAACTGTTTTTAATTCTCCTTCCGGTAATTCATGATATAATTTCGAACCACGATAAAAAACCATTCCAAATACTACGAACACCGTAAGCATTCCTATTAATCCAGATTCGGCAAGAGGACCAATATATTCACTATGTGCATTACCGTTGTTACCAACATTGGTACTTATTATTGTTTTATCTTTTGAAGATTGAAATGGAGCATATTGAAAAACGTATGTTCCCGGTCCGAAACCAACTATTGGTCTTTTTTGAAACATTTTAAAAGCCGAATTCCATCGATTTAGACGTTCTTTGTTAGAAGCATCACTAGAAACATTTGAGATGGACTGAACATGTTCAGATAACTTTGAAGAAGAATCTTGATGGTTTCTTTCTAAATTTAACAAGATGGCATTCCAATTTAAAATTATTAGAACAGCTGCAGTTCCTCCAACATACAATATATGTTTAAACTTGATTTTGTATTTATAAATAAAATACAATACCATGGCACCAGCCAAACTTACCCACGCAGCTCTAGTGTATGAAAGGATTGTACCAATAGTTACAATTCCTAATACCAAAAAAGATAAAATTTTAACATAATAAAGTTTCGAATTTTTGATGAGAATAAATGTGATTGGTAAATACATGGCCAATACCGCTCCATACGAAGTATGGTCTTTATAAAACGGCTCCATAACCCAATGTGCAGCCTTTTCATCAAAACTTAGGTTTGCTAATCTTAACGAAGCATAAATGATAATCCCAGAAAATGGAATTAAGTAAGCCCAATAAAAGATTTTATAATTGGTAAACTTTCGAAATAACTGAGTAGCTATAAAATAAAAACAAACCACAAACCATAGTTTAGCGGTTAAAAATTTTAGCGAAACTATGGGCATTTCACTAGTTATTGTAGTAACAAGCACCCAAAAAAGATATACAAAAATTGCTATCGAAACGGGATGTTTTACAATTTTTGAATCAAACCCTTTATCATAAATCAGTTTTAGAAAAAACAAAATCATGATGCCAAACATGAGAGGCTCCGTTGGTAAATACATTCCAATACCGCCCAATTGCAACTCCTCTAAATTTAACGAAAGTGGCGTTGAAAACACAATAAACCACATGAGTTTCTCTAAATTAAAGAAGGCCATAAATACAATTGCCAAAACAAATGGTAAAACCGCTAAATAATAAAATTCGTTAGCAATTAAATAACTGTTAACCGCAATAAACAAAAAGCTCAGCAGATAAATGTAATATGGTTTTATAGTATTAAGCAATCTGGGTTACTTAATTTTTCGTTGAAATAATAATATAATGTAGGCAAAAAATACCGCTCCAAAAGTGGAAACAACAACTATCAACCAACGGATTGGATATACCTTTTTGTATGAAATAGCAGGTTGGGAGACTATATTAGTATATGTCATTACCCTCGTGTATGTTTTATCAGCCTTCACATATTCAATTTCCCAATATTTATATGCCTCTAATACATGATCTACCCTCTGTTCTAAGGTTATGAAATCACCCCCTTTGTCTTCAATGTTATTTTTTAATTTGATAATTTCTTCCATATTTGACGGGGTTTTACTAGCTCCATCAAAGGTTCGTAAATATCCTCTCATCACTTGTTCGGATTGTGCATTATAATTAATAATATGATAATTTTTTCTAATACTTTTTAATTCATTAGAAACCGAATCCAATTCATTTTTAATTTTGTTAAATTCATTTTCTACGGTCACCAAATCTTCAAGAGCTCTTTTCTTATGCTCTGCTCTTATCACCTTATTCACGTTAGTAATGATACTATTTACCATTTTAAATGCAGTTTCAGGGTCAGTATCAGTAACATCAATCTCAGCAGATTCATATTTTGTTTCATTAATCTTCACGTTATCGTCGTACTCTAATAAAAGATAATAGTCTGCAAGTTTATCGTCTGGGTTAATATTATAGTGCTCTGCAAGATTAAATTCTTTAATTAAACTCTCCTTAATCGCTCTAGATTCAAACCACTGCATCATTTGTTCAATAGGGCTTTCTTCTGAGTATTCACCTAAATTTGATGGATAAACTATTGCCTGGGATTTGTACTCAGGCTTAATAAATGTGGCTGATGAAAATACAACCGAAAGCACCGCAGCCGCAACCCCAACAATAATTAATGTTTTTTTATTTTGCATCGCAATTTGAAACAAATTGGAATTCATGTCTTTTAAATACGTCATAGCTTCGGAATTGAACTTTTAATATTTTGGTTAAAAATAATGATTAATAATGCAATGATTATGGAAGAAACTGTTGAAATTAATACAATTAGCCATCGAATTGGGTAGATTTCCTTTTCGGCAGGAAAGGCATTATTAACCACAAATTTATGTTGTAAAACACCTTCAGCATCCACCTTAGCTTCTTCATATTTTGAGTGAATAGAAGCCAATTGTTTTTTCTCAAATTCCAATTGATCACGAATAGAAACATAAGCCCCACCATACTTTGACAACACTTTTAATCGAGATTCTAACTGACTTATGGCTCCAGATTTACCTTGAACAATGGCTATTCCAAGTTGTTCAGTTAAACGCTCAGCTTGCGATTCATAATCATTAATTCCCAACATTCGTAGCATGGTTAATGAATCTTCCAAGTCTTTAATATATTGTTTTTGTTCAAAATATCGTTGCTCAACTATTTTCAATGCCGGCATTGAAATTTCTTTTTGCATTCTATTTTTTACCGAATCCAATAATGATGAAATATCATTTGCAATCAAAGCTGCAGTATCCGCGCTATAATCCAACACAGAAATTTCAACAGCAAGGTATTTTGTTAATTCGAATGATACATTCTCATCAAATTTTTCATCCAATTTTGTTCGTTTGTACAATTCGTCTTTGTCAATGCCATAATGTTGCTCAAGATTGTACTTTTCGATAATACGATCTTTTATTTCGTCAGAATTTAAGATTTGTAACAATTGTTCAGCTTCTTCTAGTTCTCCAAATTTTAATAAATCATCTTTTCCGTTGTTATTCTCTGAAATTAATGCCTTTGAAATGGAACTTGTGGTAGTTGGAAACAATATAACGGTCGACTTATACTTGTCTTTTATTAAGAAAGAAACAATTAATGAAGCAAAAAATGCGCTAGTTGCCACAATAATCAATATTTTTTTATGTAAAAAAGCCAATTTTAATAGGGTACTAAAATCAGTTCTGTTTAGGTTGTTATGATTCACTCTTTTGATGTGTTTTAAAATTTAAGAGGCGTAAAAATAGCTATTTTTATTGACGAAATTAATATTTATCGTTCCCTACTTTTTATCAATTGATACATTTCTTTAAGGCTAATAATTTTGAATATTAAAATCATAAACGCCGAACTTATAAAAACTATTAGAAACGAAATTGGCATAGAAGTTATTGTGCACTTTAAACCGTAAATAACTACTCCGATTAAAATAATAAAAGCACCAGTTTTTTGAAGGTATCCAACATTTGGAGAAATGTCGAATATTTTTTTACACATCAATAATTGTGCAACTACAATATAAATTTGAGTTATTAAACTAGCAAAAGCAGAACCTTCGGCTTTATAGGTTGGGATTAATACTAGATTTAATACAAAATTCAGTATTAAGCCAAAAATAGCAATCTTGTTTAATGCTTTTAAGCTACCATTTGCCGTAAGTAAAGTTCCAAATATATAAGTGGTAGCGATAGCAACAAAACAAAACATCAAGAGCCAAAATACATTTCCTGCTTCTAAGGTGTTTGAATGATATAATAACTGCATGATTTCGTTGGCATAGAAATAGCCAAATATTGCTAAAACCATGGAAGGAATAACCAGTAAACTGAACGAAAGTTTTATTAACTCAGCCAGTTTTTGATTATTTTTTATCATGAAAGCAAACATTGGTAGCAATAACCCAGCAAACAAAACTCCAAGTTGAGAGGATGCATCCAACATACGAAAAGCCTGAGCATAAATTGCCGCTTGTTGCTCACCGTCAACTAGCATTAAATCAAGCATAATTGCATCCAATCGGTAATAAAAAGTCATTGTTAACACCAATAAAGCATAAGGAAAAGTTTGCTTCAAAGTAACCAACAAAAAAGGGGTATTCAACTCTACTGTGAAAGTTTTCGTTTTTGCTAAAATAATTCCTAGAACAATTAACATGGTAATTAAATATGCCCATGTTTGTGCATAAACAAAATGGAAAATAGTGAGTCCATCAGTAAATATATTTCCCCATAAAATAATACTACAAAATACAATCATTAAAACCTTGTCAACCACCGACAATAGACTATCTAAAGCAAATAGTTGTAACGCTGAAATATTTGAACGCATAAACAAGATCAACGAAATCAAAAATTGATTTAACGATAAAAATAAAAGTAAATAAAAGCGGTCTGATTGATAACCTACAATAAAGCCTACTGTAAAAGTGACAACAAAATAGACTACTGCAAGCAAAAATTTAAAGGTTAATAAACCCGAAAAATATTTCGACAAAATGTGATTGTTCTGCGCAATATTTTTATTGTTATAGTTGGTTAAACCAAGGTCTAATAAAATCCCAAACAACATGGAAAAGTTAAACAATGCAAAGTAAATTCCATAATCCTGTGATGGAACTGTATTTTGAACTGTTCGGTCAATTCCAAAAATCCAAAATGGCTTAATTAAAAAATTAAGCGATAACAATAAGGCTAAATTTACAATGAATTTACGTTGCACCCAGAATTGATTTTCAACAAAAGTAACTTATCTAAATCAATATTATTATTTTCGCTAAAAATTAAGCATGAAGATTGCAGTAAATACCCGATTAGTTTTACCTCATAAAATAGATGGAATTGGACTTTTTACGCTCGAAGTTTTCAATAAAATAATTACCGACAATCCCACAGTTGACTTTATTCTAATTAACGATAGAACTATTAAGCATACCTATTTCAAGCAAAAAAATGTTACTAGTAAAACAATAAATCCTCAAGCTCGGCACCCTTATTTATATGCCATTTGGTATCAATTTTCTTTAAAGCGTTTTTTAAAAAAATTAAAACCTGATGTTTTTGTTGCTACTGATGGAATGATTCCGTTTAAAACTGAAACAAAAACATTGGCGGTTATTCATGATTTGAATTTTGAACATCATCCTGAACATTTACCTAAAAATTTCCTAAATTTTTATCAAACCAACTTCCCTAAATTTGCACATCAAGCCACTAGAATAGCAACAGTTTCAGAATTCTCTAAAAAAGATATTTGCGACACGTATAAAATTGATTCCGCTAAAATTGATGTGGTTTATAATGGTCCAAAAGATATTTTCGCTCCAATTGACTTTTCATTACAAACAAATGTTAAGGAGCATTATTCTTCCGGAAATGATTTCTTTTTATTCGTTGGGACGTTACATCCTCGAAAAAATTTAATCAATTTATTTTTAGCTTTTGATAACTTTAAAACTAAAACCAATTCAACAAAAAAACTCCTCATTGTTGGAAAAAAAATGTGGTGGACCGATGAAATTGAAACTGCATTTAATCAATTAAAATTCAAGAATGATATTATTTTTGCTGGTAGAGTAAACGAGAAAGAATTGTACAAAATTACCGCCTCAGCATTTGCAATGACTTATGTGCCGGTATTTGAAGGCTTTGGAATTCCATTGGTAGAGGCCATGAGTTGTGGTACACCAGTAATTACTTCTAACGTTACTTCTATGCCCGAGGTTGTTGAAGAAGCTGGCCTTTTAGTTGACCCATTTTCAGTTGATGATATTGCAAACGCGATGATTCGAATTTCTGAAGAAAATGGATTGAGGGAAGAACTTTCAAAACGAAGCCTTATTCAAGCTCAAAAATTCAGCTGGCAAAAAACTGCCGATTTATTGTGGAACTCTATTCAATTGACAATGAATAATGGATAATGGATAATAGAGAACTTACTCCTTTCAACTTTACACTTTATGCTTAAATCATACTTTCAAAAAAAACTACTAGAAGCTGGTTGTGATGAAGCTGGGCGTGGTTGTTTGGCTGGACCGGTGTATGCTGCGGCTGTAATTTTGCCAAAAGATTACAAAAACAAAATTTTAAACGATTCCAAACAAGTTTCTGAAACCAAAAGAAAATTACTCAGAACAGAAATTGAAAAAGAAGCCATTTCCTACGCTGTTGGTGTGGTAGATAATATCGAAATTGATAAAATAAACATTTTAAATGCTTCTTTTTTGGCAATGCACAGAGCCATTGAACAACTTAGTATTCATCCTGAATTGTTGCTTATTGATGGCAATCGTTTTAAACCTTATCAAAAAATTCCACACGAATGTATTATTAAAGGTGATGGTAAATTTCTGTCGATTGCTGCTGCTTCTATTTTAGCAAAAACTTACCGTGATGATTTTATGGAAAATGCCCATTTAGAATTTCCAACTTACGACTGGAAAACCAACAAAGGTTATCCAACAAAAGCCCATCGAGAGGCAATCCGACAAGTAGGAATTACCCCTTTACACCGTAAAACATTTCGGTTGTTGCCCGAACAATTGGTCATAAAATTCTAACATTTTACCCGTTGTGCATTTAGAAGAATTTTTAATAAAAAAGGTGTCAGTTCGAGTTT
>JAVHRO010000071.1:0-44293 GCA_036171675.1 Vicingus sp. | reverse complement strand
AAACTTTGCAAGAACTTTGGGACTGGCATAAACCATTAGTTGACGCTGAAAACGACTGGAAAGAAGAACGAAAGAAAAAAGGCGATGAATAATTTAATCATAAATCAACGGTGCGGTTAAGAACGGCAGCCACACACACGGGTTTGGCAAAAGTGGCGGTTCAGTGGTTAAATAAAGCATTTTACCCCGCATCAAGTTCGGTGTAGCTTGACAGGAAAGTAGCCAGCAATCCCTTACTGCTGCTACACTCAACCGTTAAACAACAAGTAATTTAATTTTCCCAAACTCTTTACAAAAACTTTTTATTTCGCAGCTTTCACATCTAGGTTTACGTGCAACACAAACATATCTACCATGCAAAATTAACCAGTGATGTGCTATATGTATTACTTCTTTGGGTAAATGTTTTGTCAATTGTTTTTCGGCTTCCAACGGTGTTTTAGCATTGGTAGTTAATCCTAAACGGGCTGCTACTCTAAAAACATGTGTGTCAACTGCCATTACCGGTTTATGGTAAATAACACTGGCTATTACATTCGCCGTTTTCCTACCTACTCCGGGCAATTGCTGCAAATCATCAACATTAGAAGGCACCACGCTATTAAAATTGCTCACCAATAATTTGGCCATGCCTACCAAATGTTTTGCTTTGTTGTTGGGGTAACTAATGCTTTTAATATATTCAAAAACTTCTTCAACATCAGCAATAGCCATGTCTTGAGGGTTGGTAAATCTTCTAAACAAATCTTTAGTAACGATGTTTACACGCTTATCGGTACATTGCGCCGAAAGTATTACCGCCACCAACAATTCAAATGGGTTTGAATAGTACAATTCTGTTTCGGCAGTGGGATTAGCTTTGCTAAAATGCTCAACAAAAAGTTGGTAGCGTTGTTTTGTATTCATGTTCAAAATTAGGTTTTTTCAAAAACATGTATATTTCTAAAATTTATAACAAAATTCGTTTACTTTTATTGCAACGTTTATTTTAATCATTATTTGTGAGCATTTTTCTTACCATATTTTATACACTCCTTTTTGTGTACATTATTTACAATTGGAAGTTTTTTAACGACCATGAGCTTGGAAAAATATGGTTTATTTCGGCATTTACCTTAAAAATTGTGTTTAGTATTTTTTTAACATTAATTTATACCTACTACTATACCGACCGCAGTACATCTGATATTTACAAATATTTTGATGATAGCAAAATAATGTTCGATGCATTAAAAAATCATCCTCTCGATTATTTTAAAATGGTGATTGGATTTGACAACGACAGCACCTATTTCAACCAAAACTATTATGAAAAAATGAATTTTTGGTTCAGGGTTTTTGAGAACAATACGGTGAGCGATAGTCATATCATTATTCGATTTAATGCCGTTGTACGATGCTTTTCGTTTGGAAGTATATATGCACACAATGTGTTCATCAATTTCTTTTCTTTTCTAGGGTTGGCGGCTCTTTATAAATTTTTCAAACCCATTTTTCTGCACCATTCAAAAGCGTTATTTTATGCCATTTTTCTTATTCCTTCCGTTTTATTTTGGGGTTCTGGTTTATTAAAAGAAGGCTTAATATTATTTGCATTAGGATTTTTGGCTTATGGCACTCAACAATTTTTAATCAACTATAAATGGTATTATGGTCCATTGGTGCTTATTTCTTTGATTCTGTTAATCTACACAAAATTGTATGTGCTGGTGGCATTGTCGTTACCCATGTTAAGTTATTTACTTCACCAAAAAATAACCATTAAAAAAGTGAAATGGAGTTTTGTATTATCGTTGCTAATTTTAGCTACTTCCTTACTTTTTATGGGATGGTATTCGCCAAAACTTAACCTTATTACCATCATTCTCGACAAACATAGTGAATTTGCTCGATTTATACAATTTTTTGAAGCAAAGAGCAGTTTTAAAATTCCCATGTTAACCGATTGGCAAAGCATACTTATATATACTCCCAATGCTTGGTTAAACACGTTTATCCGTCCTTATTTATGGGAAAGCAAATCGCCATTTGTATTATTAAGTTCATTAGAAAATATAGTATTTATATTTCTGTTAGTGGTTGCACTATTTTTTCCTAAAAAACAGAACAGACATTGGTATTATGTGCTGTTTTGTTTCAGCTTTGTGTTGATTCTTTTTGCTATTATTGGCTTAATCATCCCTATTTTTGGTGCATTGGTACGATACAAGGTTCCAGCTTTACCTTTTTTAGCAGTTGGTTTGTTGCTGCTCATAGATATTGACCTATTAAAATCAAAATTTTCATTTCTAAAACGTTTTTTATAATGAATAAACTTGTTTCATTTTTTTTATTAATAATAGCTATGATGTTGATATCGTGTGGTGAAACACCCAAAATTGATTTAATTGTGCACAATGCAAGAATTTATACGGTGAATGAAAATTTCGATATTGTCGAAGCCATGGCGATTGACAACGGAAAAATAATTGCTGTTGGTGCCGAGAACGAAATAAAAAATAAGTATTTAGCCAACGAATATCTCGATGCACAACAAATGACCATTTATCCAGGTTTTATTGATGCTCATTGTCATTATTTTGGATATGCTTCGTTGCTTCAAGAGCTTGATTTGACTGGCACAAAATCGTTTGATGAAATTCTGCAAAAAACAAAAAATTATACAAAAACGAACAAACAAGAATGGATTATTGGTCGAGGTTGGGACCAAAACGATTGGAAAGAAACAAATTTTCCTACTAAAGAGCGTTTAGATAAGGAATTTCCAACCACCCCTATTCTATTGATGCGCATAGACGGACATGCAGCATTGGTTAATCAGAAAGCACTCGATATGGCAAAAATTAACTTAAAAACAATAATTACAGGTGGAGTTGTTGAAATCAAAAATGGAATGTTGACGGGTATTTTGATAGATAATGCTATTGACGAAATAAAAAAATACATTCCAAAAAAATCAAAAAAAGATGCGATTAACGAATTGTTGATTGCTCAGCAAAAACTAATTGAGGTAGGATTAACAACGATTGATGAGGCAGGAATTGACCAAGAACAAATTGAGTTAATTGAACAACTTCACGAAAGCAATCAGCTAAAACTAAAAATATATGCAATGATTAGTTCTACTGAAGAACTTTTAAATTATTACTTAAAAAAAGGACCCTATAAAACCAATCGCTTATCAGTTTGTTCGTTTAAATTTTACGCCGATGGTGCACTTGGTTCTAGAGGTGCATGCTTACTACAACCTTATTCCGACGATAACAGTAATCATGGATTGATACTTACTGATAAATCGTTTTTAAAAAAATATGCTTCATTGCTTTACCAAAAAGGATTTCAAATGAATACGCATTGCATTGGCGACTCTGCAAATCAGCTGATTTTATCCATTTACAAAGAAGTTTTAAAGACTACCAACGACAAACGTTGGAGAATTGAACACGCTCAAGTAATCGATTCATCTCAATTTGAGGTGTTTGCTAACTATAATATTATTCCATCCGTTCAACCTACACATGCTACATCGGATATGTATTGGGCAATTAACCGATTAGGTAATGAGCGAATAAAAATGGCTTATGCCTATAAAAAATTGATGCAACAAAATGGATTAATTGCACTCGGGACAGATTTTCCTGTGGAGCAAATTAATCCCATGTTAACCTTTTACGCTGCTACCGAAAGAAAAGACACCCTAGGTAATCCTCCTAATGGGTTTCAGAAAGAAAATGCATTAACCCGACAAGAGGCATTAAAAGGTATGACCATTTGGGCGGCAATGGCAAATTTTGAGGAAAAAGAAAAGGGAAGTTTAGAGGTTGGAAAATCGGCCGATTTTGTGCTCTTAAATCAAGCCATTTTAGAAGTTGAACCTTCAGCCATTCTGCATACTAAAGTGTTGAAAACTTTTATTAACGGTGAAAATGTTTATTCAAACATTCAATAATTTTCTACCATAAATAAAACTGAACCCCCTTAATGGTAAGTGTCTTAAAATCAACTCTTTTTATTGCCTTATTAGGGATTACTTGCACTTTATTTTCTCAAAAAATCACTCCATTCGAAACATGGAGCAGTTCTGACCTTAGCAAAGCCAACTCAGCAAAAAATCTTAAAGAGTTTTCGTTTGAAGAAAAAAAAGTTATTTTTTATATCAATTTAGCCCGTATTAACGGAAAGCTTTTTGTGGATACGTACCTCAAAGATTATATGGAAGATGTTAAAATACCAAAAAACAAGTATTACAAATCACTGATAAAAACATTGAACGAACAGCCATCAATCCCCGTATTAGAACCTGATGATGATTTATTTAAGGAAGCCATAAAACATGCCAAAGAGATGGGAAGATTAGGCAAAAAAGGACACCGATCAGCTGATGCTGAAAGTTTTGAGGAACGTATTAAACCTTTCGATAAAAAATATACGAAAGTAAAAGAAAGCAACCAATATGGTTATCCTGATGCTTTATCAATTGTGGTGGATTTATTGATGGATGATGAACAAGAAAGCCTACGACACAGAAAAATGTTGTTAGACCCCGAATTACAATTTATAGGTGTAGGCATTAGGGCTCACAAAAAATTCATGATAAATACCTCCATTTTATTGGGTGGAAAAGTTGAAATCCCTTTAGACTCTGAAGAAAATAAACCGAATAAAAAGGGAAAAATAGATGATGAATATTAATTATCCATCAAACCACGCCCCATCTTCTTTAGCTCACCAGTTTCTTTGAGTTCGAGCACAAGTTTATCTAAAATACCATTAACAAATATTTTACTTTTAGGAGTGCTGTACCATTTGGCCAATTCGATATACTCATTTAACGTTACTTTAATAGGCACCAATTTGAAATGTAATATTTCAGTTAAGGCCATTTTCATTAAAATAATGTCAATCATTGCTATACGTTCAACATCCCAATTTTTGGTTTTTTGGGCAATTTTTTCAGCATTATAATCATCATTCGAAATGGTTTTTCTAAACAAATCTTTAACCATCTTAATATCTTCATCATAATCGGTATAAAGGCTCAAAATAGGCTCAAAATTGTTGGAAGCAGAAGTAAACTTTTTAATGGTTTTTATAACCATACTCAATACAAAATCAATCTCATCAAGTCCCCAGAAAATACTTTTATCTTGAAGTTCGGAAAGCATTGATTCAAAATCGGGAATCACTTTTTTGTAGATTTCAATCACCAATTTTTTATCTTCGTCAAACGATTGAGTAGAGGTTGACATGTATGAAATATAAACAGGATGTTGGCGTAAAAAGTTTAAAAACTTGGTCACCAATTCTTGGTCGGCAAGCCAAGTTAGTTTCTTTTCTTTTAGCTGTTTGTTTAATTCAACATTCTCAGCCAATAATTTGAAAATGGCATTATTAACAAACTTCGAATTTGGATTTAAATCCTCGAAAGTAGGGAGTCTTTTGGTTTTAACTTCTTCAATTTTAAGTTCTGATTGATGCACCAATTCAACTCCAAGAGCTAATAAAAAGAGGTACAAATCGTACATTCTTTCCAAACTTAAAAAAAGTTCATTTTCAGCTTTCCTTGCATTTTTATCTTCCGTTTGAAAATAGGCGTATAATGCTTGAAATGTCTTTACTCTTAAATATCTTCTACTTATCATCTCTTTAATTAGTTGCAATTCATCATGTCAAAGTACCTTATACTAAACTCAATATCTGTATGTTAGATATAAGAAAGTTTAACTTTTCCCAATGCTTCAATTCTTTCTTCTGCCATTCTATTTGCTATGGCATAAGTAGGGATGTTTTGTTCTTTCGATCGTTTTAAAATATTTGCTGTAGTATAATAAATATCTTCGGCTTTACCCATAGCCCATTGGGCA
Organism: Vicingus sp.; assembly: GCA_036171675.1. GTDB lineage: Bacteria > Bacteroidota > Bacteroidia > Flavobacteriales_E > Vicingaceae > Vicingus. Next base: position 38,429 of record JAVHRO010000071.1, on the reverse strand, counting down.
CTTAAATCGGCAACTTCGGCATAACAATTAATAACACCACCTGCATTAATCATAAAATCAGGAGCATAAATTAATCCTTTTTCCATAATAATCTTTCCATGAATATCTTCTTGTTTAAGTTGATTATTTGCCGAACCAGCAATAATCGAGCATTTAAGTCGATTTAATGTATCATCATTTACAGTGGCGCCTAAAGCACAAGGAGCATAAATATCCATGTCAACATCGTAAATTTCATTTAAGCCTACTACTTGAGCTTTGTATGTTGATGAAACACGTTTTAATAATTCTTCATTAATATCGGCTATATAAATCTTAGCACCTTCAGCGGCTAAATGTTTAACTAAATATTCTCCAACATGACCAACACCTTGAACAGCAACTTTTTTACCTGCCAACGAATCGGAACCAAATTGTTGTTTAACACAAGCTTTTATTCCCATATAAACCCCTAAAGCTGTAACTGGAGAAGGGTCTCCACTTTTTTCTGGCAATCCAGCCACATGCTTTGTTTGCATATTTACCCAAGTCATATCTTGTGGTGAAATTCCAACATCTTCTGCAGTAATATATTTCCCAGCCAACGAATTCACAAATTTTCCGAATCTTCTGAACAATGCCTCATTTTTTTGAGTTTTGGAGTCACCAATAATTACCGCTTTACCACCACCTAAATTTAATCCTGCCAAGGCATTTTTGTAGGTCATTCCTCTCGATAATCTTAATACATCGGTAATAGCATCCGCTTCAGTTGCATAATTCCACATTCTAGTTCCGCCTAAAGCTGGACCACAAACCGTATTATGAATTGCAATAATAGCTTTTAATCCAGTGGCCTTATCTTGACAAAAAACTACTTGTTCATGATCGTAAATCGACATATTGTCTAATACTGATTTTACAGCTACCGTCGTTTGATTTTTCATTGTTGTTGACATTATTTATAAGTTTATAGAATTTAACTAAAGATAATTACCTTTGCATGTTTTTTAATTTGTCGTCAACAAAAATAATCTTTATTAGTGAATAGTTAAAGTTATTCGACAAAAAGTAGATTCGTTCCAACTAGTTAAATAAATGAGGTCATTAGGCTATTTAAATAAGTACTTATACAAATATAAATTTCGATTGTTTATCGGTATTTTATTTATTGTAGCTTCAAATATTTTTGCTATTTATCCCGCACAAATTATTCGCGAAACCTTTAATCTAGTTGAAGCAAAATTGACTCATAAGGAAATGGTGAGTTCAAGTTTTATTGGAAATTTGTTCGATTCATTATCATTTGGTAAAGCCATTTTAGCATTTGGGGCAGTGGTGTTTATCCTTGCTCTGATAAAAGGTGTTTTTGTATTTTTTACCCGACAAACCATTATTATCATGTCTCGACTTATAGAGTTCGACCTAAAAAACGAGATTTTTAACCATTTTCAAAAATTAGATACTTCGTTTTATAAAGAAAGAAATACGGGTGATATCATGAATAGAATAAGTGAAGATGTTAGTCAAGTTAGAATGTACTTGGGTCCTGGCATAATGTATACTTTTAATTTAATCATGCTTTTTGCCTTAGTATTTCCTGTAATGTTATCGATTAATGTAAAACTAACCCTTTACTCATTAACTCCTTTACCAATCTTATCGGTAATAATCTATTTTATTAGCAGCAGAATTAACAAGCAAAGTGCACGTGTTCAATCGAAATTATCAGATATTACTACCCTTTCACAAGAAACTTATTCAGGAATTAGAATTATTAAGTCGTTTGTAAAAGAAAAATTATTTATTGAAAAATTATTTGATGAGAATGTAGAATACCATCAGAACTCTATGAATTTGGTTCGTACCAATGCGGTATTTTTTCCAATAATGATGTTGTTAATTGGATTAAGTACCATTTTTACCATTTACGTAGGAGGATTGGAATACATGAAGGGCAACATAACCATGGGAAATATTCTTGAATTTGTTTTCTATATCAATATGTTAACTTGGCCTGTAACAGCCATTGGTTGGGTTACATCAATTGTTCAACGTGCAGCAGCATCTCAAACAAGAATTAACGAATTTTTAAATACAGAATCAAAAATTATCAATCCAACCGAAAAATCGTTTGATATTAAAGGAAAAATTGAATTCAAGAATGTTTCGTTTACCTACCCCGAATCTGGAATAGAAGCCTTAAAAAACATATCGTTTGAAGTAAATCCAGGTGAGACATTAGCCATCGTTGGCAGAACAGGCTCAGGAAAATCGACTATAACCAACCTATTGTTACGAAGATACGACACCAACCAAGGAACTATTTTGATTGACAATAATGATATTAAACTAATTAACCTTAACGAATTAAGAGAAAGTGTGGGTTATGTTCCACAAGAAGTTTTTTTATTTTCTGATACGATTGAAAATAACATTGCTTTTGGTAGCAAAAATGGATTGCCAGAACTATCTGTTATTATTGAAGCTGCTAAAAATGCTGCCATTTACAACAGTATTATTGAATTTCCTGATGCATTTAAAACCAAAATTGGCGAACGTGGTGTAACCTTATCAGGAGGTCAAAAACAACGAATTTCAATTGCCAGAGCTATAATAAAAGACCCGAAAATCCTCATATTTGATGATTGTTTATCGGCAGTTGATACTGAAACAGAAGATATAATTCTTGGTAATTTGGAACAAATAATGAAAAACAAAACATCATTAATTGTTAGTCATCGAGTTTCATCAGTAAAAAATGCCGACAAAATACTAGTTATAGAAAACGGAGCAATTATTGAAACTGGAACTCACCAAAGTTTGATGAAATTGGGTAAAAACTATTTTACCATGTACCAAAATCAATTGTTGGAAATGAACAGACAAGAAGTAGAATAGTTTATAATATCATAATTACAACAAAAAACTAACAAATCTTCTCGATTAATTAAAAACTCATTCCCTACCTTAATTTTATTTTTTTTAAATCAATTTTTTTGGTTACCTTGCATAATAATTATTAATTATTTATGCTAAACTATACCAAACCCCTTATAGCCTTAGAGAGAGAGAGAGAGAATTCTTTTATCAGCGAAAAGAAAAAAGTACAGTAAAAAAACACCTCCTTAGATTCTTCTTAGTTGATTTAAATGCTCAATTGTTACAAGCTATTGAGCCTATTTTTCTTATTATCCATTTTTTACAACTAAATCATAACTATGAAAACAATAAATAAACTAATACTAGCGTTAACATTATTTATGTTAACCCTCAACACTTTTGCTCAACAAAATACATGGACTACTCCACCAAAAAAGTAGAACATGACTGCCGCAACACCAACTCCCACTTTATTGTCAGGTGTGGCTTCCACTTACTCGGCAGCCAACGGTGCTTACGATGAGGCTGGTAACTTGTAGCAAAGGGTTTTTAATTTTTTTGGTTATGAATTTTATTTTTAAATATACAGTTTTTGTTTACTTTACGGTTTTAACCCTTTTTAGTAACAATAGTTTTGCCCAAAATTTGGTAAAAAATCCATCTTTTGAAGATTTATATTCTTGCCCAACAACAAGCTTATTAGATAACCATGTAAAAAATTGGTTCGGATTTAACTTTGCAAGATATTTTAATTCATGTTCAATAGCAGGATTTGGTGTGCCAAACAATGATTATGGGTTTCAATTTCCTCTAACAGGTAATGGCTATGCTCTTTTATTTGTTTATCCTTGGTCTCAGGAGCCAGAAAGACGTTCATATATTCAAAACCATTTTAACGATTCACTAAAAAAAGATAGCTTGTATTGTATTTCTTATTATGTTAATTTATGTAACAATGTAATGGGTGCAATTAAAGAAGTTGATGCTTATGTTTCAAAAGACTCTCTTAATTGGAACAATGGTGTTGGTAAAAGAATAATTGGTATTACGCCCCAAATCAAATCACAGCAAATCCTTAATGATAGTGTAAATTGGATACTCGTAAGTGGCTTGTACAAAGCCAAAGGAGGAGAGCAATACATAACCATTGGTAATTTTAATACCGATGCCAACACAACAGTTTTATCGTTTAACCCAGGCAACCCTATACGTGTTGACTACTACATCGACGATGTAAGTGTAACTCCTTTTAATATAGCACCGCCCAACTTGGGTAATGATACGGTAATTTGTGCAAACACTACTTTTACTTTAACCGCACCCATAGGTTATGATGAGTATTTGTGGAGCAACGGCACTACCAATAATACGCTTGCTGTTTTAGATAGTGGCACGTATTGGGTAAAATGTATAGCCAACGGCTGCGGAGAAATTACCGATACCATACACATTGGTTATTATAGCATACCTACTTTAAAATTACCTAACGACACTACCTTGTGCTTGGGTAATACCAAAACACTTGTTGCACAACAAGGTTTTAATACTTACAACTGGAATACTGGAGCAACAACTGCAAACATTACAGTAATTGATTCAGGTTTGTACATTTTAAATGTTACTTCGTTTTGCGGCACTCAAACCGATTCGGTTTATATTGGTTTAGATTCCTTGCCAACCTATACCATTTTTATTGGCAACGATACCAACATTTGTATTGAAGGAAAAAATGTTTCGATTTCCTTGTTTGTAGATACTGTGTTACCTAATTACTTTTGGAGTACAGGAGCAACTACTGATAGTATTGTAGTAAATACTGGTGGGCAATATCAACTAAGCACTCGTTATTTTTGCGGAAACATCAATAGTAATGTGGTAAATGTTGAGCAATGCCCTGAAGATTCGCTTATTAATGTTTATTTTCCTAACTCGTTTACACCCAACAACGATGGGTTAAATGATGTGTTCATGCCCTATTACACCAACATTGAGCCAATCCTATTTCAGGTTTTTAATGTCTGGGGGAATGTAGTTTATCAAAGTGAAACTGATTTCTTTTGGGACGGCACATTTAACAACATTCCTTGCCCAACAGGTTTGTATGTGTATCGTTTTTTCTACAAATTCCGCGAAATTCTTGAACAAGAAGATGCCGGAAAGTTTTCATTGTTGAGGTAAAACCAAAAAAAAATAGTTACTAATTTATTTGATAACTAATTATTAATGTATAAATTTGCCACCCTTAAAAAGGATTATATTTAATATTTAAGAAGAATGGAAGCGATAAAATTTGTAGAAAACGACTTGTCACCAGTAGGAAATTTCCCAGCATTTAGAGCAGGAGATACTATTATTGTATATTATAAAATTAAAGAAGGTGCAAAAGAAAGAATTCAGCATTTTCAAGGTGTTGTTTTGCAAAAAAGAAACGCTGGCGCAAACGAAATGTTTACCATTAGAAAAATGTCTGGTAATGTTGGTGTAGAACGAATTTTCCCGATGGCCTCTCCAATGGTCGATAAAATTGAAATTGTTAAACATGGTCATGTTAAACGTGCAAGAATATTCTATTTAAGAAGTTTAACAGGAAAATCTGCTCGTATAAAAGAGAAAAAAAGAGTTTCGACAAAATAATTTTTTCATCGATATAAAAAAGAGGCTAACTAAACAGTTAGCCTCTTTTTTATGCCCTTAAATCTGCTAGAATGAAGTGATAAATATATGTTATATTTGAAGTCGATAATTCATTTAGCCATGTCAACCAACTTGAAATACGAAGACAATCCAAAAAGCATCAAATGTTATGTAAAAAGATATTTACTTGCTAACAAGGCGTTATTTCGTGGTAAAACGGTAATCGATTTTCCTGCTGGCAATGGAATAACATCTCGAATTTTAAAAGAAATTGGTGCAACGCCAAAACCGTTTGACTTATTTCCTGAGTATTTTGAAATAGAAGGTTTAGTTTGTGAAAGAGCCAACATTAATGAATGCTTACCCATAGAGAACAAAACTGCCGACGCTTTAATTTGTCAGGAAGGACTAGAACATTTTAGTGACCAATTTTCAGCATTAAAAGAATTTAATCGTGTTTTAAAAGAAGGTAGTACCTTATTAATTACTACTCCCAACTACTCTAATTTGCAATCGCGTTTAAGTTATCTTTTGACTGAAAGTGAACGTTTCAACTCCATAATGCCTCCCAACGAACTTGATAGTATTTGGATGTCGAAACAAGATATTACCCATGAAATTTATTTCGGACATATTTTTTTAATTGGTATTCAAAAATTAAGGGCATTGGCTAAATTGTCGGGGTTTAAAATTAAAAAATACCACTTCACTCGATTAAAAACCACTTCGTTATTGTTATTTCCGTTCTTTTATCCATTTATTTTACTTTCAAACTGGATAACCTACCAAAAGAACATAAAAAAAAATAAGAATTACAGTTACGAGACAAAAAAAATGGTGTACGGTGAAATTTTCAGGTTATCTATTCATCCAAAAATTCTAGTTGGTGCCGATTTAATGGTTGAGTTTATAAAAGAACAAGATTACGAGCATGTGAGTGATGGATTACGAAGTAATCATAAAGAATTTGGAACAACTTAACACTTGACTAACTCAACAATTCCCTTAACATTCCTAACCCAGCAACTGCAGTTCGTTCAATATTTACGTTTCTAATTTTGCCAAACTTAAACTCACGACTTACCACCTTATTTTTACTAACCACTGCCACCCAAATGGTTCCGACAGGTTTCTGTTCTGTTCCACCGGTTGGTCCAGCAATTCCTGAGGTAGCAATAGCATAATCAACATCGTATTTTTTTAAAACTCCCATGGCCATTTGTTCAACTACTTGCTGACTCACCGCACCATAATTTTCCAAATCCGATTTTTTAACATCCAATTCGTTCACCTTAATTTCGTTAGCGTAACTTATTATCGAGCCTTTAAAATAATCGGAACTACCAGAAATACTTGTAATGAGATGCGCAATATAACCACCTGTACAACTTTCCGCAGTAGCTAATGTTGCTTTTTTATTCTTTAATAATTGACCTACTACTTCTTCAAGATTTCGATTATCGAATGAATAAATATATTGTGGAATTATTTTATTTAACTTTTCTACTTGTTCGTTTATATTTTGCTGAACTTTTGCCCTGTCCATACCGATGGAAGACAACCTTAATTTCACTCTACCAGGAGAAGGAAGATACGCCAGTTTTATTGAAGTTGGAAGTTGATTTTCCCAGTTAGCAATAACTTCAGCCAATTTGGATTCGGGCAGCCCTTGGGTTAATATCATTTGATGTACAATTTCTGGAAGTACAAACTTCTCTTTTAACCATGGAATTATGGAATCCATAACCATTGCTTTCATCTCAAAGGGTACTCCTGGCATTGCTGCAACAACCTTGTTGTTTCGTTCAAACCACAACCCAGGAGCCGTTCCGTTTGGATTTCTGATAACTTTACATTTATCAGAAACCAATGCCTGTCGTTTGTTATTATCGTTCATATCAAAACCTCGACCTAAAATCAATTTTTCAATATCAGCGTAAACCTCCTTGTTCACAATTAATTTACCTCCAAAATATTCATTCAACACGGGCATAGTTAAATCATCGTTGGTCGGACCCAAACCACCCGTTATTAATACTACATCGCTATTGCTTAACGAATCGGTTAAGGTTTTAACAATGTGTTGTTCGTTATCGCTAATCGAAGTATGTTGACGAATGGTAAAACCAATTTTGTCTAGTTCAGTTGCAATCCAATGTGCATTTGTGTTTAAGGTTTGACCAATTAATAGTTCGTCGCCTATTGAAATAATATCCAAATTCATAGTTCAAAATTATGATTTACAAATTGGTATAAAATACTTCGGCATAAAAAATTTGTTTTAATTATATTTGAAAAAATATTAAAAATTCACATGAAAAAAATAACTGTAACAGCACTATCAATAGTGTTTTTATCTGGTTGTGCCGAAATGACCGCCGTATTGGATCAAGTAAATACAGCAACAGGCACCTCTACACCAGCGTTAACGAATAATGAAGTAATAAGTGGGTTAAGAGAAGCCCTAACCATTGGAACCAACAACTCTTCGAGTTTAACCAGTAAATTGGATGGTTTTTATAAAAATCCAGAAATTTTTATTCCTTTTCCTGCTGAAGCCATAAAAATCAAACAGAAAGTGGAAGAATTAGGAATGAAAAAGCAAGTAGATGAATTTGTAATGACCTTAAACAGGGCTGCAGAAACTGCTACTTTAGAAGCTGCTCCTATTTTTGTCAATGCTATAAAAGAAATAACCATTGCTGATGGCTTTGCTATACTTCGTGGTAACGACAACGCTGCAACGCAATACTTACGCGACAAAACCTCAGCTCAGCTAAAAATTAAATTTAATCCAATAGTTAAAAATGCCATTCAAAAAGTTGACGTTACAAAATATTGGAATCCATTAATTACTACCTACAACAAAATTCCTTTTGTAGATAAAATGAATCCAGACATAGAAGACTATGTAACCACCAAAGCCATGGATGGGTTATTTTTAATGATTACAAAGGAAGAGGCTAAAATTAGAAAAGACCCCATGGCGCGAGTTACCGATTTGTTGAAAAGGGTTTTTGGATAAAACTACCTTATCTGAAGAAAATAAATACACATCGATTAAGTCTATTTCTCCATGAAAAACCCTTGGAAAACGAAAAAAAGTGAATTAAAATACAACAATCCATGGATTAGTGTAACCGAACATCAAGTGGTAAATGCCGTGGGTAATGATGGAATTTACGGCACTGTTAACTTTAAAAACATTGCTATTGGAATTATTCCGTTAGATGAGAATAACAACACATGGTTGGTAGGTCAATTTCGATATCCATTAAACCAATACAGTTGGGAAATTTGTGAAGGTGGCGGTAAATTAGATGTCAGTCCGTTGGTTTCTGCTAAAAGAGAATTGATGGAAGAACTTGGAATAAAAGCGGAGAATTGGACAAAATTGTTGGATATGCATTTAAGCAATTCTGTATCCGATGAAGTTGGAATAATTTATATCGCCAAAAACCTATCATATTTTACTCCAGAACCAGAAGAAGACGAAGTTCTCCAACTAAAAAAAATTAGCCTAAACGACGCTTTTGATATGGTTATGAATGGAGAAATTACCGATAGTTTAAGTGTAGCTGGAATATTAAAAACCAAAATTTTGGTGGATAACAAGCAAATTTAAAGGTAAATGAAAACAATAAAATCGATATGGATTATTGTAATCATCTCCGCTATCTCTGCCATTTTTTTTAACCAACTCAACTTAACTAAGTTACCAAAAGAACTTGTTCGTGACCATGAAACTGTAACTACTGCCGACGACAATAGTTACCTCCGACCAGCTATTAATTTCAATACTACAGGCGTTTGGAAAAATGGAATGCAAGGAACTATTAGTTACTTTCTTCGACCTCCAGGATATGGTGCAATCTACTATTTAGCCTTACAAATAAGCCAAAATCATCCACTTGTTGTTATAAAAATACTTCAAGTTTTACTTTTTTCAATTTCAGTTTATTGCCTTTATTTTATCGCTTTTTCGTTAATCAAAAACCACCGATTAGCCTTGTTGGTAAGTATTATTTATGGAATTTTCCCAATAGCAAGTAATTTTTTATTTTATACATTAACAGAAGGCGTAGCTCCTGCCCTACTAATTTTTTATATATTCTTCTTATTAAAAGCTCAACATCAACAGCCTCAAAAAACCAAATTAATTTACTTAACCATTGCAGCTATTCTCTTTGCAATTTTATTTGCCATTAGACCAGTACTTGGAATTTTTATTGGGTTAATTCCAATATTCATTTTTCTATCGTTTAAGCACTTAAAACAAAAAATACTATACAGTTTAATTTTTGTGACGATTGGATACAATTTAATGGGTTTGTGGCAATATCGAAATTATAAAATAACCAATCAATATGTTGGGTTAAATCCTATTTACTTTGCCGATAATAATTCCATTTATAGACCTACCTTTCAAGAATTCTGGAACTTACCCTTAGGCTGGGCAGAAGACGGTTCAAAAGTACATTCCTATATGTTGCCATTTTGGGAAAATACAATAAAAGGTGACACCTCAAAAATTTATATTGACGCTATTATTAATAATTTCCCTGAATACGTTCAACATTACTTTGGAAAACAGCGATTAACCAATGTTTTAACAAATTACCAACAGTCTATTCTCGTTCAAAAAGATTATTACGACAAAGACATTCCAATCCCGTTAACTCCTATTCCTCAAGAAACTAAAACTGTTGAACAAATTAAAGCCCTTGTTAATGCTTATAAACATAAGTTTTGGTTCACTTACTATGTTGTTGCTCCAATAAAAGTGTATATCAAAATGGGACTCCATTCAAATTTATCGTTACACATTTTTCAAGAAACCTATAGAGGTTTATTTTTTATGGAAACATTAAGATGGGTTTCATTTCTAATCCATTCGTCATGTTTTATAGCAATATTCTTAACGTTATTCAACTATAAAACAACTCAAAAAAGCCATTATTTTCTATATTTTTTAACGTTTATTTACCTCATCTATTTATGTTATTTTCAGCGTGGTATTGAAGAAAGATACACCCTCCCAGTTTTATCAATTTTGCTTATTGCTTTAGTAAGTTCGCTAAATTCGATCTATCAATTTTTAATCATCAAAAAATAGTTTCATAATTGTTAAATACTGCTAAATAACCTATTTTTTTTTAGGACTTTATTTGGTAACTTCGTAGTCGTTAAATCTCTACTTAAATTAACTTTAAAAAATAGCAATGAAAATATTAGTTTGTGTTAGTAAAGCACCCGATACTACATCAAAAATTTCGTTTACAGATGGCAACACCAAATTTGATGAAAATGGGGTGCAATTTATTATTAATCCGTTCGACGAATGGTATGCATTAGTTCGAGGATTAGAAATAAAAGAAGCCAACGGCGGAAATGTTACCGTTTTAAATGTTGGTGGTGCAGAAAACGATCCAATTATTAGAAAAGCATTAGCAATAGGAGCTGATGATGCAGTTAGAATTGATACTAAAACTGATGACGCATTATATGTAGCCAAACAAATAGCTGGTTATGCCAAACAAAATAGTTTCGACATGATACTATTTGGTAAAGAAACCATCGATTATAATGGTTCTCAAGTTGCAGGTATGGTTGCTGAACTTATGAATTTATCATACGTTTCATTAGCTTCAAAATTAGACATGAATGGAAATAATGCGACCATTGAACGAGAAGTTGAAGGTGGTGTTGAAGTCGTCGAAACTTCTACTCCATTTATTTTAAGTGCAGCAAAAGGTATGGCAGAGGCACGAATTCCAAATATGCGTGGGATAATGGCCGCTAGAACAAAACCACTTGCTGTATTACCTGCATTTGATGCTACCGCTTCAACCAAAATAAAATCATTTATTTTACCACAAGCAAAATCTACATGTAAATATGTGGATGCTGCAAATGTTGAAGAGTTAGTTAGCTTATTACATAACGAAGCTAAAGCCATTTAATACATTTATTCATCTCAACAAATTAAAGATATGTCAATACTTATATATGCCGATTCTAACAACGGAACACTAACAAAAAATGCTTTTGAAGCTGCTAACTATGCTTCACAATTAGCTCAAAAATCTGGTGACAAAGCCATCGCTGTTGTTACAGGAAATGTTTCTGGATTAGATCAATTAGGAAAATATGGAATTAGCAAGGTTTTGCATGTTGCTAACTCCGAATTAAACAATTTTGATCCTCAAAAAATTGCTCAAGTTATTGCTGAAGCTTCAAAAAACGAAAATGCTTCAGTAATTGTTTTTGCTCACGACTATTCTGGAAAGTCTGTTGCTCCTTTTTTAGCTGCTAAACTTGATGCTGGATTAGTGAGCGGTGCCATTTCATTGCCCAATACTGACAATGGTTTTACCGTAAAAAAATCGGTTTTTTCTGGAAAAGCCTTTGCCGAAGTGGAAGTATTAACCCCAACAAAAATTATTTCTGTGTTACCCAATTCAATTGCAAAAGTTGAAAACAATGTAACACCTGAAATAGTTGATTTTGCAGTATCCTTGCCCTCAACCAATTTAAAAGTAAAAGAAATTAAAAAAGAATCGAGCGAATTATCACTAACAGAAGCCGATATAGTGGTTTCTGCCGGCAGAGGTTTGAAAGGTCCTGAAAATTGGGGTATGATTGAAGAACTTGCTCATGAAATGGGCGCTGCAACTGCTTGCTCAAGACCAGTAGCCGACATTGGCTGGAGACCTCACCATGAACACGTTGGTCAAACTGGATTAGCTATTCGTCCTAATTTATACATAGCTGTTGGTATTTCTGGAGCTATTCAACATTTAGCAGGTGTTAATGGAAGTAAAGTTATTGTAGTTATTAATACTGACCCTGAAGCTCCATTCTTTAAAGCGGCCGATTATGGTATTGTTGGTGATGCTTTTGAAGTTGTTCCAAAGCTAATCGATGCTTACAAAAAATTTAAAGCAAGTCAAAATTAATGCTCAAGTAAGAATTTAAAGGGAATTTTAGTATTCCCTTTTAATATTTATAAATGGATAAAATAGTTTTAGAAATAATAGGTCTTTCATATAGCCAAACCCAGACTGGTGCTTATGCCCTAGTGTTGGGTGAAGCATCTGGTAAAAAAAGAAGATTACCTATTATTATTGGAGGTTTTGAAGCTCAAGCAATAGCAATTGAATTGGAATCTATGACACCAATTCGACCACTTACTCACGACTTGTTTAAATCATTTTCTGATGCTTTTGAAATTGTAATTAAAGAAGTTATTATTTACGATTTAAGAGAAGGCATATTTTTTGCCAAACTTATTGCTGAAAAAAATAATAAAACTGTTGAAATAGAAACGCGTACTTCTGATGCTATAGCAATTGCAGTTCGATTTAAATGTCTCATTTATACTTACGAATTTATTTTATCACAAGCAGGAATTATTTTAGATGATAAGTCGATTGAAAATAACGATGAAATCGAAAAACAAATTGAAGATATTGAAGAAGCGTTGAATGAACCTGAACAAAAAACAGAACAACGAAACAATAATCAGCTTTCACTTGAAGAGTTAAACTTAAAACTTCAGAAAGCGATTGAAAACGAAGATTACGAACAAGCTTCAACTATTAAAAAAGAAATTGATAAAAGAAGCAGCAATTAATTAATAATTGTTTGGCATCAGGCGTTAGCAGTTCTATAAATTCCAACTTCTAACTTTAACCCTAAGTGAACAACCATCTACTCGATACCAAAATTGAATTTTTAAAAGGAGTTGGTCCTGCTAGAGCTGAATTGCTTCAACAAGAATTGGGTATTTATACTTTTGGTCAGTTGTTGGAGTATTATCCATTCAGATATGTTGATAAATCTAAAGTTTATAACATAGCTGACATCAATTCAGACCAGGCATATATTCAACTAAAAGGAAAACTAACCAACGTTCAAATTGTAGGCGAAAAACAAGCCAAACGAATGGTAGCTAAGTTTAAAGACGCTACTGGAGAAATTGAATTGGTTTGGTTTAAAGGCATTAAGTGGCTTACTTCATCATTAAAAATAAATCAAGAATACATTCTTTTTGGAAAGCCAACATTATATCGAAACAATTACAATATTACTCACCCAGAATTAGAACTGGCGGAACAATCATTGCTTGCTAATTCAGTCTGTTTAGAAGGTGTTTATTATTCTACTGAAAAACTATCTAGTAAAGGATTATCGGCAAAAGGAATTCATAAAATACAACAAAACTTAATAGCACAAATAAAAGGTTGTATTCAAGAAACCTTGCCTGATGAACTCTTGGAAAAATTAAAATTAATTTCTAAAGAACGAGCAGTAATCAATGCCCATGCACCAGAAAATGAGCAGCAATTGCAACGTGCGCTGTTTCGTTTAAAATTTGAAGAATTATTTTTTCTTCAACTTCGATTGTTGCGACAAAAAGTAATCAAAACGCAAACTATTAAAGGCCATATTTTTAATGCCGTCGGCGAAAACTTCAATACTTTTTATAACCATCATTTAGCTTTTAAATTAACCGAAGCTCAAAAAAGAGTAATACGAGAAATCCGTAAAGATATTGGCTCTGGAAAACACATGAACCGATTGTTGCAAGGCGATGTGGGGAGCGGTAAAACGGTGGTGGCATTGCTCACCATGTTAATTGCCATCGATAATGGTTTTCAAGCATGTTTAATGGCTCCCACCGAAATATTGGCAACACAGCATTTTTTGGGTTTATCTGAGATGTTGAAAGACATGAATGTTACCATTGAATTATTAACCGGCTCAACAAAAAAAGCGAAACGAACAGAAATCCATACCGATTTATTGAATGGAACATTAAAAATTTTGGTTGGAACTCATGCTTTATTGGAAAATGTAGTTCAATTTAACAATTTGGGCTATGTGGTAGTTGACGAGCAACACCGTTTTGGCGTAGCACAACGAGCAAAACTTTGGGCTAAAAGTCCAACAAACATCACAGAAGGAGAGCCTAGAATCCCGCATGTATTAGTAATGACAGCAACCCCAATACCTAGAACGTTAGCTATGACTTTTTATGGTGATTTAGATGTTTCTGTAATTGACGAATTACCAGCAGGAAGAAAACCCATAAAAACCATTCATAAATTTGATTCATCGCGATTGAGAGTGTTTGGTATGATGGAGGAAGAAATTAAAAAAGGCCGACAAGTATATGTGGTTTACCCATTGATAAATGAATCAGAAAAAATGGATTACAAAGATTTGATGGATGGCTTCGATGCTATTTTACGTCGTTTCCCGATGCCACAATACCAAGTTAGTATTGTTCACGGACAAATGAAACCCAAAGACAAAGAATTTGAAATGCAACGTTTTGTAAAAGGCGAAACCAATATTATGGTTGCCACCACAGTAATTGAAGTGGGCGTAAATGTTCCCAATGCCAGTGTAATGGTTATTGAAAGTGCCGAACGTTTTGGCTTATCGCAATTGCACCAATTGAGAGGACGAGTGGGTAGAGGTGCCGAACAATCGTATTGTATTTTAATGAGCGGAAATAAATTAAGCCCCGAAGGAAAATTACGACTAGAGACCATGGTAAAAACCAACGATGGTTTTGAAATAGCCGAAGTTGACCTCAAACTTCGTGGACCTGGCGATATACAAGGTACGCAACAAAGTGGTTTGCTCAATTTAAACATTGCCGATTTAGCCCGAGATGGACAAATTTTACAAGCCGCTCGAAACGAAGCGGTCGAAATTTTAAAAGAAGACACCAATCTGCAACTACCAAAAAATTTCCGTTTGGTGGATGCATTGAACACATTGAAAAGAAACAAAAAGAATTGGAGCAGAATTTCGTAAGCATTTCGATTAAAAGCAGCACTTTTTAAAAAAGCTTTGCTTTTATTAGTTTATATTTGTTTCAACAAAACCTCTAAATAAAACAACATGGGCATCAAGTTACGACTCACCATAATGAACTTTCTTCAATTTTTTGTTTGGGGAGCATGGTTAATTACAATTGGCACATATTGTTTTAATGCCAAAGGATGGACAGGAGCTCAGTTTGGAGCCATTTTTTCTACATTAGCACTCTCATCTCTTTTTATGCCAACCTTAGCAGGAGTTATTGCCGATAAATGGTTGAATGCAGAAAGGCTTTATGGTATTTTACATATTTTATATGGTTTGGTATTGTTTTATGTGCCAATGGTAAACGATCCTAACACCCTTTACTATGTAATATTTCTAGCTATGATTTTTTATATGCCAACCATTTCACTATCAAATTCCATTGCTTATAATATTTTAAAAAATAATCAATTTGATGTTATAAAAGTATTTCCACCAATCCGCGTTTGGGGAACTATTGGATTTATCGTAGCCATGTGGATTACCAATTTGACTGGAAGTAAGGCAAATGCTAATCAATTTCTAATTGCTGGAATTGTAGCCGTTATTCTAGGATTATATGCTTTTACATTACCAAAATGTCCTCCTCTAAAAGCAATCGCAAAAGATACTTCTTGGGTTGAGCAATTTGGACTAAATGCTTTTAAGTTGTTTGCAAATTATAAAATGGCTTTATTCTTTGTCTTTTCTATGTTGCTGGGTGCGGCTTTACAATTAACCAACATGTATGGTGATTCTTATTTGGATGACTTTAAACATGTGCAGGAATATGCTGATTCATTTGTAGTAACATACTCTACCATAATAATGTCCATATCTCAAATTTCAGAAACATTATTCATTCTATCGATACCATTTTTCCTAAAAAGATTTGGCATTAAAAAGGTAATGTTATTTTCCATGATCGCTTGGGCCTTGCGGTTTGGACTGTTTGCTTATGGCAATCCTGCCGACGGACTTTGGATGATTATTTTATCATGTATTGTTTACGGTATGGCCTTCGATTTCTTCAACATTTCAGGTTCATTGTTTATCGAAAGTACAACCGATCCAAAAATCAGGTCGAGTGCTCAGGGATTATTTATGATGATGACTAACGGCGTAGGTGCTTATTTGGGAAGTAAAGTAAGTGGTTATTTGATTGATAGTTATTTTGTTTCTCAGGATAATGTGAAAGACTGGCATGGAATCTGGATGACCTTTGCTGTATATTCTTTAGTAGTAGCCGTTATTTTTGCGTTGGTGTTTAAATACAAACATCAACCCGAAGCCATTGGAGAAATTAAACACTAAATTATTTTCCTTCACCCCGAACCACAATTAGCACGGTATAAATCAAGATTTTAAAATCAACCAACAACGACATATTTTCGATATAAATAATATCGAATTTTAATCGTTCAATCATTTGCGAAACATTCTCGGCATAGCCATATTTTACTTGACCCCAAGAAGTAATTCCAGGTCGAACTTTTAATAAGTGGTAATAGTGCGGAGCTTCCTTTACAATTTGATCAATAAAATACTGCCGCTCTGGTCGAGGACCAACCAAACTCATATCACCTTTTAATACATTAAAAAATTGTGGTATTTCATCCAGCCTCACCTTTCTCATGAACTTACCAAATTTGGTTATTCTTGAATCCCTCTTACTTGAAAGTGCTGGACCATACTTTTCAGCATCAATATACATTGAACGAAATTTATAAATCAAAAAAGGTTTACCATGATTTCCAATTCGTTCTTGATAAAAAAATGCTGGACCTTTCGAAGTTGATTTAATAATTAAAATCGTAACCAAATATAAAGGCGAAAAAATTATCAATACCGAAATTGATACAAAAATATCTATACTTCGTTTTATGGATTGTTGCCACAAAGGCATTATTTCTTTATTGATAATGATTAAAGGTGTACCAAAAATGGACGACATTTTTACAGACCCAGATAAAATATCATATATGTCGGGAATAATTTTTATGATCACAGGCAAACCTTCCAATACGGTAATAATATTTCCTAAACTTTTATGTTCAGAAGATTCGATGGCAATAATAACCTCTTCAATTTTATTATTAGCTATGGTATTTCTGAGATCAACGCAGTTTCCTAAGTGTGGAAGACAATCTGCTAATTTAAATATTTCATTCGCTTCGTTTACGTGAGTAAAACCAACAATAATATTACCCGACGAATGTTTTTGTCTGTTAATCTCTAAAAATAAGTCCAACGCTTTTTGATTAGAGCCAATTATTAACGTATTGAAACCAATTTTTCTATTTTTTATTCTATTTCCAGTATGTGTAGTTAATAAAAATCTAAAAACTTCGGTAATCGCAAATTGGTAGAAAAATAAGGTGAAATACAATTTATAATATTGTTTGTAGGACGCGATTTCGTCGTCGAGCACCAGAATAAAAAACAATATTAACGACCCAATTAACGATATTAAAAATGTTTGTCCAAATTCTTTTAATCGCGATTTACGATAAATATTTTTGTACATACCTGAAATTGCGTAAAGCGTAATCCAAAACAATGGAATAAGTACTAAAGCAAAGTAGAACTTTTTATCAAATACCAATTCAACATCATAACCATATTTTTCTGGTTCAATATATTCTTTTCGGTAAACAAAAAAGATTATCCAACTCAGTATAGCAGCTAAGATATCTATTGAGATATATTTTAAGGTATGTAAAGTTTTATTCATTACATGTACACTACTTTAAGATTATCAAACATAAATTCTGGGTAATCAACTTTAGATTGAAATCCAAAGAATATTTTTAACTCTCCAGCATAAGAACGTGTTCTAACTGGTTCGGTAAAATTAAGGTAGATTTTTTTCCATTCACTAGTGGTATTTAGATAGAAAACTCCAAGCTGCTCCGAATCGGCATACATACCCACCATGATGGGCTGATTGCATTTAAAATTAAGTTCAAGAAAAACCGTGGTACCGGTTCGTGGTAAAGTTGCTAAAGATGGCGTCATACATTCAAAGAAATCCATTCCTGGAATAAGTGATACTTGTCCTGCATAATTACCTTCAAACGCAGCTGAAGTTTTAAAAACAATGGTATCTGAAGTTGTATTATAAGTAAATGGAAGGCTAGCCGATTCAAAATTCTCCATCCAATAAAAATGTGTGGTGCTAGTATATGTGGTGGTAGGGTTAATCGTTATGGTTTTATCTTTTTGTAAATTTATTTGCTGAGAATATGGATTGTAAAAAATATATTTTGCTCTTCGTTCACTTATACCATCTTCTTTTATTCCAGGATAAACATCCAACTTTGCGTTTCCTTCTTTTAATACGGGGAAAGTTACAGGCAACTCGTAAACACCAACCAAATCATTATCAACATAAACCCATGCGTCACTTATATTTTGAGAATTACTACCTTCGGTAGCAGCATCAGTACTTAATGTAAAGTTGTTGATGGTAATATACGAAGGTACAACTGCTTCTAAATCTTGTTTTGAACAAGAATTAAGAGCAAAAAATAATACAGATAATAAAATGTAATCTTTTACGTTATGCAATGTTTAAAAATATCTTCCCTAACGTGGTTTTAAATTAAATATTGTGCAAATGTATTAATCTTCTATTAATGCTAAAGATGTTTTTAGTTTTTCAATTATTTTATGCGCCACATCCAAGGCTTCATAACCATCATGAATGCTTACCAAAGGTTTGGTATTGTGAATAATAGCTAATGAAAATTGGGTTAATTCTTCTTTAATTGCATTCACCTCATTTACTTTGGGTTTATCAAAATAAATTTGTTTTTTACCCTTACCATTTCCTAAGTCAATGGTAACTGAAAGTGGATCTATTTCACCATCTACATTTTTAAGTTTAACAATTTCGGTTTGCTTGTCTAAAAAATCAACCGAAATATACGCGTCTTTCTGAAACAAGCGGGTTTTTCGCATATTTTTTAACGAAATTCTGCTCGATGTAAGATTAGCTACACTACCGTTGTCAAATTCAATACGAGCGTTAGCAATATCGGGAGTATCACTAACCACAGCAACACCACTGGCACTAATTTTTTTAATATTCGATTTTACCACACTTAACACAATATCGATATCGTGTATCATTAAATCAAGCACAACAGGAACATCGGTACCTCTTGGATTAAATTGTGCCAATCGATGGGTTTCAATAAACATTGGATTATTGATATACGGTAAGGCTGCAGTAAAAGCAGGATTAAATCGTTCAACATGTCCAATTTGAACTTTCACGTTGGCTTCTTCTGCCAAAAAAATGAGTTGTTTGGCTTCTTCTACTGTAGTGGTAATGGGTTTTTCAATAAATACATGTTTCGATAATTTTAACGATTTCGATGCGCATTCGAAATGTGCTAAGGTTGGAGTAACAATATCAACAACATCTACTGCATTTATGAGCTCATCCATACTCGCAAAACCTTTTACTTGAAATTCGGCTTCTACTTTTTTTCTATTTTCTTCATCTAAATCGAAGAAACCTATTAATTCAAATTGATTGATTTCTTTTAGCAATCTGATATGAATTTTCCCTAAATGCCCAGCTCCTATTACTCCTATTTTTAGCATGTCAATTTTTTTAACCAAAAGTAAATGTTAAATCATATCTATCATGGGGGCTTTTACTTTATTATCAACAGTTGAAATTTGATAAGAAGGGAAAATATTGCCCGTATAAATTGAAAATCCTTCTTTAATTTGCTCCTAATAAAAAACTGCTCATTTTGATTGATTCATACAGACATAAAGGACTACGAAAACAACTGGTTGAAGTAATTGCAACTAAAGGAATTTCCAACTCAAAAGTATTAAAGGCAATTGAACTGATTCCTCGACATTTGTTTATTCCAGATACTGCTTTGCACAAATATGCTTACGAAGACAAACCTTTTCCTATTGGGTCGGGGCAGACTATTTCACAACCTTTTACGGTAGCTTTTCAAACAGAACTGCTCGAATTAAAAGAGCACGACAGAGTATTAGAAATTGGTACTGGATCGGGTTATCAAACGGCCGTTTTACTTGAAATGGGTGTTAAAGTTTTTTCGATTGAACGCCAAAAAGCATTGTTTGATAGAACTAAAAAACTTTTACCTTCTATTGGATATTCGTCGGCTAAATTATTTTATGGCGATGGCTATGCAGGATTACCCACTTTTGCACCTTTCGACAAAATTATTGTTACTGCTGGAGCACCTTTTATTCCTGAAGATTTATTAACACAACTAAAGGTTGGTGGAATACTGATAATACCCGTGGGCGAAGGCAAAGACCAAATCATGAAAAAAATTGTAAAAATAGATACCAAAACCTTCAATACCGAAGATTTAGGCGTGTTTAGGTTTGTGCCTCTTTTAAAAGAGAAAGGGAAGGATTAGTTTAGCATGGTGAGTGGTTATTGTGGTGTCTAGTCCTGAAATAAGTTTACACAAAACAACCCATTTCTTTCCTCTAAGGTTAATTTAACTTAGCAATAAACTACATTTTATCAGGAACATTAATCCCCAACAAGCCCATACCCGATTTTATTACCTTTCCTACATTTTCAGAAAGTTGTAAACGTAGTGCTATTTTATTTTTATCTTCTTCACGCAATATATCAACAGTTTGATAAAAGTTATTGAACTCTTGAACTAAAGCAAAAATATAATTACATAATATAGCTGGACTATATATTGCCCCAGCTTCTTTTATGATGTTTGGATAATCGTTTAACAACTTAATTAACCCAATTTCTTTATCATTGGTTTCAACGCCATCGAATGTTTTATTGTAACCCAATTGCTCAGCTTTTGTTAACAACGATTGAATTCGTGCATAAGCATATTGTATAAAAGGACCTGTATTACCATTTAAATCAATCGATTCTTTTGGATCGAACACCATTCCCTTTTTAGGATCAACCTTTAGCAAAAAGTATTTTAACCCTCCCAACCCAATGGTCGAATACAAATTTTCTCGCTCCATTTCCGACATATTTTCAATATGCCCACGTTCTTGTGTACTACTTTTAGCATCTTGCACAATACTTTCCATTAAATCATCGGCATCAACTACAGTTCCTTCACGTGATTTCATTTTACCTTCAGGTAATGCTATCATTCCGTACGATAAATGGAAGCAACCATCGGCCCAAGCATATCCTAACTTCTTAAGAATGGTAAACAACACTTTAAAATGATGATTTTGTTCGTTGCCCACCGTATATATTAAGCCACTTAAATTCTGATGTTTTTTGTACCGTTCAATGGCTGTTCCAATATCTTGAGTCATGTAAACCGAAGTTCCATCGGTACGTAACAACAATTTATCGTCCATTTTTTCGACACTTAAATTACACCAAATAGAGTTATCAGGTTTTTGATAAAAAACACCTTTTTCTAACCCTTTTTCTACCACATCTTTTCCTAAAATGTAGGTGTCCGATTCATAATACAACTCATCAAAATCAACACCCATAGTTTTGTACGTTACATCAAATCCTTGGTATACCCATCCGTTCATCATTTTCCATAAACCCACTACTTCTTTATCTCCTTCCTCCCACTTCAGTAACATGGCTTGAGCTTCTTTAAATATTGGAGCTTCACGTTCAGCAACTTCTTTATCTGTTCCAGCGCTCATCAATAATTCAATTTCCTTTTTATATGCTTTATCAAACGCTACATAATATTTTCCAACCAAATGATCGCCTTTTAAGCCACTACTTTGAGGAGTTTCTCCATTTCCAAACATCTGCCAAGCCAACATGCTTTTACAAATATGAATGCCTCTATCGTTAATAATTTGAGTTTTAAATACTTCGTGGCCGTTAGCTTTTAAGATATTGGCTACAGAAAAACCCAAAAACACATTACGTAAATGGCCCAAATGCAATGGTTTGTTCGTGTTAGGTGATGAATACTCCACCATATAGGTTTTACCTAAATTAGCAGAAATTCCGAACGTAGCATTTGAATTGATTTTTCCTAAAATCTCAACCCAATAATTTGCAGAAATGGAAAGATTCAAAAAACCTTTAACTACATTATACCCCTGAATATGTTCAACATTTTGAACTAAATACCTACCCAACTCCTCCGCAGTTTGTTCTGGCGATTTTTTTGATGCTTTTAAGAAGGGAAAAACCACCACGGTTAAATCACCTTTGAATTCTTTTTTGGTTTTTTGAGGTTGAATCAACTTGGTATCAATCATTTCGTTATACAACGATTGAATTGCTTCAACAACATTTTTACTAATTATGTGTTCCATTTTTTATTATTTACGTCATCAATCGGGATAAAAAATCAACTTATTCTAACTATTAGTGATTCTTTCCTAACTTATTCACTATGACGAGCCTTTTATTTTAAATTAATTTCTTCAATTTTTGATGTAACATCCAACAACACATCAAATGCGGTTTCTGCCATTTTGTTTCCTTTGTTGTCTAAACAAGGATTTACTTCAACCAATTCCAAACAAGTTACCTTTCCTGAATTAATAACCCCTTTAATAATCTGTTTAATTTCGTTTTGGTCGAAACCCTTGGAAACAGGAGTTCCAGTTCCTTTAGAAATTAAATCACAATCCATACTATCTACATCAAACGAAATGTAAATAAGGTCGCATTTCGATAATCTGTTTAGCGTTCCAGCTAAACACACTTCCAAACCTCTATACCTAATTTCTTCAACTTTATAGTTTTTAATATGGTTTTTTGCAATAGTAAAATCTTCGGGCTCCTCAGTATCTCTAACACCAAAATAAACCAAATCAGCATGTATAATTTTAGGATAAATGTTTCCAATACTTTTCATGGCCTCCCAATTAATTCTAGTTAATTCAGCTACTTTATTAACTTTTCTTTCCATATTATCATCAGCCAACGCTGCAGCCAATGGCATTCCATGTATATTACCTGATGGGGTAGTATATGGCGAATGAATGTCAGCATGAGCATCAATCCATACTACTCCAAGTCGTTTGGTTGGAAAAGCACATTTAATTCCGCTAATCGTTCCAAGTGCAGAAGAGTGGTCGCCTGACAAGACTAAAGGAAATTTATTTTCGAGCAAAGCATCTTTAACATATCCAGATAAACTTTCACAAACCTCACGTACCTTATCGATTCTTAATCCATATGGTGTATTTTGTTTTTCATAAACAGCAGCATTAGACGAAGGGACATCAACGTAAGCATGTTGATTAAAAAAATTACTACCCGCATTAATGGCTGCAATTTCTATTGCATCAATGCCCATATCAGCACCTCTAGTCCCCGCACCAATATCTGATCGATTTTTAATAATTTTTATCTCTTTCATAGTTAATTTTACATATATTTATACATCCAAGTCATTTACTTTAATAAATTTGTGCCAATCTAACTCACTTACATTATTATCATGAAAAATAAGTACCAAGATTTAATAGAACAAACTTTTTTCTTTCCACAAGATGGCTACGAAGTTATCGAAAATGAATTATATTTTAACAAAATACCCTTAATGGATATCATCAAACAATACGGTACTCCATTAAAGTTAACTTATCTCCCAAAAATTTCAGAACAAATAAACAAGGCGAAAACCATGTTTAAAGTAGCTAAAGCAAAAGTTAATTACGAAGGTAGTTATACTTATTGTTATTGTACAAAAAGTTCTCATTTTTCATTTATTCTAGAAGAAGTTTTAAAAAGTGATGGACACATTGAAACCTCTTCTGCTTATGATATTGAAATTATTAAGCAGCTTTATACCGAAAAGAAAATTTCAAAAAACAACTACATTATTAGCAACGGATTTAAGCGAGAACCATACCTGCAAGGCATTACTGACTTAATGAAACATGGGTTTAATATAGTGCCAATACTTGACAACAAAAGAGAATTGGATTATTATATTTCTAAAATTAAAAGCAACAAAGAGATAAACATTGGCATTAGAATCGCATCAGAAGAAGAACCTTCGTTCGAATTTTACACCTCAAGACTTGGCATTAGACATGGTGATATTAAAGAATTTTATAAAACTAAGATAAAGCCCAATAAAAATATTAAACTTAAAATGCTTCACTTTTTTATTAATACGGGCATTAAAGACACCACCTACTATTGGACTGAACTATTAAAAGCACTTAACATTTACTGTGAAATAAAAGCCATTTGCCCAGAATTGGAAGGGTTAAACATTGGTGGAGGATTACCATTTAAAAACTCACTTGGTTTCGAGTATGAATACGAATACATGATTGAGGAAGTTGTAGCTCAAATAAAAGATTACTGCAACAGCAAAGGCATTAAAGAACCTAATATTTTCTCTGAATTCGGTTCTTTTACTGTTGCCGAAAGTGGAATAAACATTTATTCTATAATTGATGTGAAAGAGCAAAATGATACAGAAATGTGGTATATGATAGATAATTCGTTTATTACCACCTTGCCAGATGCTTGGGCAATTAATCAACGGTATATTTTATTAGCTATAAATCATTGGAATAAGGAATACCAACGAACAAACATTGGAGGTATGACTTGTGATAGTTTGGACTACTACAACTCTGAAGCTCATGTAAACCAAATATTTTTACCAAAAGTTGACAACTCGGATGAGGAACCTTTGTACATCGCATTTTTTAATACAGGAGCATATCAAGAATCACTTAGTGGTTATGGAGGAATAAAACATTGTTTAATTCCCTCACCTAAACATGTAGTTGTAGATAAGGATGAAAATGGAGAGTATTATACCAAACTGTTCAGTAAAGAACAAAGCGCAAAATCGATGCTTAAAATTTTAGGCTATTAATCGAAAAAATAATAATATTTGACTTCAATTTTCAATTATTAATCTTAGTTAACTAAAAGATTTATATATTTGTTCTTTACATCATTTTAATCAAAGAATTTTGGCTAATCGCAATTTCTTATTTGTAGTATTTTTGGTGGTTTCCAGCCTCTTTTATAGTTGCTCCGATGGCGTAAAAGACCAAACTGAAGGCATTATTGAATACACTGTTACTTATCCTAAAATGGAAAAAGACAATTTCATGCGAGATTTTATGCCCAATAAAATGCATGTTAAATTTAAAAACAATACCTATTCTAACAGCCTCACTGCAGGGATGGGAATGTTTAAATCAAGTTTTATTTGCAATAAAGCCAATGAAGATTATATTCAAATTGTTAAATTGATTAACAAAAAATATGCACTTCATTTAGTTAAAGACGAAATTACAAAGTCAATGAGTAATAAAACCTCTTATTCAATTGAATTTACAAATGATGTTAAAAACATTATAGGATACAACTGCAACAAAGCTACTGTAACCGTTAATAATGAATCACACGATGCTTTTACTGTATTTTACACAGACAAAATAAAGATTGATACTCCAAACTGGTGTAATGAGTTTGTAGAAATTCCTGGTGTATTAATGGAATATCAGTACGAAAAATACGATGTTTGTATGCGATTTACAGCTACAAAAATTGAATTTAAAAAAGTCGATGACGACGAATTTGTCCTTCCTAAAGATTATAAATTAATATCCGAACCAGAAATGGACAAAGAAATGAAAGAAATTTTCGATAGTTTCAATTGATTTTTTTGCTCTTACAAACATTTATTTATTCACAAAACATTGTTATTTAATAACCTCTAACAATTTAATTGTTGCAAAGCAATTCTATACCTTTGAATGTTATAGAACTTTTTTTTAATGGTAAAAAATCAATTTAAATCACCTCCAACAGAACAACCCGAACCTAAAAAGGTTTCGAGGGAACCTAAGCAAAAAAAAGAGGACTCCTCTCCTTCTTCGGTAAAATTCTTTACATTTTTTTATAATGAAAAATTGGTCAAAATTACAGGAGTTACCTTATTGATTTTTTCATTTTTTACGCTTATTTCTTTTATATCATATCTCTTTACATGGGAAATTGATCAAGATAAATTGAGTGATTCTTGGGTTAATATCCTGTTTAATAATGATATCGTTTTAGAAAATTGGTTGGGTAAATTTGGAGCATTATTAGCACACCAATTTATTTTCAGCGGATTTGGCGTTCCTTCATTTTTCTTTCCCTTTTTGTTTTTTGTAATGGGTTTTAGAATTCTTTTTAAAGTTCAGTTAATTTCTTTAAAAAAGGCTTTAAACTATTCGATTTTTTCAATGATTTGGCTATCCATATTGTTGAGTTTTATTTTTGCTAAACAACCTCTTTTAGGAGGCTCATTCGGCTATCAATCAAACATTTGGCTTACAAGTGTTGCTGGAAAAACTGGCATTGTTTTAATTCTATTGTTTTCGTTACTCATCTATCTAATCGTTAATTTTAATATGACTTTTTCAATTTTTAGCAATACAAAAGCTAAAAAAGAGACTCCTCTTGATACTGAAAATGAACAACCCATTGAAGAGAATGATTTGTTTGAAAGTTCGTTTAAAGAAAATAGAATTATTAAAGTAAAAGAACCCCTCAACGAAGTCCAAAATCTTGAAAGTGAAAACCTAACTAATTTCACCGATGAGTTAATTGAAAAAGAAAAAGATAATACGGAGCCAATTATACTAAACCATACTCCCCCTGTTAAAATACCAAAAGAAAATGTTGATTTTGTAGTAGAAGAAATTATAGCCAAGGAAGAAATACTAACTGAAACAGAAATTAATGAAAAAGTTGCTGAATTCGGGCAATACGACCCAACTTTAGATTTATCATCCTATCAGTTGCCCCCTATTGAATTATTAAAAGATTTTGGTAATTCTCAACGTACAGTTAATCCTGAAGAACTAGAAGCTAATAAAAACAGAATTTTAGAAACACTTCAAAATTACAGCATAAAAATCAATTCCATAAAAGCTACCATCGGACCTACAGTAACATTGTATGAAATTGTTCCAGAAGCGGGAGTTAGAATTTCAAAAATAAAAAACCTTGAAGATGATATCGCGTTAAGTTTAGCCGCATTAGGCATTCGTATTATTGCTCCAATTCCTGGAAAGGGAACAATTGGTATAGAAGTTCCCAACCAAAACCCAGAAATTGTTTCCATGAGAACAGTAATTTCTTCCGAGAAATTTCAACACGCAAAAATGGAACTGCCTGTAGTTATGGGTAAAACAATCACCAACGAAACGTTTGTTTTTGACCTCACAAAAATGCCTCACTTGTTAATGGCTGGTGCTACTGGTCAAGGAAAATCAGTAGGATTGAATGCCGTAATAACTTCATTACTTTACAAAAAACACCCTTCTCAATTAAAATTTGTATTAGTCGATCCAAAAAAAGTAGAACTTACGTTATACAATAAAATAGAACGCCATTTTCTTGCTAAACTTCCTGATACAGAAGATGCCATTATTACCGATAATCAAAAAGTAATCAACACGTTAAATTCATTATGTATTGAAATGGACCAACGATATTTATTGCTCAGAGATGCTGGTGTTCGTAATATTGTTGAATACAATGCAAAGTTTATCGACCGAAAACTAAACCCAAATGATGGCCACAAATTCTTACCTTATATTGTTGTAGTAATTGATGAATTTGCCGACCTAATCATGACTGCTGGAAAAGAAGTTGAAACCCCAATTTGTAGATTAGCACAGCTAGCAAGAGCAATTGGCATCCATTTAATCATTGCCACTCAACGGCCATCAGCAAATATTATTACAGGTATTATAAAAGCAAATTTCCCAGGAAGAATAGCATTTAGAGTAACCTCAGGAATTGATTCTAGAACAATCTTAGATTCAAGTGGTGCTGATCAATTAATTGGAAAAGGAGATATGCTGATTTCACAAGGCAACACATTGATTCGTGTTCAGTGTGCATTTGTTGACACTCCCGAGGTAGAACAAATATGCGAATTTATAGGTAATCAACGTGGTTATCCTGAAGTATTTACTTTACCCGAATTTGTTGGTGAATCAGCCACTGGTGGCACCGGCACTTTTGACGACGATGATGTAGATAGTTTGTTTGATGAAGCCGCTAGAATAATCGTTCAAAGTCAACAAGGATCAGCTTCGTTATTACAACGTAAATTAAAAATTGGTTACAATAGAGCTGGTCGTTTGGTTGATCAAATGGAACAAGCTAAAATTATTGGGGCTTTCGAAGGTAGCAAAGCTAGACAAGTATTAATAAACGACTTGGCAACTTTGGAACAATTTTTGTTGGATATGAAAAACAAATAAAATAAAATCGCTATGAACAGAATTACCATATTATTATTAGCAACGATAGTTACATTAAACCTCTCTGCTCAACAAATTGACGCTAAAGCGAAGGGGATATTAGATAAATTAAGTGCTAAAACCAAAGCATACACATCGATTAAAGCTGAATTTCAATTTAGTATCTCGAGTAAAAAAGATGGAGTTGGTGAAATTCAAGAAGGAGCAGTAACGCTAAAAGGCAATAAATATAATTTACTAATAAAAGGTCAGGAAGTTATTTCTGACGGTAAAACGGTTTGGACTTATATCAAGGAAAGTAATGAAGTTCAAATTAATGCTATATCTAGTGATGAAAATGATGGAAATTTGAGTCCTGATAAACTATTTACATTATATGAAAAAGGCTTTAAATACAAATTTGTTGAAGAAAAAAATAACATTTATTCCATCAATTTATATCCTAATGATGCAAATGCAAAATCATTTCATCGAATTACCTTATTTATAGATAAAATAAAAAATGAAATTAAAGAAGTAAAAGTTTTTGGAAAAGATGGAAGTGAGACTAGTTATAAAATAAAAACCTTTACAACCAATATAACCATTACTGACTCACAATTTACTTTTGATAAAACTAAACATCCAAAGGTAGAAGTAATCGACTTAAGAGATTAACTATTATTGTTTAATATTATCTTAATAAAGAAACTTTTCCGATGTAATCATGCCATTCTTTGAAAACATCTCTAGCTCTAATTTTATATACATAAATATCAGTAGCCACCATTTTACCTTTATAAAGCCCATCCCATTTATCATCTAACAGATGTCCTTCCCATATTTTTTCTCCCCACCTATCAAAAATTTGCATATCTAACTGGATTATCCCATAACTCTTAACAGAAAAATAATCATTTAACTTATCACCATCAGGTGTAAATGCATTTGGTATATAGATAGCATAAACTGGATTTATTCTAACATTTTTACTAGTTGTATCTTTACAACCATATGTGTTTTCAATAAATAAGGTAACGGTATATAGACCGGAATCAGGATATTCATGCATTGGATTTTGGAGTGTTGTAGAAGCTCCATCTCCTAAATCCCATAACCATTGACTTGCAATAATTGATTGGTCAGTAAAAGTGATTACTTTGTCATAAATATCAGTAGTAAGTGGATTATATGTAAAACTCGCCATAGGAATAGGATAAGAAGTAATCATGTTGGAAATAGAATCTTTATCAATACAACCTTTGTCTGATATCACTGTTAAGCTAATCCCAAAAGTTGATACCGTTGAATTAGAAAGGTTTACAAAATTTATTCCTAGTGGATTTTGTTGTGTGGAAAAACCCGAATTTCCAAAATTCCATAAATATGTAGTATTAATGCCAGGAGCGTTAATTGTAGAATTATCGGTAAAATTTACAATTACTGGAGTGCACCCAATTAGCGAATCAGCAAAAAAGCCAACCTGAGGAAGTGGATATACTGTTACTGTTTTTGTCAATGAATCTACACAATTGTGATTAGTCGTAACATGCAATTCAACTTGATATGTACCGTCTGTTGAATAGATGTGAATTGGGCTCTGAGAATTATCTTGTATGGAACTATCGTCAAAATTCCATAACCAACCAATATTTGTTCCTATTGGAACAGTAGATAAATCATTAAATTGCGTTGGATTATTTAAACAAACATCAGTTGGTGTATAATCTACTATTGGTAAAGGCCATACATTAATTGTTTTAGTGATAGTATCTTGACATAAATCATTCGTGGTAACGACTAATATTACATCAAAATTACCATCAGATCCATATAATTCTGATGGATTTTGGAGCGTTGAATTATTCAAATTACCAAAATTCCAATTCCAATTGGTAATAGTACCTGATGATACCAAAGAATTATCAATAAAATTATTGGCAACCCCTAAACATTCATTCGTAAATGTAAAATCAGCAGTTGGCATTGGATAAATTGTTACAGGAACAATAACTGTATCTTTACATCCATCTGAAGTGGAAACAATTAATTTTATGTCAAAAATGCCATCTGTAGAGTATAAATTTAATGGATTTTGAGTGCTGTTATCAATACTCCCATTATTAGTAAAATCCCACTCCCATTGGTTTATTAACCCTCCATTTCCAACTGACAAATCAGAACATTGAGCTGATACATTCAAACAACTATTGTTTACAATAAAGTTAGCAGTAGGACTAGGGTAAACAGTAATAGGTTTTATAATATTGTTTGTGCAACCACTATCTGAAGTTACAGTTAATATAACGTTAAATACCCCATCGTTGGAATAATAATAAGTCGGATTTTGTAAAGTACTTGTACCTGATCCATTTCCAAAATCCCAAGCCCAGCTACTAATACTTCCAGAAGTAACCGTTGATGCATCAGAAAAGATGTTGCTATTTCCTAGACATTCATCTGTTGCCGTAAAACTAGCTACAGGTATAGGATTTACTGTTATTATTTTTAATACTGAATCTTTACAACCATTAGCTGTTTCAACAAATAATTCTACCGAATAACTACCTGGGGATACATAACCGTTAGTTGGATTTTGGAGAGTACTTTCTACTAAACCATTATTTGTAAAATCCCAAGCCCACTGATTAATTGTTCCTCCATTGCCAATCGATTGATCAGTAAAACTGGTTGTAGTTCCAAAACATACATTTGTAAAGTTAAATGACGCCGTTGGTAAATCATAAATCGCTATGTTAATACTGGAAGTATCAGAACAATTATTTGTAGAAGTAACTATTAACTGAACGGTGTAGTTTCCAGAGGAAGCGTATTGATGAGATGGATTTTGTGTTGTCGAGGTGTTTCCATCACCAAAATTCCATTGCCAAGAGGTAATATTTCCTATTGCAGAAATAGTGGAGGAGTCAGCAAATTGAATCGTTTCATTTAAACATCCACCAATAGCATTTTGTCCAGCATTGGAAAAAGAATAATTTATTATTGAAATAGGTTTCGGATAAACCGTAACATTAAACGAAACAGTATCTGAACATTGACTATTATCTGAAACTATTAACTGAACGGTATATATTCCATCAGACAAGTAATTATGTGAAGGATTTTGCAATATAGAAGTGTTTCCATCACCAAAATTCCATTGCCAATTTGTAATTGTACCACTCGATGTTGAGCTCGCATCAGTAAAATTTATAGCATTACCATAGCATTGATTGATAGATGAAAAATTTGCCGTTACTGTGGGGGGTGCAATAAGATTAATACCCATAGACCCACAAGTTCCATTAGAAAAATTTTCTACTAAAGTGTAATTTCCAGGTGGGTAGTTGTTAGTCGATATAGAAAGTGTATTAGAAGTTTCACCAATTAATGCTATTCCTGCTAAATACCATTGATAGGTTGAAGTTGGATTATTAACTGTAGATAATACCAAATCGTTGGAACAAAAACTACCTACTTGAGTTATGTTTGTAGCACTTGAAGCTGTTAAAATTAAATTATCATAATAGAAATAAGGATAACAACCACTGGCTGTAGTATAACTGGCTGGTAAGGTGCACGGCGATCCAATAATTATTGCATTAATATTAGCTGATGGAGTAAAAGTAAAGGTTATCGACCCCCAACTTGCAACGGGTGTATAAATTGCTGAAGCTAGTACTGTCCATCCAGGTGGACAAGCAGTTGTTGAAATAGGAAATGCAACGCAAGATGGATTTCCAAAAATTGTGATGTCAATTGGACCATACTCAATAACACCTCCATTACAAATTTCACCGGAACCACCAATCGGAGCTGAAGCGATATTTATAGTAAGTGTATATGATTGTCCAGCTAACATTGGAGTAGTAAGACACGAACCTACATATTCTTGCCAACCTGGTGAAAAAATTGTGCCCAAATACCCAGTTCCATCTGGTGGAGGACTCAAGCCTGCATTAGTTGCAGAACCAAAATTAAATCCGCAATTAAAATAATCAGAAGTAGCATTAGTAGCCTGAGACCATCCTGTAGCACATGAAACCTGACTAAATGAACTTGGACAACAATTTGATTGTTCAAAAGAAGCATTCGGAATCATTGATGGAATAACAATTGGTGCACAGTTGCAATCACTCACATCATTCATGTCAATTAATCCATCACCATCATCGTCAATTCCATTATTACAAATTTCTTGTGCATGTAATCCAATAGAAAAAATAAAGAAAAAAGTAAAAAGTATAGTTGTATTAATATAAAATTTTTTCATAGTTCAAGTAGTTACGGTATTAATTTGAAAAGGTTGCTTGAGATTCTTGATTTTTCTCAATTATATTAATGTATTGTTTATACTTTTCATCATTAGTTAATTCAAAAACTCGTTTCAAATGAATTAACATTCCACTATAGTTTTTATTTTCATTGTAGAAATCAATTAGTAAAAGATGAATACTGGTTTGATTGTTACTAGTTGTTAAAATGATATTTTCTAAAAAAATAATTGCATCATTTGTCAAGTAATTTGAGAGTACAAATTCTTTATATACAGAAGCAAGTTGATTTAAATTTGGTTGTATCATCAGCGCTTTTTTATATGCTGAGTTTGCTAAATCCACATTTGAAAGCTTTTCATAACATTTAGCAATATTGAAATAAACCAAAGGCTTATTTGATAATTGAGCAGATTCTTTATAATAATCAATCGCCTTAGAAAAATTATTTTTTAAATAGCATATATATCCCAAATTATTGTAACACGCAGAGTAACTTGGATAAATTAATACTGCTCGTTTAAAGTAGTGTTCACTTAAATTTAAAAATTTCCTATCCTTATTTTTTACAGCTAAACTTAAGTATTTATTAGCAAGCATTTCGTTCGCTTTTGCAGAATTAGAAACGCAGTAAATATCATTTTTATACAATATTATTTCACTTTTCCAATCACTGTTTCTGGCAAACGAAGCATTACCGTACGATACAATTATTGCCATAGAACTAACTGTTAATACCATATTTTTTTGCTTCGGAACAACTTGATTTAATAATTCTTGCATTATAAAAATCAGTACTATAATAAAACCTAAACTTCCGTTAAAAATGAATCGTTCTGCAACTATACCTGGAAGTGGTTTTAATAAATTAGAAACAGCTATTATATTAATATAAATAAGAATTAGACCAATAATGATAGGTAATAATCCTTGTTTGTGATTCTTTATCAGAAAGAAAATTAGAACAGGTATTATGAGTATAAAGCTTATTCCAATTAATGAATAAATTGAATATACATTAGTAAAATTAACAGTGTTATATCCATAATAATAGCTTGGATTAAAAGGAATTACCATTAGCTTCAAATAAAAGCCAATACAATAAATTGAAGGCAAAATTCGCTCGATGATTGTCGAAAAATATAGCGGATTTTCAAAATATTCAACTACTCTAATAGCATGACTTTCCTTAAAGACGTAGTATTTAAAAATTAAAACTATTAATACTCCAATAGCAGCTATAAAAAAATATTTTAATGCTTTTTTAATTTCAAAATTGTGTTTAGACCTTTTTATTAAAACTAATGGTATTAACACAATGAATACTGTAAAAATTAAGAATGATGATTTTGATAACATTCCAAGAATTACAAATAATACGACAAATACCAACGATTTCGAATTTGGTTTATTAATAGATGTTAACACTACCAATAAAGAGGAAAAGCCAAAAATACTAGCCAGTATTTCATCTCTATTCTTAACATTATCAACCACTTCAGTATGTAGAGGAAATACCATAAACAATATAGTTATCAGCAACGCTGTTGCATATTGAACTTCAATGAATATTAAAAAATAATAAATTAATATCCCTAAAATGGCATATAATAATAAATTAATAAAATGACTGATGGCTGCTTTTTGACCAAAAATTTTGTTTTCGATATAAAATGTTGCAACGCTGACTGGACGATAATCAAAGCTACCCTCTTCAACTGTAAAAGAATATTGGGTAAATACGTCAATAAAATTTCCGTTAACCAATGAAGTGTTGGTCATCACCAATGAATCATCCATATTGTATTCATTTTTCAACGAATTTGAATAAATCAAAAAAGTGATAAATACAATGATGAACACGCACACAAATTTATTTTGTAACCCAAATTTCATTTTGATATGATAAAATGCAAAATAAGGCAAGAAAATTTCTCACCTTATTTATTATCTTAACAAAGTAACAGTACCTTTAAGAACTTGTTTTTCACTTTTTAAAGTTTCAAATTCAATAATATAAAAGTATGTTCCATCAGGAACTAAATTTCCAGATAAGGTGCGTCCATTCCAATAACCTTTAGCACCTGACCATTCATATAATTTTTGCCCCCAACGATTAAATACCTCTCCCTTACTTGATTTTAAGAACGAACTCTTTATTGTAAATACATCGTTTACTCCATCGCCATTTGGCGTAAATACATTTGGAACAAGAATCGTGCTTTCTGGTAACACAGTTAATTCAACAGTGTATGTATCAGTACATCCTAGCGAGTCAACTACAGTTAAGGTTACAGGATAAGAGCCATTATTATTGTAAGTATTATTTGGATTCTGAATTGTTGAAGTATTGTTATCACCAAAATTCCATAACCAGCCAATAATTGTTCCTGTTGATTGATCAGTAAATGAAACCTGGATTGGAACAAATCCTGAATCAGGAGACAACACAAAATATGCTTGAATCTGACTTAATAAGCCTACCTGAATTGAATCTGAAACAACACAATTATTACCATCGGTTAACACATATTGATAACTACCTTTACACAAATTTGTTAAAAATGTTGTATTAGTGTCTCCAGTACTCCAAATCAATTGATAAGGTGGAACTCCCCCAGAATAATTAACAGAAACTCCTCCAAAACAAGAATCTTTACAAGTCGCATTTGCCATAGGAACAAGAACAAGAGCTGAAGGCTCAGTAATACTAATGGTATCCGTTAAAATACAATTTTGAGAATCGGTTATACCCACAATATAATCACCAGCCACCAAATTAGTAATGTTGGATGTTGTTGCTCCATTATTCCATAAATATGAATATGGTGAGGTTCCTCCTACGGTAATAGAAGAAGTATTTCCAGTAGCATAGCCATTACACAATACATTCACCGAACCAAACGAATTTTGTAACAATGATGGTTCAGTTAACGTAACCGAATCTGCAACACTACACCCATGATTATCGGTTACATTAACAAAATAACTTCCTGCACTTAATGAAGTTAAATTAGCAGTTGTAGCCCCATTGTTCCATACAACATTATACGGTGACGTTCCTCCATTTATTGATGAAGTAATTGTTCCCGAACTATTTCCAAAACACGTAAGATTACTTCCATTTAACACTACTGAAAAAACAGAAGGTTCGATAATAGTAGTTGAATCCGCAAAAGAACAGCCGTTTGAATCAAGCACAGTTAATATATAGGTTCCAGATGCAAGATTGGATATTGAATCTAATATGCTTCCATTATTCCAACTATAAGTATAAGGTAATATTCCTCCAGACACACTTGATTGAATACTCCCTGTATTGGTTCCATAACATAAAATATTGTGCGTATTAAATCCGATATTTAATGGCATTGGTGAGGTAATATTAAATGTATCCTGACGGTTACATCCCAAATTATCCGATGTGGTTAAAATATACGTGCCAGCACTTAGCGAATTTATTGATGAACTAGTTGCTCCTGTATTCCAAGAATAACCGTAGTTTGGTGTTCCGCCTGAAGTAACTACCGAAATATTTCCATTATTTGCACCACTACATGATATGTTACTAATCGTTGCGTTATTAGTAATTGGTAGTGGATTAGTCAACGTAATACTATTAACAGCCTGACAACCAATACCATCAGTTACAGTGACAGAATATGTACCAGGTCCTAAGCCTGTTAAGTTGGCTGAAGTTGAACCTGTATTCCAAAGAAATGAGAATGGTGGGCTTCCTCCACCTGGATTTGCTACAATATCTCCACCAGTACAAGTTTGAACAGTTTGAGTTATAGGCACTGCAAATGCATTGGAAGGACAAGTTAAGCATGCTGTTTGATAATATAATCCAGCAGCTACTACCGAATAACAATCTCCCCCACTTGGAGCAGTTCCAAATTGTGCAGTGGGCTGTCCAATCGTAACTGTAGTTGTAGTTTGGTCATTGTTCCAAAAGTCATTTGAAAAAGTAAGTGCAGCACCATTTAACGTTGTAGAATGTGTAGGCGGAGAAACACCATCTTGCATATCGCCTACCATTAAAAATGCATTTGCATAAGTACTTGTTGCACATGAATTAACATTATTTATTGTTACAAAGCTAGGATCTCCAGCTGAGCTTACGATTAATCCATCATTTACCATAAATCTACCCGTATACGATGCCGTTAAATCCCTATAAATAATCAATAACGAAATTCCATCAACATTCCATGACCCACTAGATATATCAACCGAATAATTACCGTTTCCAGTAATTGCGGCAGTTACATCTATTCTATAATTTGTTGTAAATGTGGTACCCCAACATTTGTCTATACCAACACCAACTGGTGAAACATTATAGTTAAATACAGTTCCTATGGGATTGGTTACAGTTGTGGTTACCGCACCATTACTGTTTGAAGATTCTGTCCAATACAATAATGCCTTTTCTACCGACCAACAAGTACCATTTGGAGGTAAAGTTGAAACATTTAAAGTAGATGGTAGCCCAGTACCTGGTGGTGTTGCATATCTAGTTGTAACTTTTTGGGTTACTCCAACATAATTTAGCCCACACGCCTGATTATCATACGCTGGAGTCAAAGTTCCACTTCCTCCTCCACTAAAAGTACATGTTTCACAAGATAGGGTTGCCTCAAACCCACTTGAAGTTATTGTATCATTTGAAACAAATTGAAAAGTCAAGCATCCAAAAAATGAAGAATAGCTTGGTGGCAATGAATTTCCCGTAAGAACTGCCAACAATTGGCTTGCTGTATTTGGTCCATTATAAATATAGAGGTAATCATTACTATCTAAATTAAAACTAGTGAACACAACCTTTATACATGTCGAATTATTACTACAAAATTTAATGATATTGTTTTCATTATTTGCATAGTTACCACCAGAACCTCCACTATCATATAGCGTAGCTGAACAAGTAGCGTGACTACCATTCTGGTCTATAGTATAAGTTTGGGATTTAACAGTAAAATTAAATAGAATTACTAAAAAAAGAAGGTAGTATATTTTCATATAAATTAGTTATTAGGTTATTTATAATTCAATTAGCAACAGTATAATTATTCCGAAACACCATTATATTTGCTGGAGAAAAAATCTTTCGTTTGAATGATATTCCCGTCTTTAGCAATGGTTTCGATATGAAATTTTAGGAGCAACTTCTCTAAAGCGTATTTGTCAAAATCTGTAAGTAATTCTAGTTTACCTCTCGACATTAATAATTCTTTATCGGTTGACTTTACATTAAACGTAGTTATGCCTTTAATAGTTACAAGTACTTTTTCCATCTCAGAAATTTCTTTTTCTGAAAGTCCTTTCATGTAATAAGAAATAATTTTTCCAGTTGCAGTATTAACAATGTCATTATTGCTAATAACAATTGTATTTACCACAGTTGATTGCGACATTCCAATCATAGCAATAGAAATAAAATAACAGGTAATGAAAATTTTTGACATCATCTTTAACTTTTGTATTCAAAATACAACAAATTTATTAAAATAATAGGAGTAATGGACATTTTTAATGGTTTTTATTTTCGGTTGAATTAAGAACGGAATTTTTTTTTAG
>JAVHRO010000070.1:0-44857 GCA_036171675.1 Vicingus sp. | reverse complement strand
CAATCGTGAAATTCACTCGAATTGACAAATTTTCTTACAAATGCACAACGGGTAACTTTAGAAATTACTTACAAAACATTGTTTAAATCTTGACTTCCAATTATAGCCATAATTTCTACAGTTTTATTGCTTATTTTGTAATAAATGCTATCTGAGCCACAAACACAGCGTCTGTACCCTGTTTTTATAAAATCAACCGATTCAAATGAGTAAGGACGTTTTGCTATAATCTCAAAATATTCAAAAAATGAGCTAAAATAGATGTCAGCTTGTGCCATTCCAAATTTCTTAACTCCATAATGATGAATTCTTATTAAATCCTCCTTGGCGGCATTACTTAATTTGTATTTAGCCATTAAGTAACGATTTTGATTGTGCTAAAATCTGCTCTTTAGTATCTTTTGTAAAACCGCTACTTTCCGCAATTTCTATTTTAGAGCTTATCCAATCAATTTGTCGTTGTTGCTTTCTAGCTTGTCTTATCAAATCGTTAACCAATTCGCTTTTGCTAGAATACTCATTGTTATCCACTTGAGATTTTAACCATTCATCATTTGGCTGGGTGAATGAAATACTTTGTCTGGCCATACTGTTCGTTTTTGATGTAAATTTACACCAAAAAAGTATCTTTGTAAAATTAATAGTGTAATTTATTTGATTATATATTACAAACCCCTAACCCCTCTCAAGAGAGGGAAACCCTTTCCCTTTGTGAAGGGGTGGGGATGGGATTACTCTCCTTTAAAATTTGGACTTCGTTTTTCTAAAAAGGCATTTACGCCTTCGTTGTAGTCGTAGGTTGAACCTGCAATGGTTTGTAGTTCGTTTTCTAATGCCAATTGCTCGGTTAAGGTATTGTTGTAGGTTTGATTGAGTAATCGTTTGGTTAATCCAATTCCTTTGGTTGGCATTTTGGCTAATTGTTGAGCAGATTTCATGGCTTCTGTATGCAAATTTTCATCAGCAACAACTTTGTAAATCATACCCATTTTTTCCGCATCATCAGCCATTACTTTATCGCCTAAAAACATTAATGCCGTTGCTTTTTGATAACCAATTAATCGAGGTAAGAAATATGTTCCGCCACTATCTGGTATTAATCCAATTTTACTAAATGCCTGAATAAAACTAGCCGATTTTGCTGCAAAAACAATATCACAAGCCAATGCTAGATTTGCTCCGGCACCAGCTGCAACTCCATTAACCGCACAAATTATTGGTTTTTCTATACTTCTTAATCGCTCAATAATTGGATTGTAATGTTCCTCCACTATTTTGTTTAAATCGGTTAGATTAGGATCGATGGCTTCTGCCAAATCTTGTCCAGCACAAAAGGCTTTTCCTTCACCTGTTAAATAAATCGCTCTAACTTCTGTATTTTTTTCACAATCATCCAATCTAGCTTGTAAATCCAATGCCATTTGACGCACAAAACTGTTAAACTTGTCTGGTCGGTTTAAGATAATTATGCCTACTCCGTTTTCAATGTTGAATTTTATATTGCTCATTTTTATCTTTTATTTAAACACACCCCTAACCCCTCTCAAGAGGGGAACTCCCTTCCCTTCGGGAAGGGTTGGGGATGGGCTTATAGTCTATTTATTTTCCATTTTGATTTTGAAACAACAGCTTCAGTTGTTGGAGCAGTAGTTTTAGCACTTTCTAAATGCATTTTTGCAGCAAACAAAGCAGCAATTTCTTGCAATTCATCATCTTTTACAATCAATACTTCTGGCGTAAAATATTTACCCACAAAATGGGTATCAAAGTTGCCACTAACAAATGCTTCGTGTTCTAAAGCAAATTTGCAAAACGGCAAAGTGGTTTCTACTCCGCTAATTTTATAATCGGCAATAGCTCTTAACATTCTGTTTCTTGCTTCTTCCCTATCTTTTCCGTGTGTAATTAATTTAGAAATCATCGGGTCGTAGTAAATTGGAATATCCATGCCTTCCTCAAAACCATCGTCCACTCTAATTCCCATGCCTTGAGGTCGTTGATAGGTATTTAATCGACCAATATCCGGTAAAAAATTATTGGTTGGATCTTCAGCATATACACGCACTTCAAACGAATGACCTAAGATTTTTAATTCGTCTTGTGTAAAACTCAATTTCTCACCACGAGCCACATTTATCTGCTCTTTCACCAAGTCTTTTCCGGTAATCATTTCGGTAACAGGATGTTCCACTTGCAAACGAGTATTCATTTCCAAAAAGTAGAAATCTTTGTTGTTTTCCAATAAAAACTCAACCGTTCCGGCACCTACATAATTACAAGCACGAGCAACGTTTACAGCACATTCGCCCATCGCTTTTCGTATTTCGGGAGTTAGCACTGCCGAAGGTGCTTCTTCAATTACTTTTTGGTGACGACGCTGAATAGAACATTCTCTTTCAAACAAATACACAATGTTTCCGTGCTTGTCAGCCATTACTTGAATTTCGATATGGCGTGGCGAACCTACATATTTCTCGATAAATACAGCACCATCTCCAAACGAAGAAATGGCTTCACTAACTGCCCTATTCATTTGCTCTTCAAATTCAGCGGCATTTTCTACCACACGCATTCCTTTACCACCACCACCAGCAGAAGCTTTTATTAAAATAGGAAAACCAATCTCCAAGGCTATTTTTTTTGCAACACCAATATCACCAATAGCTTCATCAGTTCCCGGAACCATAGGAATATTGTATTTTTTTACCGCAGCTTTTGCAGCCAACTTACTTCCCATCAATTCCATTGCTTCAGGCGAAGGCCCAATAAAATTGATTCCCGCTTCAGTAATTTTTCTAGTGGCTGTTGCATTTTCCGACAAAAACCCATATCCCGGATGCAAACCATCTACTTTCAAATCCTTACAAATTTGTATTATTTTATCAACCTGTAAATACGATTGACTTGAGGGGGGTGGTCCCACACAAACAGCTTCATCAGCATACCTCACAAAAGGAGCATTTCTATCAGCTTCGGAAAAAATGGCAACTGTTTTTATTCCCATTTCTCGGCAGGTTCGCATAATGCGTAATGCAATTTCTCCTCGGTTAGCTATTAAAATTTTATTCATCTTGGATCTTTTTATAGGGGTTAAAGATAGTAAATGTGATTGATAATTTAAAGTTCCTTTTATTCTCTTTACTTTTGTGTAATTAAATATATTCTATGTTAGAAAAAATCAAAGATTATTGGAATAACAATCCGTTTGTTGTTATCATAATAGTTGGTTCGTTAATCCGTTTGATAGCTGCCATTTTCTCAAAAGGCTATGGCATGCAAGACGACCACTTTTTGGTTGTTGAACCAGCAGAGGGTTGGGTTCATAATTTTGATCAAAACAATTGGTTAAATAATAATGCAAACTCTGTTCCCTCTGGACATAGTTTTTTTTATGTTGGCTTACATTACTACTTTTTTAGTTTTTTAGATTGGATTAACGTTACTGATGCACAGTTTAAAATGTTTTTAGTCCGATTACTGCACGGAGCATATTCCATGTCAATAGTGGTGTTGGGTTATAAAATTTCAAAAAAAATATCGAATATTGAAATTGCAAAACATGTAGGTCTTTTATTGGCCATTTCATGGTTTTTACCATGGTTAAGTGTGCATAATATGGTTGAATATGTCTGCGTGCCGCCACTCATCTACGCCACTTGGTTATTTGTTAAATACGATTCTAAACCACCCATAAAGATTGTTATTCTAGCTGCATTTGTTGCTGGACTTGCTGTTGGAATTCGTTATCAAACCCTATTTTTCTTATTCGGTTTTGCTCTTGCGTTTTTATTAAAACGTCAATATCTTTCAATGATTATTTTTACGGTAGTTTCGTTCGCTTCTTTTTTCTTGACGCAGATTTCTGACCTATTTATTTGGGGACGACCATTTGCTGAACTCAGTGAATACATCAATTACAATCTTCAAAATTCGACTTCGTATTTCGACAAACCAGTTTATATGTACGTATTAACACTTGTTGGTGTTTATGGCCCTGTTGGATTAATGTTACTTTTTGGATATTTTAAAAGCTGGAAGAAATACACCTTTATTTTTATTCCATCGTTGCTGTTTTTTGCATTCCACAGTTATTTTCCAAACAAACAAGAACGATTTATTGCTCCTATGTTCCCTTTTCTAATTATTTTGGGATATATGGGTTGGATGGAATTTAAAAACAAATCAACTTTTTGGGCTAAAAACATCAAATTACATCGTGGTTTATGGTCATTTTTTTGGGTAATTAACACCCTACTTTTAGTCGTAATCTCTACTGCTTATACCAAGAAAAGTAGAGTGGAAACCATGACCTTTTTAGCTGACCAAAAAGACATGACGAACTACATTTGGGATTGTTCACATAAAGATGATTATATTTTACCTCCACGATTTTATTCAGAGCGTTGGGACCGATATATATGGCTTGTGGCTAGTAGCAATGTTGAATTAGCGGTTAAAGATCCTAATTTGGTTGAAGCAAATTATGTGGTGTTTGTTGATGATGATTTGTTGGAGGAAAAAAAAGCAAAAATTAGACATGTTTATCCACACCTTCAACACTTGATTACCATTGATTCAGGTTACTTAGATTTAATTTTACATAAAATGAATCCAAACAACAATAAATTCGAAAGATATCATATTTACAAGATTCTATAATCTAATTTATAGAATTAAAAAATTACATTTGTGCTTTAATGAAATTTGCGTATCCAGAATTCTTATTTGCTCTTTTCGCCATAGCGATACCCATCATTATTCACTTATTTAATTTTAGAAAATTTAAGAAAATTTACTTTTCGAACGTTAGTTTTTTGCGTGAAGTAAAAAAAGAAAGTCAATCGAAATCAAAACTTAAGCACTTACTTATTTTATTTTCTCGAATTTTAGCCATCACTTTTTTGGTACTTGCTTTTGCCCAACCCTTTATTCCATCAGCAAATTCGACCAAAAACATCAACAACATTATTGGCATTTACATTGACAATTCTTTTAGCATGGAAAGCATTGGTGAAAATGGAACATTGCTCGATGAAGCCAAAAACAAAGCCATTGAACTCGTTAATTCTTACCAAAAAACCGACCATTTTGTCATTTGCGACAATAAATTTAGTGCGGGAAGTCAACGTTTATTAAGCAATGAAGAAGCCATTACGAAAATTGAAAACATCGAAATTACACCAGAAAGCCGTATGATTTCAACGGTATATTCACGATTACAGGAAGCATTGAATAGCAATAGCAGTGATAAAACCAACAAATCTATTGTGGTACTTTCCGATTTTCAAAAAACCACCAACGATTTTGCTGAAATAAAAAATGATTCACTCATTCACTCCTATTTTCTTCCCCTCCAAACCATTAAAAAAAATAATTTGTATGTGGACAGTTGTTGGTTCGAAAACCCAACTCATCTCCTGCTCCAACAAGAAAAATTGATGGTTCGGATAAAAAACAATGCCGACCAAGATTTGGAAAAT
Organism: Vicingus sp.; assembly: GCA_036171675.1. Taxonomy (GTDB): domain Bacteria; phylum Bacteroidota; class Bacteroidia; order Flavobacteriales_E; family Vicingaceae; genus Vicingus. Next base: position 39,377 of record JAVHRO010000070.1, on the reverse strand, counting down.
ATTTCGTTGAAATTATTCATCAACGACCAATTAATTTCTCCAGCAAGTTTTTCGATAAAAGCAAACGATCTTAATGTTGTTGAACTCAATTATCAAAACCGTAACAAAGGAATTCAGGCAGGAAAAATTGAATTGACCGATGCTCCAGTTACTATGGATGATGCTTTTTATTTTTCGTATTTGATTGCTAAAAACATTAATGTACTTGAAATTACGGGGGATGATGCCGAGCCAAACATTAAAGCCATTTTTTCTTCCGACAGTTTGTTTTTGTTAACCAGTTCTTCGGTAAATCAAGTAGATTATTCAAAAATAAAACAAAGTAATTTAATGGTGTTGAACAGCTTAAAAGACATTTCTTCGGGTTTGGCTGCTAGTTTAAAAAGTTATGTTGAAAATGGTGGCTCATTAACCATTATTCCATCTAAAGAAATTGATTTTGCCAGCTATCAAACTTTTGCAACACTATTACAAATCAATTCCTTCACTGAACTGGATACTTCTTCTCTAAAAATTAGCGAAGTCAACTATGCTCATTCTCTTTATTCAACCGTTTTTGAAGGCAAACCCGAAAACAATATTAATTTACCAAGTATAAATAAGCATTACAAACAATCGTTAAATGCTACGTCGTTTAAAAATGTGTTGTTAAAATTAAAAAACAATGACCCATTTTTAACCGAATATAAAAATAAAAAAGGCACTATTTACCTCGTCAACGGAAGTCTAGATGATGATGCCGGAAATTTTTCTAAACACGCTATTTTTGTTCCAACATTATACAATATGGCATTGTTGAGCCAATTAAATTACCCGCTGTTTTATACCATCGGAAAAAATGATGTGTTGACCTTAAACACGATTGAAAAAGAAGGTTCATTAAAAATTAAACAAACCGATTTTGAATTAATTCCGAGAACAAAAACTGATGCCGACAACACTTCCATTTTTGTAACAGAAGGGATAACTTTAGCGGGAAATTATTTATTGGAATCAAATACAACAAAACTAGGCTTATCGTTCAACTACAATCGATTGGAGTCGGATTTAAGCACTTTTAGTTTAGACGAATTAAAAGACCAAGCTATTAATTATTCCTTAAATAGTTCAATTATTGATACCAATTCAGCATCTATAAAATCGGCTTTTAACGAAATTAAAAATGGTGCGACATATTGGAAATTATGTATTATTTTAGCCTTGCTATTTTTGGCTATTGAAATTGCACTTATTAAACTTTTTAAATAAAAAAGATTTAAACCACATAGTAACATAGAAAATAACAAATGCAAAAGTAAAGAGATAGAAAATAAATTTTAAACATAGTATTTATGTGAAAAGCAACGCTTCTATCTTTCTCTTTTAATAATAAAAAAACTATGTACCTATGTGGTAAAATAAAAAATGACGAAATATGAACGCTCTAATTAAATCGGCAACAATAATCAACAAAAACTCTACTTTTAACGGTAAAGTGGTTGATATATTGATAGAAAAAGGAATCATAAAAAAAATAGCTGCTTCGATAAAAAATACTGAAAATTTTCAAGAAATAAAGGCAAAGGATTTACATGTTTCTATTGGTTGGTTCGATTTTAGAGCAAATTTCTGTGACCCTGGTTTTGAATACAAAGAAGATTTAATCAGCGGGTTAAAAGCCGCAGCAAAAGGCGGTTTTACAGGTGTTTTGGTAATGCCAACCACCAATCCTGTATCAGACACCAAATCGGGGATTGAATACATAAAAAACAAAACAAAAAACAACATTGTAAATGCTTACCCTGCAGGAGCTTTATCGGTAAAATGCGAAGGAAACGAAATGGCTGAAATGTACGACATGCAATCGGCAGGAGCTGTGGCATTTACCGACAATAAAAAATCGGTAAACAACCCGGGATTATTAACCAGAGCATTGTTATACAACCAAAGTTTTAATGGTTTGGTGATGGATTTCCCGAACGATAAAAGTTTGTTTAACAACGGACAAATAAACGAAGGCATTACCAGCACACGTTTGGGATTGAAAGGAATTCCTGCCATAGCAGAAGAATTGATGGTAATACGCGATTTGTTTTTGGCAGAATACTGCAACGCTACCATTCATTTAACCAACATTACCACAAAAAAATCAGTTCAACTGATAAAAGAAGCCAAAGCAAAAGGACTAAAAGTTACTGCCGACACCAACTCATACCACTTGCTTTTAGACGAAACCGAATTGGAAACTTTCGACAGCAACCTAAAAGTATTGCCTCCGTTACGCACCAAAGAAGACATTAAAGCTCTGATAAAAGGCATAAAAGAAGGGGTAATTGATGTAATTTGCTCCGACCATACTCCACAAGACATTGAAAACAAACAATGTGAGTTCGACCATGCAAAATTTGGCATGATAAACCTTCAGACCTCATTTGCAGCAATGAATACTGCTTTGAACGGCAAAATTGATTTATCCGAAATAATTAACACAATTACCACAAACCCAAGAACTATCTTAAAAGTGGATGTTCCAAAACTAGAAGTGGGCGAAATGGCCAATCTAACCTTTTTTAGCCCGACCACAATAACCACTTTTGAAACTACCGATTTGGTTTCTAAATCGAAAAACACTCCGCTGGTTGGCAAAAAACTAATGGGTAAAATTTATGGTGTTGTAAATCAAAACAAATTGGAACTATCCTAATCCCTATTTGTTTGTTAAGATACCTTATTTCCATATTTTAACCAAATAAGGTTTTTCATCAATTGATTAAACTTTTTTTAATATTCTCACAATTTCAATAAAATTAACTAACTTGGTCTTATAGTTAATTAGTGATTTTTACATTTATGTTATGCGATTAATCAAAAACAAGTTGATAATCTTACGTTAGAGAGTAACATCATTAAAATGAAACGACATGAAAATTAACATTTTAAAATTAGTCTTATCTCTAATTTTCATATTTATTTTTCAAGTGAAAAATTCGGCTCAGTGGGTTCTAAAAACAAGTTTTGGAACTAATGACTTCCTCTATGATGTTCATTTTTTAGATAACAATATAGGTTATGCAGCAGGTGCAATCTTTATACAATCAACCTCTACTTTTGAAGGTATTATCATAAAATCTACAAATGGTGGAGATAACTGGAACACACTAAACATAGGAACATTACCATCATTACGTTCTATATATTTTATAGATAACCTAATTGGGCTTGCTGTTGGAGATAATGGCACAATAATTAAAACAATTGACGGAGGAATAAATTGGACTCAACCTATTTCTGGGACGGTAAATAATCTTGAGTCTATTTTTTTTATTTCCCCAACGAGTGGTTATATTTGTGGGAAGGATATAATCTTAAAAACTACGAATGGAGGAGACACATGGGATATTTTCCCAATTGCAGGTTTATTTTCTTCAATTTATTTTACTGATTTAAATACTGGCTACGCTTTAGGCATTATCCCAAATTCAGGAATAGGACCTCCAATTGCTACTTTTATAATAAAGACAATCGATGGAGGCTTAAACTGGGTGCAAAAATATTACATCTCTAATAAAAATCTTTCTTCAGTACATTTTATAAATTCTACTATTGGTTACGCCGTCGGTTATGATATAAAGTTAAAAACTATAGATGGAGGAGATACATGGAATATATTGAATTTGCCAAATGGGGCTGGAACAAGTTCTGTTTTTTTCACAAGCATAGATACTGGCTATGCGGTTGGAATTGATTATTCAATTGTAGGGGAACCTGCATTAATTCTTAAAACTGTAGATGGAGGTATTAACTGGAATAAACAAATAGTTTCATCATCTGTTCATTTATCTGATATCCAATTTATTAATTCATCAATAGGATTTACTGTTGGAGGAAGGGGAGGAATTGGTTATGAAATCCACAAAACAATAAATGGAGGAGAGACAATTACCAATACCAACTCCAATAAAAACAATTTTTCAAAATTCAACATCTATCCCAACCCAAGTCCATCGGGAAATTTTATTTTAGAAAGCGAACAAGTTAAGTCTGTAGAATTGGTGAGCATTGATGGCAAAATCGTTTTTACACAAACTATTAACCAGCCCAAAACCGAACTAAGAACTGGTTTACCAAAAGGTTTGTATTTTGTAAAAATTACTTTTGAAAACAAAAAACAAGTAATACAGAAATTGATTGTTAGCGAATAAAGATTTCACGCAAAGACGCGAAGTTCGCTAAGACATAATCAAAAAAAACTTTGTGAGCTTTGCGTCTTTGCGAGACCAATTACTCAAAACAACTTCGTCTGATTTTGATCTACCACAGGTCGTGGAATTAATTTCTGGTTTTCATCAGCTTTTAAAAGCATTTCAAACAATTTAACCGTTGCCAACGCATCACCAGAAGCTCTGTGTCTGTCTTCTACCGTTATGCCAATTTCTTCACACAATTTACCTAAACTATACGAAGCTTTTCCGGGTAATAATGCTCTGCTCAATTTAACAGTACATAACTTTGAGCGTTTGTAGTTAAATCCTAGCGATCGAAATTCAGCACGAACAAATTCGTAATCGAAATCGACATTGTGAGCAATAAAAATACAACCTCTTGTAATGTTTACAATACGTTTGGCAACTTCAAAAAACTTGGGAGCTGTCGAAACCATTTCATCGTTAATGCCGGTAAGTTTCTTCACATACCAGTCAATTTTCATTCCCGGATTAATTAGCGTAACAAATTCATCAACAATTTTATTCCCATCATGTTTGTAAATGGCAATTTCAGTTATTTTACCATTTTTATGGTTTCCTCCTGATGTTTCTATATCGATAATGGCGTACATTTTTACAAAAGTAATTATTTGTAACTACTCAGCACCTATTTTCTTCTCTTTGCCACAGATTACACAAATTTACACAGATTAATAACTGCCACGCCTTTAGCGTGGCAGTTACTTTTGTGAGAATTTAAACACCACATAGTAGCATCAAAACCTTAATTTATAATAAAAAAGTATTGATAAATTTGCGAAACAAATCTGTGTAAATTTGTGTAATCTGTGGCAATAAGAGTGGCTAATCAGTTATAATTATTTTAAAGAAATTTATTTTTAAATTTTGGATTGGCTGGCAACTCACAAACCGATTTACCAAACCAACGGTAACGATTTTTAGCCACCACATCATAAACGGCATCTCTAATAAAGGTTGGAATTATTTTAAAGCCAGCCATCATAAACCATCCTCCACTCAAGTTTTTTGCTATTTCTAAAGCAGCCTGAGACTTGATAAAAACATGGTCATCTTTAATCAAAACAATAGAATCTACCGTTACCGGAATTTGATGTTGTAATTTTAGCATATTTCCTATTTCGGAGTTTAAAGAGGCGAACTTAAACACCCCTTGTTTATCTCTTTTCAAGACAAAATTTACCCAATAATTACAAAAATTACAGTCTCCATCGAAAAGTATAAGGTAATTTATTGTTTCCACCATACAAATGTACAGATGATAAAAAGAATGAACTGAAAAACTGATTTATTTCCTGTTTTACATCAACGAACAAACCTATATTTGTACTTTAAAAATTATATCATGGAATTAGGACTAAGAGAAAACCGAAAAACTGCCGAAATTAGAGATGCAGTAAGAGAAACGCATTTACACGTTTCTGACTTTATTTATCCCTTGTTTATTGAAGAAGGCACCAACATCAAAAAAGAAATTGTTTCAATGCCGGGAATTTTTAGATATTCATTAGATCAAATTGATGCTGAATTACAAGAAGTAGTAGATTTAGGAATAAAATCTGTACTACTTTTTGGAATTCCTTTGCACAAAGATGCCGAAGGTTCTGAAAGTTGGAACGAAAAAGGCGTGATACAAGAAGCCATTCGTTACATCAAAAAGAATTTTCCAACGCTTCAAGTAATTGCTGATGTTTGCTTCTGCGAATACACCAATCACGGTCATTGTGGTGTGTTGTGCGGACACGATGTAGATAATACCTTAACGTTAGTGAATACCCGAAAACAAGTATTGGCACAAGCAAAAGCCGGAGTGGATATGGTTGCTCCTTCTGGAATGATGGACTTTGTAGTGCGTGAAATTAGAGACGAGCTAGATAAAAATGGATTTAAACACATTCCAATTATGGGCTATTCGGTAAAATATGCTTCAGCTTATTACGGTCCGTTTAGAGATGCTGCCGATTCTGCTCCTAGTTTTGGTGATAGAAGAACCTATCAAATGGACTCTGCTAACCGATTGGAAGCGATTAAAGAAGCTCAAGCCGATGTGGATGAAGGTGCTGCCATTTTAATGGTAAAACCTGCTTTGGCCTATTTAGATGTGATTAGAGAAGTAAAAAATAAATTTAATCTTCCTCTAGCAGCATATAATGTAAGTGGTGAATATTCTATGATTAAAGCCGCTGGTAGAAACGGTTGGATTGACGAAGAACGGGTGATGATGGAAACTTTGCTAGGTATCAAAAGAGCTGGTGCAGACATTATTATTACGTATTTTGCTAAAGATGCAGCAAAAATTTTGAATAAAAACTAGATGTCATTCCGAGCGGAGTCGAGGAATCTTCTAAAAAAATAAGAAGATGTCTCCACAAGGTCGACATGACAAAAAAGAAAAATATGAACAATACAAAATCACAAGAACTCTACAATAAAGGATTAAAACACTTGGTTGGAGCTGTAAATTCTCCGGTACGTGCGTTTAAATCGGTAGGCGGAAATCCTTTGTTTATTGAAAAAGCTCATGGCTCAAAAATTTACGATGTGGATGGCAACGAATACATTGATTTGGTGCTTTCTTACGGACCTATGATTTTAGGTCATGGCAACAACAAAGTTATTGAAGCAGTGCAGCGACAAGTTTGTACCGGTTTTAGCTTTGGAGCAAGTACCGAAAACGAAATTATTTTGGCACAAATGGTTTGTGAGGCTTTCCCAGGAATGGACAAGGTGCGTTTTGTAAACTCAGGTACAGAAGCAATTATGAGTGCCATTCGGCTAGCTAGAGCTTTTACTAATAAAAATCACATCATAAAATTTGCTGGTTGTTATCATGGTCATTCCGATGCACTGTTGGTTGCAGCAGGTTCAGGATTGATTACTTACAGCTTACCTGGAAGTGCAGGAGTTCCTGCTGAGGCAGTAAAAAATACGTTGATTGCCGAGTACAATAACATCGATTCGGTAAAAAAACATATTGCTGAATGTAATGACATTGCAGCAGTTTTTATTGAACCTATTGCTGGAAATATGGGGGTTGTTTTACCAACAGATTCATTTATTAAAGAATTACGAAAAATTACCGCAGCTGCAGGAATTTTATTGGTGGTGGATGAAGTAATGACTGGATTTCGTTCAAAATTTGGTGGTGCTCAGGAATTGTTAGGAATTGAAGCCGACATTACTTGTTTAGGCAAAGTGATTGGAGGTGGTTTCCCTGTTGGAGCTTATGGAGCTAGAAATGAAATTATGAATAGAATTTCTCCTTTAGGAGATGTATATCAGGCTGGAACATTATCTGGAAACCCTGTAGCAATGGCTGCTGGAATTGCAACCTTAACTGAATTAAAAGCTCAACATCCGTACGACAAGTTTAACCAACAAGCAGCTCAAATCGAGAAAGCATTATTGGAAGCAGCAGCCGAAAATGGAATTGAATTAACAGTAAACCGTTTTGGTTCGATGTTTAATCCGTTTTTCAGCAAAAAAACGATAACCAATTTTACCGAAGCCCAAGAATGCAACACCGAACAATTCACTAAATTTTTCTGGGGAATGATAGAAAATGGTATTTACATTCCACCAAGTCAGTTTGAAGCATGGTTTTTAAGTTCTGTAATTTCTGATGAAGACATACAAAAACTCGAAAATGGAATAAATAAGGCGATGAAAAAAATTTAATTACCACGTCATTGCGAACGAGGGACGAGTGAAGCAATCCGCTTAATTGAAGCAGATTGCTTCGTGCCTCGCAATGACGATATAAAACAAAAAAATATGACAAAATTTAACGATAGTTTTTTAAAAGCCTGTAGAAGGGAAGAAACTCCTTATACTCCACTTTGGTTGGCTCGACAAGCAGGGCGATTCCAAAAAGAATATAGAGTTATTAAAGAAAAATACAGTTTAATAGAAATTAGCACCATTCCAGAAATTAGTGCAGAAGTTACCATGATTCCTGTCAATAATTATGAGGTGGATTCTGCCATTGTGTTTTCAGATATTTTAATTCCTTTAGGACCAATGGGAATTAGCTTTGAATACAAAAAAGGGTATGGCCCACTCATTCATAACCCAATAAAATCGGTTGCTGATGTGGAAAAACTAAAAGTGGTTGACCCAGCTACTGAAATGTGGTACACTGGCAAAGCCTTAAACATTTTAAAAGCTCAATTAAATGTGCCTTGCATTGGTTTTGTGGGAGCTCCATTTACATTAGCAAGTTACATGATTGAAGGCGGCCCTTCGAAAAATTACGAAAAAATGAAAGCTTTTATGTACAACGAAACTAAAGCTTGGCATTTGTTAATGGATAAACTAAGTACTGTAATGGCAAATTACCTCAACTTTCAAATTGAAAGTGGAGCCATGGTGGTTCAAATTTTTGACAGTTGGGTGGGTGCTTTAGCTATTGATGATTACGATGAATATGTTTACCCTCATGTGGAAAAAATGATTCAGATAATCAAAGAAAAAAATCCAACAACGCCAATAATTTCTATGGGTGTTAATTCTGCCCATTTAATACCAAGTTTAAGAAAAGCAAAACCAGATGTGATTTCGTTAGATTGGAAAACCGATTTAGCTAAAACATGGAAGGACTTGAACTATGAAGTTGCCGTTCAAGGAAACTTAGATCCAACAGCTTTATTTGCCGATTGGAGTATCATCGAAGCCAAAACAAAAAAATTATTGGATTCGGTAAAAGGTATTAATGGTCATATTTTTAATTTAGGTCACGGCATTTTACCCACTACTTCAGAAGAAACAGTAAAACGTTTATGCAAATTTGTCCATGATTATACGAGAAAATAATTTGGGCTGTAATATCGATATAATGTATCTTTGCAGAACTAACTAATTCATTTTAAATGAACTCATTTAAATTAGCGAGCCTACTATTAGCATTCGTATTCCTTTCGTTTGGAAACGATAAAGAGGTATATAAAGTTTATGATGATTTAGGAAACCAAACCAGCTACAAAAAAATTTTGAAAAAAGCTGAAGATGCCGATATCATTTTGTTTGGAGAATTACACAACAACCCAATTAACCACTGGCTAGAGTTAGAACTGACCAAAGATATTTTTGAAAAAGTAAACGAAAATATTGCTCTTGGAGCTGAAATGTTTGAGGCTGACAATCAGTTGATTATTAATGAGTATCTAGGAGGTCATTACGATTACGAAGTTTTTAAAAAAGAAGCCAAACTATGGCCAAATAATCAAACCGACTACCAACCCTTATTAGATTTCGCCGTTTCCAATCAATTAACTTTTATAGCTACTAACGTTCCTCGTCGCTATGCTAACATGGTATACAAAGAAGGCTTTAAAGCATTTAATCATTTAACTGACGAAGCAAAAAAATATATTGCCCCACTACCTATTATTTATGATGATAAATTACCTGGCTACGCAAATATGGTTAAAGCGGTTGATGGTCATGGTGGAGAAAATTTACCTAAATCACAAGCGGTAAAAGATGCAACCATGGCTCACTTTATATTAAAAAATTGGGTTAAGGGACGAACGTTTATCCATTTCAATGGCACCTATCATTCTAACAATTTTGAAGGAATTATGTGGTATCTTAAAAAAGCAAACCCCGATTTGAAGATTTTGACGATTGCTAATGTTGAACAAGAAAACATTGATTCGTTAAAAGAAGAAAATAAAGGATTGGCACATTTTATTATTGCAACCCCAGAGTCGATGACCAAAACGTATTAATCCAGTTTACTTTTCAGCTCTTCCTCTTTTAGTTGATTTTCTTCCCACTCAGTCATGGCTTTTTCTAAAGCAACCTTAGCATGGTTGTATTGTATCAACAAATCATCAGAATAGGTGCCAACATTCATTAATTTAATACTCAAATCTTCAATATTATTTTCAAGATTTTCAATTTCTTTTTCTAGATTGTTGATTTTATTTTGAACACGTTTGATGTCTTTTTCCAGTTGTTTTTTTTCTTCAAAACTTAATTTGTTTTCCGAAACTGGTTTTACGTTTTTAGCAACCACTTTAACGTTTTGTTCAAACTCTCGAATGCTATCTACTTTTTTAGATTTTAAGAAATCGTAAACACCACCCAAAAATTGTTTTACTTTCCCTTCCTTAAATTCATACATTTCTTCAACCAATCCGTCCAAGAAATCCCTGTCGTGAGAAATCACGATTAGTGTTCCATCATATTTTTTTAAAGCAGCTTTTAATACTTCTTTAGATCGAATGTCCAAGTGATTAGTAGGCTCATCTAACACCAATAAATTTACTGGTTCCAACATTAATTTACACAATGCCACCCTTGCTCGTTCCCCACCCGAAAGTACTTTAATTTTTTTGTCGGCTTCTTCGCCTCCAAACATAAAAGCACCCAATAAATTTCGGACTTGTTTACGTATTTCGCCATGTGCACATTGGTCTATCGCCTCGAAAACAGTCAATTCCTTATCCAATTCCTCCGCTTGATTTTGGGCAAAATAAGAAAGATTAACATTGTGGCCTATTTTCAACTCGCCTTCATGCTCCAGTTCGCCTACAATAATTTTGGTCATGGTAGTTTTACCTTCACCATTTTTACCTACAAAGGCAATTTTTTTGCCCGATTCAATAAAAAAATTAGCATCATTAAATACCATTTTTTCTCCAAAGGATTTTCCAACACCATTTGCTTCAACAACCACTTTACCTGAGCGTGGCGCTGGAGGAAAATAAAATCGCATCGATGCCGTATCTTCTTCGTCAATTTCAATCCTATCTATTTTGTCGAGTTGCTTTATTCTACTTTGTACTTGTACTGCTTTAGTTGCTTTTGAGCGGAATCGTTCAATAAATTTTTCGGTATCGGCAATTTGTTTTTGTTGATTGGTGTATGCTGCTAGTTGCTGATCTCTTCGTTCTTTTCGTTGCTCTAAATATTTTGAATAGTACGTTTTATAATCGTATATTTTTCCAAGCGAAATTTCAATGGTTCTGGTAGTTACATGGTCCAAAAAAGCCTTATCATGTGAAATTAATACTAAAGCCCCACTGTAAACCTTTAAAAAATCTTCCAACCATTGTATCGATTCAATATCCAAGTGATTGGTTGGCTCATCGAGCAACAATAAATCCGATTTAGTCAATAAAATTTTAGCCAACTCAATACGCATTCTCCAGCCACCACTAAATTCATTGGTTTGACGAACAAAATCTTTTGGAGTAAATCCCAAACCTTTTAAAATGGTCTCCACATCGGCATCTACCGTAAAACCACCAATCATTGATAAACGTTGGTTGTATTCGTTTAAATGATTTAACAAATCCATGTATTCATCCGAATGGTAATCCGTTCTGGTTTCTAATTGATGATTGATATGATCAATTTTTTCGTTGATTTGATTTACTTCCTTGAATACAGATTTGGTTTCTTCCAGCACAGTTTTCCCGTGACTAAAATCCATATCCTGTGGTAAGTAACCAAAAGTAAAATCGGCCGGATACGAAACATTTCCACCATCCGACTGGTTTTCACCAGCAATAATTTTAAGCATAGTAGATTTTCCAGCTCCATTTTTTCCAACTAATCCAATTCTATCTTGCTTATTTATTAAGAACGATACCTTATTAAAAAGATATCTTTCACCAAAATTTACCGTTAACTCATTAATTCCTACCATGTCGCGAAATTAGCGAAAAGTTAATTTATACAATTCAATTTTTCGATGATGATTTTGATAACTTTGTTTTTTTATTTAAACAATCCTTTATGCCCAATTTGATTTCTAGCATTATGTATTTTAAATGTCCCAAATGTAGGAAGGGTGATTTGTTCTGCAATAAAAAAACATATCAATACAAGGGATTTTTTGATATGCCAAAAAAATGCCCAAAATGTGGACAAGACTTTCAGATTGAGACTGGGTTTTATTATGGTGCGATGTACATGAGTTATGCATTTACCATTGCTATAATTGTTGCCATATTTGTTGCTATGATAGTTCTTGATATTTTCACTATTAATCTGTTTTTAATTCTAGATTTTATTACCCTTGCACTAGTTTTACCTTATGTTTTCAGATTGTCGAGAGCATCTTGGATAGCACTTATGATTAAATATGACCCAGAAGCCATTGAAAAATACGAGCACAAAGCATAGTATCGTAATTCAGAAAACCGCAACCTATTATACCCTTGGCAATGTAAAAACAGCAAAAACCATTTGGTTTGTTTTACACGGATATGGTTATTTGGCAGAGTTTTTTATCAAGAAATTTGAACCTATAGCCAATACTGAAAATTGTATCATTGCTCCTGAGGCTCTTTCCAAATTTTATTTACATGGCTTTAGTGGGCGAATTGGAGCCAGTTGGATGACTAAACACCTTCGCACAGAAGAAATTGTTGATTATACCAATTTTTTAGAACAATTGTACGAGAACACGATAAATGAGAATAAGAATAAAGATCTTAAAATAAATATAGTAGGATTCTCACAAGGTGGAGCCACTGCTTGCCGATGGTTTGCATCAAAAAAATTCAATTGTACCAATTTTATTTTGTGGGCAAATTTTTTCCCTGAAGACTTAGATTTTGAAGTACTTCCAAAAGAAACCAATCTGTATTTAATTTATGGAACCAAAGATGAATTTCTAAATCCAGAACACATTAATTCGGTAACCAAAAATTTAGAAAAAACTACCTTGTCTTTCAAAATCATCACTTTTGATGGCACACATGACATTCCTAAAAAAGTTTTGTTGGAAGAAACTGCTAAAAATGGCTGGAATTAACGGTGGTAAAATTCCAAAACAGCATTTACAACATTATTATTATTTAACTGTTCCATGCAGTTAAAATGTCTTTTCGGACACTTATCGTAACCAATTTTTGAACAAGGACGACAACTCAATTCCTTATTTTCAAAAATTACAAACTTTTCGGGATTTTTTGGATAATAAGGATACATTCCAAATTCAGGAATGGTATTTCCCCAAACCGAAACGATATTAACTCCTAGTGCTGCTCCGATATGCATTAAACCAGTGTCGTGAGTGAGTAACACGTTGCTATGCTTAACAATTGATGCCGATTGGTTTAAATTATATTTTCCACATCCGACAAATACCTTATCGCCAACAGAGTTTTTAATGAAATTCGACGATTCAATATCATCTTTTCCCCCTAATAAAACCACGGGCAAATTCAATTGTTTTAAAATATCACACATTTTTTCTAAAGGCAATCGTTTGGTAGGATGTTGAGCACCTATTGCAAAACTCACATAACCAAATTGATGTGTATCAGGTAAAGCACTTAATACCACTTCATCAATTTCTGGAATATTATATTCCAAGCCCATCCCGTCGTTTTCAACACCTAATGCTTTAACAGCATTTAAATATCGTTCTACGATATGAATCTTAGGCAGTATATTTATTTTAAAAGCAGTCATTACCCACTTTTGATAATTCAACTTATCGAAATCAAAAGCAATGACTTTTAATTTTTGAATAACTCGTTTCGAACGTAGATTTTTGTGTAAATCAATTATAAAATCGTAATGCTCATTTTTTAATTCATTAATTATTTTATTGGTAGATTTTTCAATTCCATAAACTTTTGTAATTCGTGGGTTGGAACATAAAATACCTTTGTATTGATTTTTGGTTAAATAATGAAGCTCAACATTACCTTCTAACTGCTGTTGCAAACAACGAATAACAGGAGTTGTAAGTACAATATCGCCTATTGAACTAAACCGTATAATAAGTATTTTAACCTTAACTGACATTGACAAAGCAAATATAGTGATATAAACCAATTGACTATAATACTAGTTTTTATTACTTTTACGGTCTGACTAAAAGATAATAAAAACCCATGAAAGGATTAATTGAAGATTTTACTAAACATTTAGCACACTCTATTGAAATTTGTAATAATACGAATTTATCTAGAACAGACAAACCTATTAATTCAGTTTTAATTTGTGGATTAGGCGGTTCAGGTATTGGAGGAACAGTAGTTTCACAAATAGTAGCTAATAATGCAACTGCACCAATTACTATAAATAAAGATTATAAAATTCCAGCTTTTGTAAATAACAATACCTTGGTAATTTGCAGTTCATACTCTGGAAATACCGAAGAAACATTAGAAATGTTGGCACAAGCTGAAGCTCAAGGAGCTGAAATTGCATGTGTTACTTCTGCTGGAAAATTAGAAGAAATTGCTAAAGCAAAAAATTACAACCTAATAAAAATTCCTAGTGGACACCCACCAAGAGCAGCTTTTGGTTTATCCCTCCCCACACTATTTAAGTTGTTGAGTCACTACGACGCAATTTCTTCAACTTATTTCGACGATTTTGCGAAAAGTATTACCCACCTCAATGCTGAGGAGCAAAACATAATAACAGAAGCAAAAAAAATTACCGAAAAACTTTATAATAAAATACCTATTATATATGCTGATGCTTGGTTTGAAGGTGTTAGCGTTCGATTTCGTCAACAAATTAATGAAAATGCAAAAATGTTGTGTTGGCACAATGTTATTCCAGAAATGAACCACAACGAATTAGTCGGCTGGACAAAAAAAAATGATGAATTAGCCGTAATAATTTTTAGAAATCACAACGATTATTTCCGTACACAAAAAAGAATGGAGATTAATAAAACAGTAATAGAAAAATACACTTCAACAATCATTGAAGCCTACTCAAAAGGATCAACACGATTAGAACAATCGTTATATTTAATTCATTTAGGCGATTGGATTTCATATTTCTTAGCAGAAAAAAAAGGTATTGATGTTACTGAGGTGGATGTTATTACCAACCTCAAAAACGAATTGTCGAAAATATAATATGCGAAAAATACTTTTTCAAGATTTAGGACTTATCGATTACAAAGAAGCATGGGACTATCAAGAAAAAGTCTTTAAAGCCAATGTTGATGCTAAAATTGAAAATCGACGAGCTGAGAAAACAGTAACTCCAACCAAAAATTACTTGATTTTTTGCGAACATCCACACGTTTACACCTTGGGCAAAAGCGGTGATGAATCGCACCTTTTATTGTCTGAAACCATACTCAAACAAAAAGGAGCAACCTATTACAAAATAAATAGAGGTGGCGACATCACCTATCACGGTCCAGGTCAAATTGTTGGATATCCTATCCTAGACTTAGATTATTTTTTCACCGATATTCATAAATACCTACGCTATTTAGAAGAAATGGTGATACTAACATTGGCCGAATATGGGGTAAAAGCTGGACGATATGCCGGGTACACAGGCGTATGGTTAGATGCCGAAAGCCCATTAAAAGCCCGTAAAATTTGTGCCATGGGTGTTCGTTGTAGCCGTTGGGTTACCATGCATGGTTTTGCATTTAATATCAATGCCAATTTAGATTATTTCAACAACATTATTCCTTGTGGTATAAAAGATAAACAAGTTACCTCATTGCAAAAAGAACTAAATCAAGAAGTTGACATAGAAGAGGTTAAAGAAAAATTAAAAATACATTTTTGCGATTTATTTGACGCAGAATTTGTCGATTTGAAAATTTGAAAATGAGTATATTTGAAAATATAATGTGCTCTTTTTTGATAAGTTAGGATGGAAAGCATGATTAACTTTCTACTTTAGGAACTTTTAACTTTATAAACTATAACCTATGAAAATCTTAAAAAAAATACTTATTGGCTTAGTTCTTTTTTTAGCATTGGCCTCATTATTAGCTTTTTTAACTGGAAATAACCATTTGTTTAAAGCAGTTGCTACAACATACTTGGTAGGTAAATCGGGTCCAAGCATTGATGAATATGATATTTTTGAAAGTAGAACAGTTGAAACTGGAGAACCTCAGCCATGGTTAATTAGTAAAAATTACAACAAAAAAAATGACAATGCCTTGCACAAGGAAATTGAAAAATTTAAACCAGCAGCATTATTAGTTATTAAAAACGATTCCATAGTTTATGAAGAGTATTGGGACAAATACAATAAAAACTCACTAACCAACTCCTTTTCGATGGCGAAAAGTTATATCGGAATGTTAATTGGAATTGCATTAGACGAAGGAAAAATAAACAGCATAGAAGACCCTGTTGCCAATTACTTGCCACAATACAAAGATCATCCTGAGTTAACCATAAAACATTTATTAACAATGAGTTCTGGCATCAACTTCGATGAAAGTTATACCAGTCCATTCGGCCACATGGCAAAAGCCTATTATGGAAAAGACATTGAGAAATTAAACGAGGAATACACAGTTACAGAAACACCAGGTAAAATTTTTAGGTACTTGGGTGGAAACACCATTATTTTATCATTTATTTTAGAAAAAGTAACGGGAAAAAGTGTTTCAGCATACATGAGTGAAAAAGTTTGGAAACCCTTAGGGGCAGAAAATCCCGCTTTATGGAACCTCGACCATAAAAATGGCAAAGAAAAAGCTTATTGTTGTTTTTACTCCAATGCACGTGATTTTGCCAGAATCGGCGAACTTTATCTGCATAAAGGACTTTGGAATAAGCAACGGATTTTATCAGAAAATTACATCAACGAAAGCACCTGTTCTGCATATTATTTAAAGGATAGTAATAATAATTTTGTTGATTACTACGGTTATCATGTATGGACTACTTATTACAAAGATTTAGATATTTTCTTTTTTAGAGGAATTAAAGGACAATACACTATTGTAATTCCAGAAAAAAATATTGTCGCAGTGCGTTTAGGTAACGAACGCTCAAAAGAATTTTTGAATAACAACCCTTCAGACCTTTATACTTATATTGATTTTGCTTTAGAGCAGTAATTTCTATTAGCTAAAAAAACGAACATTTACCCATTTTGAGTCAACATTAGCAAATTGTTCGAGTTTGAACTATGATTAAAACAGCGATTGCTATATTTATTACAGAAGAGACTAATTCCTATTTTTTTTATTTCATTTGTTGTTGCAATTCTACTTGTTTCATGTTGAGTTTATTGATAACTTGATTATAGATTTCATCCAATTCATTAGGAATTTGAGCATATTGCTTTAAACTCTCATCAAACTCATTTTTGGAGGTATGGTGGCTTATATAGATTTTTTCAATAACAGAATCTACCGCAATTTTTTTATCAATATCTTGAAACTTATAAATGGATTGAGCAAGTTCCATTTCAGCAATAATATCAACCATAACTGCCTTAGGCAACTTAGGAACAATTTCTTGCTCGTTGTTTCTACAAGAAAACAAGATAATAATTACAACAAAAAGGTGTTTAACCGACATTTAACAAGCTGAATAGAATACACAAACCCTTTTCGAAAACTGATTAGAACGATAATTTAAGCGTTAGTTTTTGCAGGCAACCCTTTTAATGTTTTTGATGCAGAGAGCATACTTTCAATCATAGGTTCAGCAAAACTTCCATCAATTAAATCTCTAACCTCATAGATGTCAGTACCAACAAGTGCTTTATAAAAAAAGTGGTTTTGTGTTTTAATACCTGAATCTGGAATGTCTTGAGAATAAATAAGAGAAGTAGAATCTTCTTTTATAATTTTTGAGGTAAATACCAAATCTTCTTTCAAATCCATTTTCAACAATTCAATATCACCTTCACCATACATTATTTCTATCCCAAAGGCTTGACCAACTGAAATTTCTAAAGCACCTCTTTCTGTTAAATTAACTACTGGTTCTCCATTATCTTCAGCATTTGGAACCATAATTGACATTTGAAAACCCCAAGGAGTTAAATCTAATGCCTCATAACCTTTTAATTCGGCTGGCAAATTTTCTGTGTTAGCTTCATCCGTATTTCCTCCACATGAAGAAAGTATTAGTACGGTGAAAATTATTGCAAGATATTTTATTGATTTCATAAAGTTTAAATAAAAAAACAAATATAAATTAAAAAACAGTAACCATGCAATAAAATTTTGAAACAAATTCTATTTCACTCAACAACCATTCAAATTACATTTTACCTACGCTTTAACAGTTCATATCTATCATTTCACAACAATTCTTATTCCTTCCGAATGAGAGGTGAACTCTGGAGCATACATACATTGGATTGTTGTAATTCCATTTGAAAAATTGCCTTTCATATTTACTTTTAATGGATATTCAAACACGTAAGTGCCTTTTGGTAAATAATCAAAAAAGAAGTTCGTAGAGGCATCCTTAGTGCTTTCAAAGTAACCCAGACCATCCTGATATCGGTATCCAGAAAACACATTGATAGGTTCAAAACCTGCTGCCCGCATATCTTTCATGTGCACATATTCCATATCTCTATCAACGCGTAATTCAATTCTAACTTTTAATTCATCGCCTGGTTTTAAGTTTGTTTTATCTGTTATTGGTCTAATCACTGGTCCGGTGGCTGAATTTTCCTGTAAAAACATTTTTTTAACAATTTTTAAAGGGGTTTCGTGAGGGGTTATTTTATCTAACTGTTCAAAATATTGCCAGTACATCGCGCCCCAAGAGACTCCATCATCCTTTTTAGTGATTTTTACAGTTCCCATTTCTGGAGTAATTTCATTTTTGTTCCATGAAGTTTTAAAATATCCCGTTCCTGCTTCAACTTTTCCATTTTCCATTTTCTTAGGATCAATTTTTTGTTTACCAACTTCAATATCAACATTATTTTCGGTAGCCAACCAACTTGAACCTTTCATAAGCAATGCATAACAAGCATCGGTGGTTGCTTTAGTGGTTTTCCAATCTTGCGTTTGTTTTTGTTTTAACAACCACACTTTCATCGATTCTACACTATTTTGGTCATTGGTAACTTCATCAAATACTTCAATCAATAATGCTTGGGTTTCAATTGGTGCTTGATACCAATAATAACCACCCGTATTATCTTTCCAGTACATGCCCAATTCTTCATTATTAATCGCATTTTCTTTTAATGAAGCTACAATTTTGGTAGCAGTAGTGGTTTCTTTACTTCTATTCATGGCAACTGCAATCATCCCTTGCATATACCTGCTATTGGTTAAACAATATTTTTTTGCTTGATTAAAATAATAGTCATACGCCTCTTTATTTCGCGAACTTATTTCTACCTCATCAATAAAATAACTTCGAGCATATAGGTACATAATTTGATCGGAACTCAGATTGTTTTTTGATAAATCAACTTTATATTTTTTTAAATAATCATAATCGTCTTTGATTCTGTTGTCTAAATATTGTAGTGCCGCCACTGCCATATTCCATGATTTTGCATCGGATTTTATATTGGTAACGCCCATATGTTTTAACCTACCAAAACCAGTAACAATATATTGAGTAATGTATCTGCTCTCAGGCATACCTTTAAACCAAGTCCAACCGCCATTTGGCACTTGCAGTTCTTGCAATTTTTTGAGTGTTCGTTGTTGCTCATTAGCCATTTTGTTTAGGTCGAACAATAACCCAACCCTTTTTTTACGTTCACTTTCATCTTGCGAGTTTAGCACCCATGGCGTTTCTTCAAGAATAGCTGATTTCAGCTCTTGATTTTTTTCTAAATTCGATAAAAATGACTCCGGTGAAGTGCTTTTCCAACTTTCAAATACGGTAGCAATTTTAGGATTGGAAATTGCAATGTGGGAAGCAATAGAATTCGCATAAAATCTGCTAAATGTTTGCTCTGCACATTCGTAAGGATATTCTATTAAATAAGGTAATGCTTGTATGGCATACCACGCAGGATTAGAGGTAAATTCTAATGTAAGTTTTTCATTTTTCAACGTGGAAGACTTATTGATTAACAATTTTTCGAAGGTAAAAGTTCTCGTTTGATTTCCTCGAATGGGTAAAGGTAAACTCTCAGTAACCAACATTCTATTGGTTAAAACAGGCAAAACTTTTTCCTCTCCATCAGAGAAATTTCCAGATTTTGCTACCACTTTATATGAAATGGCAGAGTATCCTTCAGGAATAGCTATTTGCCATTCAACCATAGTGCTTTTTGATTTTTCTACGCTGAATGGATTTACATCTTTGCTTTTCAAAATAGTACTAGTTATATCTTTCATGGTTAACGCATCGAAGAAGGAAATTTTAGCCCCTCCATTTTCGATAGTCTTATCCGATAGATTTACAATTTTTGTTGAAAAAGTCATGTGATCTCCTTCTCTAAAAAATCGTGGTGCATTAGGATAAACCATTAATTTTTTTTGAGTGATGATTTCTTCAGTTAGCATTCCCGACTTCAAATCTTTGGTATGAGCCAAACCCATAAATTTCCATTTGGTCAACGATTCTGGAATGGTAAAATTGATGATGATTTCGCCATTTTCGTTGGTTGTTAATTGTGGATAGAAAAAAGCCGTTTCATTAAAATTACTTCGTGCTTTTACATCTTGTAAATCTTTGCCTTCTATGCTCCTTGAATCTTCATCTTTTTCATTAGCGGCAACCCCTCCAGCTACATTCCCATCTTTTTTTGCAACCTCCAACCTGTTCTTTGTGGCTGTTGATCCAGTGGCAACTGTTGCGTCCATTTTCATTGCGGGTGAAGGCGCTTGTTTCATTTCAGCTTCAGCAAATTTATCGCCACTTGACTCTTCAAAAACGGTTTCAGCATCATCTAACATTGCTCCTTTTTGAATTTGTGACTTATACCTATAATTGTAATTTCTATTAAAATAATACCCGAACCAATTTAACTGGTCGTATTGCTGATAAGGTAAACTCACGTACTTATTCCAATCGGAAGGAAACATGTTAGATGATACGGACGAAAAAGCATTATTTCCTTCCCAATAAATGGTTGAATAGTAATATTTTAAAATATCCATTGAAAAATAGTTGGGACGAAACGCGTCTAACGAAGCATCGTATAATGTAGCCAACATTTCTGCAGCAGCTTTTTCGCCTTTTTTATCGGTAATTTTTATTTTCCATTCTTCGTTTTGACCGGGCAACAATTTATTTCTAAATGTTTCGAATTTAACATCCAACAGTTTATTGGTATAAGGCACATAAACCATATCGGTGTAATTAAAATTTCTTCCATGTTTTACAAATGAAAAATGCACCACAAAATTTCCACGATATTCTTCTATTACAGGAATTTCAATTTTTTGTTGACTTACGCTTACGCTAATCCAATTTTTAGAAATAATTTTTCCTTTGTGCTCAATTTCATAAAAGATATTTACGTTTTTTGCCGCCGATCCTACAAGAAACGATGCTTTTTGACCTGGTTCAACAACATTTTTTAGATTGGTGAAAAAACTGATTTCGTTGGTTGGACAATATTTTTCAGTATCGCTGAACAACGTAAAATATTTAATTTCTTTCACCTCATTTCCAAACACATCTGTAGTTGTGGCTTCCAACACATAATATCCTGAAACACATTCGGGTAATTTTCCAAACCTTACTATTTTTTGATATTCGGTATTAAAATTAACATCGAAAACTTTAATAGATTTTTCCCATTTGTATTTGTTGTTCTCATCTTTGTATTCGTCCTGCGGGAAATCTTTTTGATAATCTTCTTTACTCATTAAATATTTATCGGGCTTATTCCAATTTTTTGTTCTAAAAATTTTGTTAGGACTTTTTAATTGCCACACTTTAATATTTCCCTTAGCAAATTCCACTTCTCCATTTAAATTTGTGGTAGATAAATAAAAACTGTCAGCAGCATTTTTATTTACTAATTCAGGAATTGAAACATTGATAACCAACGCTTTATTACTCACATAAACATACGATGTGGCACTTTGTGTTTCCCCATTGATATCGACCACATCGGCATAAATGGTATAAGAATAGGTAGGTTCAAATTGTTGACTCACTGATTCATCTGGAATTGCCTTAAATTCAACTTCAAAAGATCCATCAGATTTTGTGGTGGTGGTGCCATTGGTAATTTCCATTTGAGATGATTGAGGATTATATCCCCAACGATAATAACACCAATAAGGAAAACTTGCATTTCTTAACACTCTATAACGAACATCTGCCACATCCAATGGTGCTCCAGAATAAGTAGTTGCCAAACCGATGGTTTTAATATTTTGATTGAGTTTATAACTACCTTTTATAGGTTTAAACTCCACTTCAAAAGTAGGTCGTTTGTATTCTTCAACCGAAAAATAAATACTTCCATTAGCACCAGAAATATTCATCTGACCATTTAATCCACCCATTGGGGCAACAAATGAACCACTAAATGTTCCAAAATCATTGGTTGTAACTTTCAAGTCACTTACCTTTTGATAGTTTGCATCATAAAAAGTTACCGTTGATGAATGGTTGGTTTTAATGGTGTTTTTTTCTCCATCCGTATCAATAACCAACCCTTTAAAGAAAACGGTTTGACCAGGTCGGTAAATAGCCCTATCTGTAAAGAACAATGTTCTAACTTGGCTACGTTTTGGTTCATTGTAATTTCGGTATTGATAATAAGAATCATCGGTATTTAACCTATCTTTTTGATATTTTAAATCAACAAAATAATTGCGGTAATCATTACCTGGTTCAATTATAAAATAGCCATCCACATTGGTTGTTTTAGTAGTTAATTTTTTACGTTCATATTTTAGTGTTGAATAATTGTATTTATCGTAAAATATATCCGCTACCACATCTTTTAAAGGATTACCATTTTCTCTGTCAGCCACAAAAAATTCAGTGCTTTGATTTTCTGTCCTTCTAGTGGTATAACTTAAATTGGAAAACCAACAAGGAGTATAGGTGACAGCTTCATTTAAACTTTCAAAGTTTTTATTGGAAGATACCAACAAAACATAAAATCCGATTGGCTGTGCTGGAATTTTAAATTCGGCCGAATGAATTTGATAATCACTATCGTTATCCATCTGAATTTCCCACTCGTTCTTTACTTTTTGTGCCTTTAATTTTTTTAAGAAATCCTCATTTTTTTCAGTATTGCGATAGTTTAGATAATCATCGTAATTTACTTGAACTAGTCGTGCATAAACTTTAGAAACATTTTTATAAGATAACAATGCCAACGCAGGTTTATTTGGCGTATTCACTTTTTCGGCAGTTATTTGAAGAGCTTTTATTTGAATCTGATTAATTAAATAAGCGCATTTTTTTGCCCCAAAACTAGTTGGAAATAAGCCTATGGCTTTCTCACAAACATCGTAGGCTTTTTTAATTTCTGATTTATAACCACTATTTTCGTTGGCATTGTAACGAGCTCCTTTTTGGAAATGTAGTTGAGCAATTTCATAAGCAACATGAACCGATGCGCTATGGTTAATGTATTTTTTTTGAAGTTCTTCTAAGGCATATAAGTGCAAAGAATCGTTATTCGTCAATATTGAGTTGTTTTTAACAAACTGTAATCTCTGCAATTCTAAATCAACCAATGCATCAATATTATTATCTTCTAAATGCACCTTAGTTAAACCTTGTAGTGTTTGCAGTGCATAAAATTTTAATGACAGCGAATCGTTATTTTCAAGATTTAATGTTGCAAATTCTTCGGCAGATGAAAAATAGTTAGCATTATTTAGGACAAACGCATATACTGGTTTGGTAAGGCTAGGTTCTTCATTCATAAAAAAACTTAGCGCACGTTGTGATAAAAAATCATATAAATATGGACGATATTTTTCAGAATCGTATTGCTTTAATATCACATCTTCAAAGGTATTTACAGGTGTTCTTTTTAAATTATCAATATCTTTTAAGGAAAGTAAATAATGCTTAATAGTTACATCAATAATTTTAGTAAGATCCCAAGTTTCTATATCATCTTGAACAAAACCTACGGTAGTGGTTCGATTGTAAAATTTCCAACGATTGTTTTGGTAGAATTGCCAATACAACTCGGCAATAGTTGAGTGCAACATCGGTTTTAAAGGATAGCTGGACTTATCTGCCTCACTTTCAATTTCATTTAATGTTAACTTGAACGCACCTTCTTGAACGTAAGATTGAAATTTGGCTTTTACAATTAACGCCTTAAGAATTTGTTGATGATTATTTTGTTCTTTTGATTTTACCAATATCTTTTCTACTTCTTCAAGTGCAGATTTAGAAAGTCCGTTTTGCTCAAGCGAATCGACAAGTTTCCATTCTTCAAGAAAAGAACTTCCTTTTGTGTAAACAAATAAAGACTGCTGTTTGTTAATTTTAAATATATGCTCATTTGCATATGAGAAAATCTTTATTGAACTTAAAATAAACATGAAGCATATTGAAAGTATGAAAAACAATTTTTTTGTAACCATAACGGATTAATTTATTGATAAACAACAATTTATAACTGTATTTTGAATGTTTAAATTTAGTATTTTATATTAGATGCACTTAAAACAAAAATTCCACAAAAAATCAAAAAAAAAGCCCCGAAAAAATTTCAGGGCTTTATTAATAGTTCAAAATAATATTATTTCAGTGTAAATTTTATTGGCAAATTATACGAAACCGAAACAGCTTTACCGCGCTGTTTACCAGGAGTCCATGATGGCATTGCTTTGACAACTCTTACTGCCTCATCGTCCAACATTTTGTTTACTCCTCTTAAAATTTTTACATCTCTAATTTTACCATTATTACCCACAACAAAGTTAACGAACACGGTACCTTGAATACCATTTTCTTTTGCAACTTGTGGATATTTCATTTCACTGTTAAGGTATTTAAATAACGCTTCTTGTCCTCCACCTGGAAATTCTGGCATACTTTCAACAATGGTAAAAATCTCTTCTTCAACGACTTCTTCTTTAACTTGAAATTCTTCCACAACCGTTTGAGCATCAGCTTCAGTATTCACCATTTGAACCTCAGCAACTTGTGCTTCATTTTCAACGACTTGAATAATTTCTGGTGCTGCTGGTGGTGGCGGTGGTGGTGGCGGTGGTGTATTTTGTTGAGTAATAGGAATAATCTCTTCCTCTACTTGTTGTACAACCAACTGACCAAGTTCACTTGCTGAAACATCGTAAAATTTCATGTTGATTATCACGTACATAATCGCTAACGAAACAAAAAGACCCCCTAACATAAAGGTTCCTCTTAGTTTATCTAGGTCAGCTTTTGGATTCTTTTTTAATTCCATAATGACTTTATTTTAAGACTCTAAAATTAATATTTTTTTTAATTCTTCACTTATTTTAAGGCATCATCTTTTTATCGGTATCAAATTGGCAACAAACGGATAAAATACAAACCCCAATATAGCTCCAACCGCATTTGAAAAAAAGTCGAACCAATCTCCATTTCTATTAATAAAGAGGTATTCTTGAAGAATTTCCATAAATCCTCCATAAAAAATTACAAAAAAAAGTATAGCTATTTTTTTAAGGATAACGTGTTTGACATTTTTTTTGTTGAATAAAACGGCTAAAAAAAACAAAATTACTGAAACAAAATAAATTCCCAAATGCACCAACTTATCTAGGTTAAGTAGGGGTGATTTAGGAATTCTATTTCCGGGATAACCACTTAAAATGGCAATAATAATAAGCCAAATTATAGCAATTATGAGGTATTTGTTGTTGTTTTTTATCCTATTAATGCTTTGTATTGATCTGCTGAAAGTAAACGATTTAAGTCTGCTGGATTAGTCATTTTAGCTTTAATCATCCAACCTTTTCCATAAGGATCAGTATTAACCAATTCTGGGTTTTTTTCCAAACCATTGTTAAACTCAAAGATTTCTCCAGATACGGGCATAAATAGATCGGAAACAGTTTTAACTGCTTCAACAGTACCAAAAGTAGCTTCTTGACTAAGCGTTTCACCTTCAGTTTCTACTTCAACATAAACAATATCACCTAATTCGCTTTGAGCAAAATCAGTAATTCCAATTATGGCAACATCGCCGCCTTCGATTTTAACCCATTCGTGGTCTTTTGTGTACTTTAATTCTGATGGAATGTTCATTTTAATAAATAATTGATTTAAAGAAATTGATAACTATTGTATTTTACTAGTTTTTAATAATTGAAAGTAAAGGTATTTATTATTTAGAATTAATCAAACTTCCCACTCTAATAAATTATTAACGATTATTGAGAAAGAATAAATCTTAAACTAAATCCCGCATTGGTATTGGATGTGGGGAACGTTGTTGAAATAAGTGGGTTTGTAGCAATATAATCATAAAACAACCTAAAATTTAATTTTTGACTTATTTTATAATCGGCAGTAAATTTAATTGAGAAAATTCGTTGACCACTTGTTAATTGATTAACCCCTTCAACAATTTTTCTGATAATGGTATTGTTATTTCTAAGTGAGAAATCAATTCTTGTTTCGATATCGCTTTGAATTCTTCGTTTAATGAATGGAATTCGAACTTGCCTAAAGGTATAACCCGAACCAATGCTCCATTCATCGCCTTTAACCTCAGTAATTTGACTATTTGCTAAACTTAATGAAGCGTTTCTGTCTTTTTTATATTCTGCCTTAATTAAAATATTATTTTCCAAGGTAATATCGACCCCTAAAAGTGGTCCAAATTGTTCAGAAATAGAAACAGACGATATTTGCATTGGAGTAATAAAGTTATTGTTAACATCTCTAGCGGCAGCCCCTTGAACGTAAAAAAGGTTAGTTGTAAATGAGCTCACATTAAAAGTTGAACGATAAGCGTGGTTTAAACTTATTTTTTTGAAAGCCCTATTTAATAATGGAACTTTTTCTAAACCATCGTAAGTAATTCTCCAGTTAGGAATAGGAATGTATTTATCAAAATTACTTAGCGAAATATTATTGGGGTTGGTAGCTGAATACGCAGCTAAAAAAGTAGGAATTAATACATCTTGAGAGGTTCCATTATATCCATCGCTATAGTTGCCAATTAATCCGATTGAATGTATATCGTTTATGCCTCTTCTTTTAGAAATTATTTCACGGTCGGTTAAAAAATTATCAAAAACTTTAGAATTCCAGCTTCCCTTTTCGTCAGTATTGAATGCTGTAAATATAGATATGTATGACATGCTAAAATTACCCGTTTCAATAGCTCTAGGAAATTCGTAAGCACCATTACCATTATTAATGGAGTCGTTCCAAAAAAACTGTTGAGACATATTGGTTGCATAATTTCGGTTCATTGTTAATTGTATTCTTAAGTTTTTAAGTGGGTTAACTGTAGCTCTTAAATTATATTCTTCTTTGTATGTCGTATTATAGGTGTACAATAACGACGCACTTGGTACGAGCCACTCCCTTTCGGCTGCACGTAAAGCAAAATCATCTTCTTGTATACCCGAAACAAAATTAAAACCTGGAGCAGAAAAATTAGGATTAAACCCTAGTATTGATGTTTCTTGATAATATCCTGGCAACAATGTTCCTCGATTTCTAGTATATGTACCTGAAATATTTTTTGGACTCATTAACAATAGAACAACATGATCTAATGGTTTAAAAGGCAATACTTTACGCCACATTTCTACTCGAGAAGTATCACTATCTTTATATTTTTTTGTTTCAAATTGAATCGTTGTTGGTGGGACTCCAATTGCCCATCCTTTTAATTTTGCATTTTCAGCTTGAGTTTTTGTTTTATCTGGTTTTTTTCTATCCAATGTTCTTCTCTGTTGACGCTCTGTTGAACGTTTTTCCACATCCTTTAAGAACTTAAATTGACTATAAAACTTACCCATATTTAATTGGGCATTTAACGAAATGGTATTTGAATTCTGAATAGTATGTCCAAGACTATCGGCTCCAATAGGAGCTCGTTGCCAATCATAATCGCCATTGTATTGTGCGGTTAATGTAATAAAATCTAAATAAGGAACTTTAGCAATTGGCACGTCGTAATTAAAACTAAACGAATGATGATATTGTGTGTTGATTCCAAACTCTCTAAAACTTTGGTAAACGGTATCTTTCCATTGCTGATATTCTTCCTTATAATCCTTATTAACTCTACCTTGTGCTGTTAATGGTTCGTTAATAGATGCTTTATTGTTGGCATTAAAATCGAATCTTAATGCTTTGGTAATGTCAAATTTCAATGCATAAATTCGGCTCCAATAGAAATATTTTTGATAGTAAGTTGGCATTTCAAAATCAAATCCAGTATTATTTCTGGCTCTTCGTTCAGAATACATCCTATCCACATCGGTTTGAAAAGTTAATTGTTTTGGTGCAAGATAAAAGTTAAAATCTTTGATGAACATAAATGCCTTTTTCTTGGCAATTTTTGAATCGCTAAATGGAGTATAGTTCTTTGGGTTGTTACTAAATCCATAAGCAATTCCTCCTTTGTAGTTTTTCTTAGTATCAAATTGGGTGTCGGAATTTCTCAAATACGATTTAGCATATCCAAAATTAAAAGATAAATTGGATACATCATAAAAATGAGCTTTTGTTTGTCCTTTAGGTCGTAACTTACGAACATTGGTAAAATTAATACTCTTTCTTTTTAGGTATTCTTCCGTTCTGTATCCTACCGAATCTCTATATTCTTGTGAAAAATCCTGGTCATTTAACAAATCGTTCAATAAGATATCTGGGTCAAGAGGATTGTATTTTGGCGTAACTTTTCCTTCGGTTTGATTAAAGTACATTGGAACACTTATTCCAACTTTTTCAGGAATAAACTTACCTAGCTCCACACCAGTGGACAAATCATAACTTTTTTTAGTATCTATTTGACGTTCGTTAAGTTTTTGTTGTACACTTCCAAACCCAGGTGTTGAATAATTTCCTGCTAATGTAAAATTACCTAAATCGGCAATTTGAGCTGTTAATCTAGCTTTAGCCGCCCAACCTCCTTCGTTGTCAAAATCAGTCATTCGTAGTTCGTTAACCCAGATTTCAGCACATTTTTCTAATCCATCATCGGAAGGACGGAGAGGTGATTGCTTATTGTTTCTTACACCAATCATAAAAACTCTCACTTCGGCTAAATTCGGATTACCTTTTACTTTTACTTTGTTATTACCATCAACTTCAACATAGGTTTTAATAATGTTTACGCCACTAGAAGGCTCTGATAATAATTGATTCCTTTTCAATTTTAAATCGGTAAGTTTTGTAAAAGCAAAATCTATATTATTAGCTTCAGGCCAAACGGTATATTGATCGTTCTCAATATCTTTATTGTAATAACCTGCAGGGGTTACTTGTAAAGGTACTTCATATTCATAGTAATTCTCATTAAAATCAGTTCCCATCCTGATAAATACGGATAAATCTCCACTATTTAAAGGAATTGTAGGATTACTTTGTTCAGCATGGATAAACATTTTAATCTTTTTATACCTTCTGATATCGATATCCATAATTTTAAATCCTGCTCTGGCATCACCATCTTTTAACCCACAAACATTTAAGGATAAGGCTTGTTCGTTCAATTCATTTAACCCCGTATTATTTGAAGTTGGATTAGGATTAATTTCTCTTAAAATTCCTGGAGGTATAACGTAATTAACTGGCGTTTTGCTACTATTTTCTTCTATATTAACAGCTGAAATAACAAACGAAGTGGTGTTGTCGTCAGTTCCAATAAAATCACCTAAACTTAATAAACTACCATCATATTTTCTCCATTCGCCACGAACCAATTCAAGTTGAGCAAAACGAAGCACGATTTTTTCATTAAAACCTTTCATAAACATTCTCATAAATCGTATTGATTTAAAATCTTGAATATTTCCAATTACGCTTGCTGGTTCTCGAATAGGAATTTTAAATTGATACCATTTAATGTTTCTAGTTTGTCCATTTGGTGTTCTAACAGACGTTTCGAGCACGTTGGTTAAATAATTGTTTCCGACATTACTTGAATTAACCTGTGTAGGACTTAAATTAACAACATATTGATAATAGGATTCCTTAAAGTCAAGATTGTTGTTCATATTAATATCTTCCACATTCGGTCTAGTTGTAGCTGATGTTGAATAAGATTCTGTGTATTGTGCAGATGTAGGAGAATTTCCTTCGGGATTGTTGTATTTTTTATATCGAGATAAGATATCAAGTTGTGCCAAATCATAATCTGAACCTCTGTAATGATGATAGTCATCGGCAGCCGGATCAGAGCCAAATGTTGAGCCAAAAAAAGCAGCCTCATTTGCATCATTTAATCCATCATAACCGACATCTTGATAAGGTCTTGTGCTTGGTGTATTATCAAATGCGCTAACCAATGTTTGTACTTTTGGCACCCTACCCCAAATGGTGGTATCAACTAAATTAACATTTGTGCCTGTTCCATAATTGATAGCATCGATAGGCAATCCATTTTCAAAACTTTTACGAGAATCTTTAAGAATATCTTCAGAAATATTTCCCAAATTGAAGAACAATTGACCTCCACTATGAGCTGGATTTCCATCCTCATCATTAAAGGGATCCATAACCCAAAATTGAATAAATTCTACATTAGAAGATTCAAAATCTGTAGTTTCAATTCTTCGCATAATTCCTCCCCAACGCGTAGTTGGATTGTTTAGAGTTCCATCTGCCGCAATTCCAGATCCTGGAAAAGTTCCATTATCAAAATTATAAGGACCTCTTTCTTTGGGATAAAATGCCAAATCGAAAATGGGCATATTGGTAACCACACCATTAGTTAAACTTTTGTTTGGGAACACCTCGGTTTGCAATACTTCACGCATATAGTGGTTAGATTGCATATTAGGATTTCCAGAAATATGGCTTGGAGTTCTCGAATCATTTCTCCAAAACAGTGGGTCAATAACATACCAAGCTAAATTAGCCCTATTAAATCCATAAGCTAATTGATTAGATAAAGCACCATCCGCCTCTGGAAAAAGATCGGGTTGTCCTTGAGGAGTACTCGCCAAACTCCACATGGTATAAGTGGACAAATCAATACTAGACTGACTGCCTTCAAAGTCATCAAGATAGGCTGTTCCACTTTTACTTATCGCAGAAGGATTTCCAGGTAATAAATGAGCAAATTCTCCCTCTAAGGTTAAGGTTGATTTTTCTTTAGTACTATAAATCGGCAATTTATCAGCCCATCGAGTTAAAAAGGGGGCATCGGTAGAATACGTTAAATCGAAACCATAAATGGTGTTATTTATAGGTTCATCACCCAAATTAATTTTTGGAGTAAGTGGTCGCTCTGATAATTTTATGATGGTACCTCCAATATTAAATTTGTCGCTAAATTTATAATCCAAACGAGTTCCCATCAACGTTTTGGTCTGAATATTAAACAACGATTGACTTTCCAAAGAAATTTTAATTGGAGTCCCTGATTGCAAAATTCCATCGTTAATTATTTTTACTCGGCCTAAATTATAATCTACGGTATAATCCACATTTTCAGTTAATGTAGCACCACCAGCTGTAACCACAACCGAACCTTGTGGTACATTTAAGGCATTTAAAGCAATATCAGCGCTCGACGAGGAAGAGTATTTACCTCGAATAGTAAACCTATTTCTGGTTGCATCTTGTTTGGCTAGGTCTTGTGTAGTGGTGTAAAGTGAATCGAATGCGTATTTATCAGCAGTAGTTGGATTAGAAAATTTAGATCTCAAGTGACTACCAAATGGCTCCAAAACAGGAAAATAGACTCGACCAGTTGTTGAATTTATGGTTACACCATTGATATAATCAAATACTCCATCAGGACTCGCTTGACTTTGATTATTTAATCTATCCAAATTCATTAACCCAATTATGGGTTGGTTGCTTAAATTATCTTCTGGAATAAATGGAATTTGAACTCCAGTTGCAGGATCTAAATAGTCAATATTAAAAAAGAAATCAGTTGGTGAAATATTAAATGCACCCAACGAATACACATTTTTCATCATCAAATTCCATGTAGGAAGATTGGTACTTAAAATAGTAGGGCGAAGCAATTTGGTATAAAGAGCATCTTGTCCAGCAATACCATCTGTTGAGAACTCCCCCACTTGATAAACCTGTCCATCTATGGTATATTGAAATGCTACGGCCAAGATTTGATCGGCTTGTAACGTTGAGTTCAAGGAGATGTAACCAAGCTGTGAATTTAGAGTATATTCGGAAGGATTTAACAATCTGGCATTTTCATATTTTTCAAAATCCACTCCATTTTCATAGCCTAATGCTTCTAAGGCTTGACTAGCGGTTACAAATCCTCTAATATCACTTGCAACAGGATAACCAGTTGTAATGTTGGGATATAAATTATTAGCTGCATTTACTGGGAATGAAGTGTTTGGTGAAGCATTGGCATCGGTAACTAAGGCATCGTTATAAATGTTATTTGCGGTAGCTTCACCCAAATCCATAAATCCGATGATATTTTTGGTGTTTTCAACCGCATTGTTAATGTTAGAGGTCCAAACCTCAATTTTAGTAATGGTAACTCTAGAATTTACCAGAGGAGGTGTTGACAAAAAATTCTCATAATTATCTCTAAAATATTGAGCTAAAAAATAATGTTTGTTTTCTTCATAATCTGACGCAGGTTTTTCATAATTCTGAATCTGAGCACCACCCTGAACATTTATTTCTTTACGTTCGCCTCGTTCTTGAGATAATACGCTAGTTACATACAAACGACCAAATTTAAGTTCTGTTTTTACTCCAAAAAGCGTTTGACTTCCAGTAATTAATGAACCTTTTAGAGGTAATGATACGTTACCAGCTTCAATTTTTTGAATAATTTCATCTTCATAACCCGTATATTCAATTTTCATTTGATTCTCAAAATCAAATGTAGCTTCGGTATTATAACTCGTTGAAAGTTTAAGTTTTTCTCCAATATGACCAACCACATTTAACTGTATTTTTTGGTCGAAATTAAAGGTAGTGGTACTTCGTTGATTTTCTGGCAGTGCCGGATTATCGCGAGTTGATCTATTCAACCCAAAGGTAAGTTCTGCCGAACCTTGAGGGCGGATATCAATGGTGTTACCACCAAAAATTCTATCAAATGCTTTACTTTTAATGGTCAAAGAAGGTCTAAACCCTTTAGTTTGATTTACATCGTTAGCAGCAGCTTTTTCTCTCCAATATTTTTGCAACGATTTTTTTGAATCGTAATTAATATACTCTTCAAAATCCATATAAGTTGGATATTTGATGAATTTACCTCCAACTTTTTCGTGATAATTATAATTTTCTGTTTCTGGGTCGTATTCAAATCCCTTTTCTAAATTTGAAGGGTTATTCAAATATAAACCACCAGTATTATTTTCATTAGGATTTCCAACACCATCATGAAAAGGGAAAGGCAACTCCACTTCCGGACTATCTAATGGTGTTTCTAGTTCGAATGCAAGAAAATTATTTTTAGGCAAAGCACTTGTAGATATAGGATTTACTGCGTAGTTAATTATGGTTATCAAAACCGATAGCCCTAATACTAATCCTATATTATGATATTTTATTCTACTATTCTTCAAATCAAATTAGAGCTACTAAAGGCTTTTTAATGTCTTTTTAATTAGCTCCTCAACTTTTAAATCAGGTGTTTCAGCCATTATTTTAGTCAAAGCTTTTTCAGCAGGAATTTTTGAAAAACCCAACATAACAAGAGCACTTAACGCTTCATTTTTAATTGTATTGTTAGCAAGCGATGAAATAATTTCAGTTCCATCCGATTTTCCAATTTTATCTCTTAAATCAATAATAATTCTTTCAGCGGTTTTTAAACCAATTCCTTTCACACTTTTTAATAAGTTCACATTGCCAGTTGAAATAGCCATTTTTGTTTCTTCAGGCGATAATGATGATAAAATCATTATTGCGGTACTTGAACCTACACCAGAAACAGATATTAACAGTCTAAATAGTTCACGTTCACTTTTTTCCTTAAAACCATAAAGCAAATGGGCATCTTCTCGAACAACAAAATGAGTGTAGAGCAAACAATTCTCATCATTACCTATTTTAGAATAAGTATTGAGTGAAATATTAATATGATAACCAACCCCGTTGCAATCAATCACAACAAAGGTTGGTGTTTTTTCTATGAGTTTTCCTTTTATTTGAGCAATCATATTAATTCGAGGTTTCAGGTTAGAGGTTAACTTTAAACTTTAAATCTAAAAATCTAAATTATTTTCGAGATTGAACATCTGCGACAGCAATAGTCACCATATTAACAATTTCTCTGACTGAACTACCTAATTGCAGAATATGAACAGGTTTTTTCATTCCCATTAATATAGGCCCGATGGTTTCAAAACCAGCCATTTCTTGAAGTAATTTATAGGCGATATTACCAGATGATAAATTCGGAAATATTAAGGTATTGGTATTTTTTCGTGCCAATTCAGAAAATGGAAAAATTTCATCTCTCAATTCTTTATTCAGCGCAAAGTTTGCTTGGATATCACCATCAACAATTATATCTGGATGTTTTTCATGCAATATTTTAGCAGCATCTCTCATTTTAATTGCATCTTCTTCTTCTGAGGAGCCAAAGTTTGAGTAGGATAATAAGGCTATTCGAGGCGTAATTTTAAACCGTTGTATAATTTTTGAGGTGAGTAATGTAATATCCACAATATCTTGAGCGGTTGGGTTTACATTAATGGTTGTATCTGCAAGAAAAAATGGCCCTTGTTTGGTAATTAAAATATACATTCCTGCAATTTTGCGAACATCATCTTCAGTGCCAATAACTTGTAATGCGGGTTTAATGGTGTTAATATAATTTCTTGTTAACCCTGAAATTAAGGCATCTGCGTCACCGAACTCCACCATAGCTGACCCAAAGTAATTTCTACTTCTTATCATATCCCTAGCTTCCATCAAGGTTACTCCTCTGCGTTTACGTTTTTCAAATAACAATTGAGCATATTTGTTTTTTCGTACATTTTCCTTAGAACTTCTTGGATCTATT
Organism: Vicingus sp.; assembly: GCA_036171675.1. Classification (GTDB taxonomy): domain Bacteria; phylum Bacteroidota; class Bacteroidia; order Flavobacteriales_E; family Vicingaceae; genus Vicingus. Next base: position 4,389 of record JAVHRO010000070.1, on the reverse strand, counting down.
ATGGTTAACTCGGAAATATCAAGATTAAATTCTTTAGCTATTTCTTCAATTCGTTTAACTTTTCCAAGTAAAATAGGTAATGCAATTCCTTCATCATGTACAATTTGAGCAGCCTTTAATGTTTTGTAGTTATCTGCTTCAGCAAAAACCACTTTTTTTGGTGCACGTTTTGCTCTTTGAGTTATATTTTTTAGGAGTTTATTATCTTGTCCTAATCTAGCAGCAAGTTGTTCTTTATATGCCTCCCAATCGGTTATCACATGTTGGGCAACGCCAGAATCAATAGCAGCTTTTGCAACTGCTGGAGCGATGGTAGTAATCAACCTAGGATCAATCGGTTTAGGAATAATAAATTCTCTACCAAAAACTATATTTTTTTCAGAATAGGCTTCATTTACTTCTTCCGGAACCGCTTCTTTAGCCAAAGATGCAATAGCTTTTACAGCAGCCAATTTCATTTCTTCGTTAATGCAAGTGGCCCTTACGTCTAATGCCCCTCTAAAAATATAGGGAAACCCTAATACATTATTAACTTGGTTAGGATAATCGGAACGACCCGTTGCCATAATGATATCTTTTCTGGCAGACATTGCATCTTTGTATGAAATTTCTGGGGTTGGGTTAGCTAATGCAAATACAATAGGATTTTTGGCCATTGATTTTACCATGTTTTTACTCAACAATCCACCTTTAGACAAGCCCAAAAACATATCTGCATCAACTAATGCTTCGGCCAAAGTATGAATATCTCTTTTTGTGGCAAATTCAACTTTGGATTCGGATAACTCTTTTCTATCAGCACGTATCACTCCATCACTATCAATCATTACAATATTTTCCGATTTTACGCCCAATCTTTTATACAACTTCGTACACGATACAGCGGCAGCACCAGCTCCACTAATCACCAATTTTATAGTTGATATTTTTTTGCCTGCTAATTCAACAGCATTAAGCATGGCAGCAGAAGAAATAATGGCAGTACCATGTTGGTCATCGTGCATAAGCGGAATGTTTAACTCCTCTTTTAATCTTCGCTCTATTTCAAAACATTCGGGTGATTTTATATCTTCTAAATTAATTCCTCCAAAAGTTGGTGCAATTGCTTTAACGGTATTTACAAACAAATCGATATTAGTTGCATCAACTTCAATATCAAACACATCAATATCGGCAAATATCTTAAAAAGCAAACCTTTTCCTTCCATTACTGGTTTTCCAGCCAACGGACCTATATTTCCTAATCCTAATACCGCAGTTCCATTAGAAATTACAGCCACCAAATTACCTTTTGCAGTATATTTATAAACATCTTCAGGATTATCAGCAATTTCTAGACATGGTATTGCAACACCTGGCGAATATGCCAAGGATAAATCTCGTTGTGTACTGTATGGTTTGGTAGGTACCACTTCAATTTTACCAGGCTTTCCTTGCGAATGATACTCTAAAGCATCAATATCTTTTCTAGATTTTCCCATTTATTTAAGTATTTTTGAACTAGTAAAAGTACTAATATTCTTAAGATACCAAAATAGGTTTTTTTTAAATTAATTTTAGCTATTTTCAACTCAATTAACTCAAGTATATGCAACGCATCGTTATTTTATCTGGAGCTGGAATTAGTGCAGAAAGTGGCCTTAAAACTTTTAGGGATACGGATGGGTTATGGGAGGACTATAAAATTACGGATGTAGCCACCCCTGAGGCATGGGAAAGTGACCCTAAAAAGGTGTTGGAATTTTACAACATGAGAAGAAAACAAGTGTTAAATGCAAAGCCAAATGCTGCCCATTTGTCGATTCCTGAACTAGAAAAAAAATTCAGTGTTCAGATTATCACTCAAAATGTTGATGATTTACATGAAAGAGCTGGTTCAAAAAATGTATTGCATTTGCATGGAGAAATTCTAAAATCGAGGAGTTCAAAAACTCATTTAACCTATCCAATAAATGGAGATGAACTACACTACGGAGAATTATGTGAAAATGGTCATCAATTACGACCTGATGTAGTTTGGTTTGGAGAACACGTTCCCAACATCGACAAAGCTGAAGATTTTTGTGAAAAAGCAGCTATTCTTATCGTAATCGGAACTTCATTAAATGTTTATCCTGCAGCAAATTTAGTTGACTGTGTTTCAAACCATTGTAAAATTTATTTGCTAGACCCCAACGACGTTGATATTTGGAAAAGAAAAAATGTGACCCACATAAAAAAGAAAGCAACCGAAGGCCTTCCTCTATTAATAAAAGAATTGTTAGAAATATACTAGCCTCATTTTTTCGTTAATTTTACGTCATGAAAAGGCTATTTACGTTAGCATTATTATTTGTTATTTATTTCAGCTTATACAGTCAGGTTTTTAAAGTTGGAGCATTGGCAGGCATAAGTAGTTCGCAAGTTGAAGGTGATGGATACGGAGGCTATAATAAGATTGGTTTTAGTGTTGGTGGATTTACAAACGTAGATTTTTCAGAAAAATTTTCGACTCAATTAGAAATGTACTTTATTAACAAAGGCAGCCAGAAAAATCCAAATACTAGTCAAGGAGATTATGATGCTTTTAACCTAAACATCAATTATATTGAAATGCCAATGGCATTTCGGTACCATTATAAAAGTTTTATTTTCGAAACAGGTTTGTATTATAGTAAATTTTTAAACTATTCCATGAGTGATGAAAACGGACAACTTTATGCAGAGCCTTTTCCTTTTAAATCCTATGATTTTGGTGGCTTTTTTGGAATCAACTATAAATTAAACGATCATTTTATTTTTAACCTGAGGTCGAAAAACTCGTTATTACCAATTAGAGATTTTAAAAATTATGATCAACAGATTGGAATTTTGAATAAATTATTCAACACAGGTTGGTACAATTTAGATTTGAATTTTACCATTCGTTACCAATTCAATAAATAAGCATCCCCTCTTGAGAGGGGCAGGGGTGTGTTAAAAAGAACAAAAAATAGACAACTACACAAAATGACAACAACCAAAAGAAAAATTGTTATCTCAATTACAGGTGCTTCGGGAAGTATTTACGCCAAATTATTGTTGGATTTTTTAAGCAAACAACAAAACATTGAAGTGGGCGTGGTAATGAGCGACAATGCTAAAACGGTTTGGAATCATGAATTAGAAAATACCAATTTCAACAACTACAATTTTAAGTTTTACGATAAAAATGATTTTAACGCCCCGTTTGCTTCGGGTTCAGCGAAATACGATACCATGATAATTATTCCATGCTCTATGGGAACCATGGGAAGAATTGCTGCAGGAATATCGAACGATTTAACCACTCGCGCTGCTGATGTAATGTTGAAAGAACGCCGAAAATTAATTCTAGTTGCTCGTGAAACTCCTTACAATTTGATTCACCTCAACAACATGAAAACCATCACCGAAGCTGGTGGAATTATTTGCCCTGCCACACCAAGTTTTTACAGCAAACCTTCTACCATTGAAGAAGTTGCCAAAACTGTTGTTGACCGCGTTATCGATTTAATGGGTTTAGAAAACGAAAGTTACCGTTGGGGGAAATAAACAAGACAACAAACATCCATTTTTCAACATATTTTTTAAAAAAAATCCTTGTCCCTATTGCAACAATAAGTTTATAAAAAGACTAATTCAACTCATTCAGAATTTTTTCAGCATTTTTATTGTTAGGATTTAACTCTAAGGATTTTTTATAAGCATTTATTCCTTTCTTTTTTTGGTTCAATAGAAGTAAACATTCTCCTAGGCTATCGAAAGTATTTGATGCTTTTGGATAAAATTTGCTATTAAGCTCAAATATTTTAAGAGCATCATCTAATTTATTTAAATGCACCAAATTATAGCCAAATGAATTTAACTCAAGTTCACTCACATCATAATCCGACTTATTCCCTTTCTTTTTCTCAAACTTTAATAATCTTACCATTTCCTTTATTGAATTTGTTTTTGAATAGTATTCGGTAATTGATAATAAATTCATTTCACGTACTCTTTCACGAATTATAGCAAGAGGTTCAATATTATAGAATTTCCTTTCTTCATCATTAACTATTGTGGTATCCATCACACATAACTCCCATTTTTCTCCTTTTTTTCTCACGAATTGGGTCCCATAAATTTGTGGCTTGTTTCTACTTAATAATTCTCTGTCAGTTATTGCTGCAAATAACCATCTATTAGTTGATGAATCTAATTCAATTGCTTTAGAAATAAAATTCAACGCAATACCATAATCGGTAGAATCGTTACCATGTTGAAAAATCAAAGCACAGCGTTCAAAATCCTTACTAGTGGTAATTTGACCTAGACTCAATAGCTCTAATACTTTATATCGTCTAATAGAATCGCGTGGAGCTAATATTTTCCAATCAACACTATCTA